>CAZLNZ010000017.1:0-58013 GCA_964561145.1 uncultured Christensenellaceae bacterium
CCTACGACCTCCGGGTTATGAGCCCGACGAGCTACCGACTGCTCTACCCCGCGATGTTCGCTGGAATTCAACGCTCTAATAGTCTACAATGTATAAACAAATTTGTCAAACGTTTTTTATAAAAATTTCTTTAAGAAAACGAAAAAATTAAAATACAGGCTTGTCAATGCAATTATAGCATAAAAGTTTACACGAGAAATTTAACGGAAATCGAGAATAAGAGCCCCGATGCATTATTTTGTTTCGGATAAATCTAATAATAACCAAGAAATTAACACATCTCTTACACTGCACCCAAAGTTATATCTCATCCATAGATATTTTATGGACAATTTATTGATAAGACATACCGTATAATCTCATGTTTATGATACAATTCCCAGTGATTTATCATTGTTTTACTCATTATGGATATTGACTTAGTGCAAAGAAAACGTTTATAATTATTTTGTATTTATTCACACAAGGAAGAGTTATGATCGGTGAAATTAGGGATAGAGAAACAATAAGAGGCGAATGGGGCTTTCCCGTGAAGCTTAACACAAGAGTAATACCTCTGCTTCTTTTGTTTTTCATAGGAGGAATCATCTCTTGTTCACTTAATTTTTTATATTGTGTAATATGCCTTTGTCTGCTTGTAGTTGCGGCTTTCATTCTTTTGCTTATAGGCAAAATCGATAAGCCTCTTTTCATACTATGCCTCATATTCATCATTCTTTCGCTATCCTATTTAGGTATTGTCGAACATTATAAAAAGAACTCCTTTTATTCTACAGAAAATGTCAATTTCAGCGGAAGAATTGTGGGAGTGGATTCCGGGTCGTATGAGTTGGATAAGCTGGTATTGGACGGACAAAAATATGACGGAAAGCTTAGGCTGGTTTATGGTGAAAACTTAGAGTTGGGAGATTACGTTAGCTGTTTCGGAAACATAGAGACTCTTGAAATTGTTGAAAGTGACAGCTATGTTATGCACAACTTTGCACAAAAACTTTATTATAGATGTGAAACGGACTATGTATTGAAAGACTATGTCGATGACATACCGCTAAGAATTAGAATCATTGAAATCGTGAGAGTTTCGATGTCTGAAGCCGTGGGTGACGATGTATCGGGTTTTGCAGTATCTATGCTTTTCGGCTCTACCGAATATCTTGATTACCAAACCGAGCTTGATTATAGAACAATCGGAGCAGCACACGTCTTTGCCGTTTCAGGTCTGCACGTCGGTGTTGTTCTCGGAATAATCTTTTTCTTTTTCAAGCTTTTCAAATGCTCGAAGTTAAAATCAATCCCGATATTGGTGATTTTTCTTGGATTTTACGCATTTCTATGTGACTTTTCTCCATCGGTAATCAGAGCATCGATAATGGCGGTCGGCTATATGGTGTTAAGAGCAACCAATCACTGTCCCGACAAGCTTACCGCAATCTCCTTTGCCGCATTAATTTCTCTCATACTAAAACCGAATTGGCTATTCGATATAAGCTTTCTGTTAAGCTATTTTGCGATACTCGGTATTTATCTAATATACCCGCAGGTGAGGAGATTCTTATCCAAGTTTATCAAGAAAGGAACAGATGCTTTGGCTATGAATTTATCCGTCAGTATCTCCCTCGCACCACTTACAATATTTTTCTTTGACGAATTCTCCCTCTTCAGTGTGGCAGCCTCCTTGTTCGTAATTCCCATTGCAAGTTTTGTGTTTGTTGTCTTCTTTATGAGTCTTCCGATAGTATGGTATACTCCCGTTGCGGTATTTCCTTTAACTCTAGCAAAATACATTCTCATCGTATTAAACTACCTAATCTCTATTCTCGCAAAAGCAAATATCTCAATAGGATTGAATATAATTCCCGCCGTTTTGCCGATATGGTATACAGGAATCCTGACTTTATCCGATTACAATGTTGCCAACAAATACCCGAAGAAAATTTTGGGATACACAATTCTTCTCACAGCCTTAGGCTTGTGTTTTGTATAACCCCGTGCGTGCAACATATAAAAACACTGCAAAGGAATAATCTAGGTACTGCCTCCAGACAGCATTTCATTGTAAAGGCGTTAAAGGACCTAAAATCAATATAAAACCACACACTGCTTGTCGATTGATAATAAAAAGCCTTAAAATTGTTCTAATATAGCGTTTATTTTTTTACTTTCAATTGAATTTTAATGTTTTATGATATATAATAGTTATAATGAAGCGTTATGGTGCTTCAAACAATTCGGGCAAGACCTAAAATCGGAGGCTATCAATGATTAAAATAATATACGGTGCCAAGGGCAGTGGTAAAACAGGAAGGGTAATAGATTATGCAAACGAGGCTTGTGAAAAAAGCTCCGGTGATATTGTTTTTCTTACCGATACCGACAAATACATGCACAAGGTTAAGTATGATGTTCGTTTAATTAATGTTAATGACTATGAAATCCAAACCGATATAGGCTTGTCAGGCTTCATAAGAGGTCTTATTGCAGGCAATCATGATATAGAGGAAATCTATGTTGACGGAGTTCATCGTATGACCAATAAATCGGTAGAGGAATTGGAAAAATTCTTTGACGCTATCTCAAAAACTTCGATGGCTCACGAAGTCAACATTATCTTTACAGTCAGCACCCCTAAGCTTCCCGATTATTTCGAAAGGTTCCAAAAGGAGAGAATATAGTGCTATTCATTGATACGAGAAAGGGAGAAACAGTAAGTGCGATTGAGGCAGTATTAAAGGGAACGTCTAGTAACGGTGGTTTCTTCTTGCCCCAAAATCTGCCGAAATTGACATCGGCAGATTTTGAATTCCTCAAGGAATTGAGTTTCAATGAACGTTTTGCCTATATTGCAAGTTTATTTTTTGAAGAGTTCTCCCAAGAGAGCATTTTAGAAGCAGTTGAAAGCATTCACGCTGAAAACGATTATTCCCTTTTGGAAATAGACGACGGTTTACATTTTCTCGAGCTTTGGAATAATACCTGCTCATATGACGATACTTGCCTTCCCTTCTTGCGTGCAATCTACGATTTATACCTTAAGAAGAAAGAAACCAAGGGAAAGAAGCTTTTTATTTCAACCAAACCAGAGCAAATTCCAGCCTTAGCCAACTCCTTTAAAGATGCAGAATATGCTATCGTATTGGCTCCGTTTTCCGCTAACGATTGTTCAAGAATTCAGGAATTATCCTCTTTTTTAATTAAAGCCGACAATGTTTATCCTTTCAAGATAAATGCATCACGCTCAACCATATATGACACAGTTCTTTCGGTGATCGATGAACTGAAATTAACAGATACGGACATTGAAAACGTTGTTTTCCCTTCAAGTCACTGGGTATGTATCCTTCCTCTTATCTGCTGTTTTATTTCAGCTTACTGCGATCTGCTAAACGAAAAAGGGAAAAAATTTAAAAGCTTCAATGTTTCAATTCCTGAAGGGGATTATCGTTGTCTCATTGCAAGCTATTATGCAAAAGAAATGGGCGTACCTATCTATTCCATAATTGCCGCAAACGGTATCAACGGTCCCCTTGTCGATTTTCTTTCTAATGGCATATACAAGTGCCATAACGAAAAAAACGATATTTCGGCACTAAACGAAGAATATCCTTTATGGGAAATATTAACCTTTGAGCTTTGCGATAGAGATTACGAACTTGCACGAGAGCTTTACAAGAGCTATGAGCAAACAAACGAGTTTGCTCTTAAACGCAGCTTTTATAAAAAGGGTCTTTTTGCGGGAGATTGCTCTATTGACGACACGATGACATGTACCTCGGTTATTTTAGACGAATACGACTATCTTGCCGATCCGAGTTTAGCATCAGCCTATAGCGTTTATAATGATTATTACGCAGAAAGCGGCGATGAAAGAGATTCTATTATCGTATCGTTGTACAACCCCTTCAGATTTCCTATAGAAGTATACTCTGCCATAACGGGAAAACAGTCTAAAAACGAAATAAAAACCATTCTCGATTTATCATTTTGGACAGGAGAAACAATTCCTGATTTCTTAGTAGAAATTGACCCCAAAACAAAGGAAATTCCTTCATTAAGCGTTGACGATTTAAAGAAAAAAGTACAAATAATAATAAAGGACGCTTTAAAATAAGCGTAACAGGAGAATAATATGGATAAGAAAATAGTTTACAGTGCACTAAAACCCACCGGTGACTTACAACTCGGAAACTATATCGGTGCATTAAAAAATATGATTAAACTTCAGGAGGAGCATAATTGTATTTACACTATAGCCGATTTGCACAGCATAACCGTAGACAATGTTCCCGCAGATCTACGTCGTAGAGCTTATGAGTTTATGGCAATTTTTCTTGCCATAGGCTTAGATCCGGAAAAAAGCATTATTTTTGCACAATCTCACGTTCATGCGCATGCAGAGCTTGCTTGGGTTCTTAACTGCTATACTCAATTCGGAGAAGCCAAAAGAATGACACAATTCAAGGACAAAAGTAAGAAAAATCCCGAAAACGTCAACGTTGGCTTATTCGCATATCCTACCCTGATGGCTGCAGATATACTCTTATATAACGCAGATTATGTTCCTATCGGAAAGGATCAAAAACAGCATTTGGAGCTTGCACGTACTATTGCAGAACGCTTTAACAATAAGTATTCTCCAACCTTCACCGTTCCGGACGGTATATTTCCTAAGACCGGTGCCAAGATACAAAATCTTTTAGATCCCTCTTCAAAGATGGGAAAGACCGATGATAACGTTAACGGTGTAATCTTTTTAAAGGACGATCCCGATACCATTATGAGGAAATTCAAACGTGCGGTAACAGACAGCGGCAATGAAATCAAAATAAGTCCTGATAAACCCGGAATCAGCAACCTGTTGACAATCTATTCCGTTATGACGAATCAATCGCTGCAAGCTTCCGAGGCACACTTCCAGGGTTGCTCTTATGCAGATTTTAAGACAGAAGTCGGAGATGCCGTAGTTGAAACGCTGCGTCCTGTAAGGGAAAAATATCTGGAGCTAATGTCTAATAAGGATTATCTTGATCAAGTGCTCCGCCAAGGTGCCGAAAAAGCATCAAGAATTGCAGATAGAACAATAAGCAAAGTTTATCGTAAGGTCGGATTCATAGGAAAGTAATTATGTTCGGATACATTCTTCCAGACAAGCCCAATATGTTCATGAAAGATTATGCCCTATATAAGGCATTTTATTGCGGCATGTGTAAAAGCATAAAATGCGAACAGGGAACTCTTATGCGTTTATCTGTAAACTATGACGTTACCTTTATCAACATATTGCTTCACGGCATAATGGATCAAAAAATGGAGTTTTCAACCGAAGCTTGCATTCTGAATCCATTTAAGAAAAAATGCATTCTGAAATCCAATCCCGTAAGCGTCGACTGTGTTTACCTAAATGCACTCCTTGCAGACTTTAAGTGTCGAGACGATTTGGCAGATGAACCCTCAACGGCAAAAAGATTTTTAAGAGGTACATTTAAGGGAAAAATAAAGAAAGCAAGACAAAAATTGCCCGAGGTTGCAAAGTTGTTAGACGAGTGCTATGTTAAGCAAATCGAGGCAGAAAAGGGCGAGACCACCTTTGATTGCGTTTCAGCCCCCTTCGCTCATTGTATGAAGGAAGTCTTTAAGGTATTAACCAAGGACAAGTATACCGATGAGATAGGAGAGGTTGCCTACTATCTCGGAAAATACGTTTATCTTTTAGATGCCGTTGATGACTTCGAGTCAGACATTAAAGATAAACAATTCAATGTTTTCGCATTAAACTATCCGGAATGCAAAACAAAGGTTGACCTAATCGATAATCACTCGAGCGTGCTTGAAGAGTTATTGAATGAAATACTCTTCGAGATAAAAGAAAACTATGATAATATAGCCGTTTTTGAAACGGAAAGCATTATAACAAATACATTGTGGTTCGGACTAGGAAGCCGAGCAAAACAAATATTTAGCAAGGAGAATACAAAATGTCAAAAAACCCATACGAAGTTTTAGGACTCAGCGAAACTGCTACTCAAGCGGAAATTGAAGAACAATATCAAATTTTAAGAGATAAGTACAAGCTTGATATGCATTGCGAGGGTGTTACCGGTAGAGATGCCGCCCGTAAGCTTACCGAAGTCGAGAACGCCTTTAGCGAGCTTTCGGCACATTTTACTCACGATGAGCCGATACACACAAGCGAGCCTGCCTATGGTGGTTATGCCCCTATTGACGACACTTCGGATGCCGAGTATGCGGAAATTGAACGCTTGATAAAAGCCGGGAAAATCAGCGAAGCTGATAGCCGTTTGAATAACATTTCCACAAGAGGTGCCAGATGGAACCATTGTCAAGCCGCTATTTACTACCATCAAGGCAATCTCGAGCAGGCAAAACAACAATTGGAAATGGCTTGCTCGATGGACCCCACGAATACTTCTTACAAGAATAGTCTAGAAAAAATAAATAAGAAAATCGAGAGTAGAACGGCTGGAAGAAGCTATTCCAACCCGTCCGATTCCTCTCATGCACACAAAAGAGCCTCGGGCTACTCCAGAAGCTACTCCGATCCCGGTGATGCGAGAGCTGCCGAAGATAGCTGTTGCAGAGCTTGCCAAACAATGATTTGCGTGAACTGCCTTTGCGATTGTTGTTGTAGAGGCTAAACGCCTAGAAAAATGGCATCGAAAAATCGTAAGAAAATTGCATTTGAGATATCCATAGCAGGCATTACGACCGCTTTTATCGTAATTGCATTACTCGGAGCCAATTATTCCCCCGTTGCAAAGCTAAGTTTCTTTGCACTTGCGGGGGTATCTTTAACACTTCCCTTAATTGCAGGAAGCTTTTGGGGTGCGGTGATGGCATATCTCGCAGGAGGGGCGCTATCCCTTATCTTCTCACCGGCAAATGTCGTGCCGTTTGCTTTTATTTTTGGCTTGCAAGTTATAGTTATGTATCTTTGCAAGAAATACTTGAGGAATAAATGGTATATCTGCATTCCCATAAAGCTTATTCTATTCAATATCGCATTATTCGGTGTTTTTAAGCTATACGGGCTAGATTCGATTATAAACGTTTTTGAACGTTTCAATCTTCAATTCAAATACATTTATGCAGCATTAATTGCATCCCCATTATACATCTTGTATGACTATGCAATTCAATATGTTTATCGTTGGTTAGGACGTCGGCTTATAAAAATCGTAAAGTATAATTCCGAGCTAAAGGAAGAACTTTTCGGAAATGAAGAAAAGGAAAACCGAAAGGAAGAGAATACAAGCGATACAACCACTGTAGATGGCGATCCTGAAGAGGAAGAGTTATTTGGTTTCTCAGATTCAAATGAAAGTGAAACAGTATCCGAATCGCAAGACGACAATCCTGACAACAAAAACAATCCGTTATAATGCTATAACTTAGAAACGATGAAAAGTGTTAAAATTTGGCTAGATGATATTCGACCTACTCCCGAGGGATACATTTCCTGCAAAAGCGTCAACGAATGTAAAGAGGCTATAACAAACTTTGAAAAGGAAGGAATAGAATTAGAGGTTATCGATTGCGATCACGACCTTGGCGATTATTTTACGGAGGGTGGAGACGGTATAGCTCTTATAGATTGGCTTATCGAGCGAGATATAATGTATCCGATAGAATTCCACACCGCCAATCCGGTAGGAAGAGCCAATATGCAAAGGGCAATAGAAGCATACTATCGCAGAAAAAACAGAGAGTAATAATCTACAATCATCTTATAATCCCTACAAACAATAACAGTTGACCTCCACATTGTTGTGGAGGTTTTTCTTTGAACTTGAAAAAAGCTTCAATTGAATATATCAACCGAAGCTTTGTGTTTTTAAACGATGCAATACGTTTGATTCGATAAAAACGATTAACGCTTGCTGAATTGAGGTGCCTTTCTTGCCTTTTTGAGACCGTATTTCTTTCTTTCCTTCATACGAGGATCTCTTGTCAAGAAACCTTGTGCCTTAAGAGCAGCCTTTGTCTCAGGCTCTGCAAGAACCAATGCACGGGAGATACCGTGACGGATAGCACCTGCTTGACCTGTATAACCACCACCGCTGATGTTTACATATACATCATACTTTCCAATGGTGCCGGTAAGCTCCAAAGGTTGACGAACGATCAACTTAACTATTTCAAGACCACCGAAGTACTCGTCAATTGTACGCTTGTTGATTATAATATTTCCTTCACCCTCAGGGATAAGACGAACTCTTGCAACTGCGTGTTTTCTACGACCGGTTCCCCAGTATTGAACTTTCTTTTTGCTTGATTTCTTAGATGCTGCCATACTTCACCTCACTAGAACTTAAGAAGCTCGGGCTTTTGAGCTTCGTGATTGTGCTCGCTACCAGCGTAAAGCTTGCACTTCTTGAACATCTGTCTTCCAAGAGCATTTTTGGGAAGCATACCCTTGATTGCATGAGCTACCATAAATACGGGTTTTTTCGCAAGAACGTCTTTAGCAGTTTCTTCTTTCAATCCACCAACGTAACCGCTGTGGTGTCTATACATCTTTTGTTCCAACTTTTTACCGGTAAGAACTACTTTATCACAATTTATAACAATAACATAATCACCTGTGTCAACGTTGGGTGTGAAAATAGGCTTATTCTTTCCACGAAGAATAGCAGCAACTCTGGTTGCTAAACGACCTAATACCATACCTTCTGCATCGATGACATACCATTTTCTTTCAACGGTAGCAGGTTTTGCCATATAAGTATTCATTTGAAATCCTCCATAATTATTGCCTCGTGAAGAAAGAAGAACCGATGGATAACTTGTCTTCACTTTATCTAAAACGCAAGGGGCTAATTCGCATTTTGGGCAAAGCTCCACAAATAGCCTTATTATAATATATCTTAATCAAAAAATAGTCAACTATTTTTGACAAACTATTTTTGAAAAAACTCGTTTTTGAATACATGTGCTCTATCAAGATACTTTCCTGCCAATTGCATTGAGGGGTAAAGAAAATATTACTTTGCTTTTTTTTGATTCATAAGTTTATCATTGCTTTTTGTGGCAATAATTCCTATGTATAAGGAGTTTTTATGAAAAAGTTCGCATTCATATTTGGATTAATTGTCCTTTGTTTGTTAGCATTTACGGCGTGCTCGTCGGAAATCAACAAGGAAGACTATATAAGAATACATATTCGTGCCGATTCTAACGAAAGCGATGCACAAGCCGTAAAACTTTTAGTACGTGATGAGGTTGTAGCTTATTTGACAAAAGAGGCAGAGAATATATCGAGCAAAGAGGAAATGAGACATCTCATCCTTGATAAGCTCGATTATCTTTCAGAGCTTGCAAATAACGTCTTGCAACAGAACGGTTTTTCCTATAAAGCTCAAGCACGCTTTGGTATGGAATCTTTTCCTACAAGAAGTTACGGAGAGCTAACCCTCCCCGATGGAGAATACGAGGCTTTGATAATAGAATTGGGCACGGGAAAGGGTGACAACTGGTGGTGCGTTGCGTATCCTCCTCTTTGTTTTATCGCAAGCGAAGACAAAGGCACCGATAAAATAGAATACAAATCTATAATCAAAGACTTTTTTGATGGATTAAATAAAAAGAATCAAGGAGATTAATATGGGTAAACAGATAATAACTTTTTTCACCATAGCAATTGTAATAGTGTTTGGCTTAACCTTATTTTTATCGCCTACGCTTCTCGGAGAATCGGAAGAAAAAGAAGCGGCTGTTGTTAAAAGAGGGGATAGCGGAACTTTAGTTAGAACTATACAGACAAAGCTAAAAAACTGGGGATATTATAGCGGCACGGTTGACGGAATCTACGGTTCTCAAACAGTTGCTGCAGTGAAAAAATTTCAAAAAAAGAACGGACTTACCGCAGACGGAATTGTAGGTAACGCTACGGCAGCGAAAATAGGCATAAGTCTCACATCCTCCTCAAGCTCTAGCTACAATTCAAATGATAGCTATCTTTTGGCAAGATGTATTTACGGAGAGGCTCGAGGAGAGCCTTATGTAGGACAAGTAGCAGTCGGTGCCGTCATTTTAAATAGAGTGAAAAGCTCGAGTTTTCCCAATACCGTGTCGGGAGTAATCTATCAATCGGGAGCTTTTACCTGCGTTTCCGATGGTCAAATCAATCTCACTCCCGACAGCAATGCAATTTCTGCAGCAAAAGATGCCTTATCCGGATGGGATCCTACAAACGGTTGCCTGTATTACTACAATCCTCGAACTGCTACATCAAAATGGATATGGTCGAGAGAGGTCCGTTTGGTAATCGGAGAGCATAGTTTTTGCGTTTAGGAGGGAAATATGGAAATTCAAAAAAGAAAGCTGCTACCCCTTTGGGTTGCAATAGCAATACTGTCTCTTGCCCTTATCGGGCTAGCAATAGCTTGGGGAATTATTGGCGGAAAGCAAGTACAAACACAAAAAAATTTAGAAAAATCTCTAGAGGAAATATACGAAAAAGGTTATTATGAATTGTGTCATGAATTATCTCAAGTTTCGGATTACCTAAATAAGCTAAGGATAAGCGAGTCGAAGGAAATGCAACAAAAACTATTATCCGAGGTTCAAAACCACTCTGTTAAAGCAGTCGGTGCCATGTCGGGAATCGTCAGAGCAACGGGGAGTGGAACGGAAGCGTTGGGCTTTATGAATAAAATCTCCGATTTGGCTCTGTCTCTAAACAATAAACTAATTTCAAACGGAGAATTGGAAGAAACTGACCGAGACAATTTGGCGATTGTATATGTGCAGGCGGTCATGCTTCAAGACAAACTATCAGCATATTCCGAAGAAGTTCAGAGCGGTAATTATTCATTTATAGATAACATGGAGGAAGACAATTCCTTTTTGAACGATAATAGCGAGCAAGGGGACGAATATCCTACGTTGATTTACGACGGCCCCTTTAGCGATGCCTTGGAAAATAAAGAGGCAAAGGGGCTCAGCGGTGATTACTTACCCGACGACGCACTTAAAAGAAAGGCAGCGTCTTTCATCGAAAACAGCTATGATTCTACTCTTATCGCAACACTTGAAGGAGCAATACAAAGTAAAATGTTTAAAATAAAGGCGAAGGACGTGGAATATTATGTAACACTAAGCGTAAAGGGAGGAAATCTAGTATCTATTACCACCACTAACAACGCGACCTCTACCATTTATTCCGAAGAGGATTGCGTTAAGATCGGAGAGGATTATTTAGAAAAAATCGGGATTAAGCAAATGAAAGCTGTTTGGGCTAGTATATACGATAATGTTTGGTATATAAACTATGCCTACTATTCAAACGATACAATCTTTTATCCCGATATGATAAAAATAAAAGTCTCCGCAGAAAACAAGGAAATTATAGGAGTTGAATGTCTAGGCTATCTTTACAACCATGAAGAAAGGAAATATAAGAGTGACATAGATATTGATAAAATAGCATCAAATAGACTAAAGGGATTAACACTATTGGAAACAAGACTTGCGGTTATTCCGACAGATTGGGGAGATGAATTATTGACGGTTGAAATATGTGCTAAAAATGATGACGATTTTTATTTTGTCTATATAAATCCCGATACCGGTATCGAGGAGAAAATATTACGAGTTGTCGATTCCTCATTGGGAAGATTGATTGTATAACAACCTAGCATCCATTATTTTCGTGATAATAAGTATCTTATCGAACTTATAGATTTGCTATTTGCGAAGTTTCGTCAATTATATACAAAAAAGTTAGCCAATGCTTGTGGAAAAACGGCTAACTTTTTTATTATTTTTCACCGAGGCTAGGAAGGGAAAAGGAGAAAGAATGTAAGATGCCTCGGTGAAAAACACTACATTAAGTCCCGAAGGGAAATGCCATCAAAGAATTCGTTTAATAATAAATCCAGCTTTTTCCACATCGGAAGAGTTGTACAATTACCTTCTCTCGGGCAATTGTGTTCACTCTTTTCGAGGCATTCTACAGGGGAAAGCGAGCCTTCGGTAAGACGCAAAATCTCTCCTACTGAATATTCCTCGGGCTTTCTTAAAAGCCTATATCCGCCACCTTTACCGTGCATACTTTCGATAAGACCGTTTTTAACAAGCGGCGGCACTATTTGCTCAACATATTTTAAAGAAATAAGCTCTTTTTCGGCAATGTCCTTCATCGGTATGAAATCACCCTCACTCTTTGCAAGATCGATCATCACCCTTAAAGCATATCTTCCTCTTGTCGAAATCAACATACTTCACCTCTTTAATTCTATACGTGGCAGGAACTGCAGCCTCCAACATTTTTAAACATTTCGGCATCATATTCGATACCGTTTTTATCATAATAATCTTTAACCGCTGCTTTGATTGCTTCCTCTGCTAAAACAGAACAGTGCATTTTATGTGCGGGAAGTCCGTCCAATGCCTCTGCAACGGCTTTATTGGTTAATTGTAGAGCCTGATCTAAAGGTTGCCCCTTTATCATCTCCGTAGCCATAGAGCTAGATGCAATAGCCGAACCGCAACCAAATGTTTCGAATTTAACATCAACTATAATATTGTTTTCGATTTTAAGATATATCTTCATTATATCTCCGCACTTTGCGTTACCGACTTCGCCTACACCATCTGCATTTTCAATACTTCCGACATTACGAGGATGAAGAAAATGATCCATTACTTTTTCACTATATAAAGCCATACTACCACCTCTCTACTTTATAAAAAATTCTTTTTTACCACTAAGCTTATCCTTCCATAAGGGGGAGAAGCTACGAAGATATTCCACTATTTGAGGGATTTGTTTGCACATATACTCGACATCCTCTTCGGTATTCTCATCACTCAAGGAAAGTCTTAAAGAGCCGTGTGCGACCTCGTGAGGTCTTCCTATTGCCAATAACACGTGGCTAGGGTCTAAAGATCCCGATGTACAAGCAGAACCGGAAGATGCACATATTCCCGACTCGTTTAGGAGGAGAAGTAATCCCTCTCCTTCGATTCCTTCAAAACAGAAGCTTACATTTGAATCAAGTCTGTTGATAGGATCTCCGTTAAGAATGCTGTGAGGTATTTTTGAAAGATTTTCTATCAAACGATCTCTTAAAACTCTAAGTTTTTTAGAACTATTCTCAAGATTGTCCAATGCCTCCTCCAGTGCCACAGCCATTCCGACTATCGCGGGAGTATTTTCAGTACCTGCACGCTTATTGCGTTCCTGAGCACCCCCTTCGATTATGTTAACAAGAGGAATGCCCTTCCTGACATACAAGAAGCCAACGCCCTTAGGTCCATGAAATTTGTGAGCGGAGGCTGCAGCCATATCTATATTTTCCTCTTTAAAATTAATATCTATGTGACCGATTGCTTGGACTGCATCAGTGTGGAACAATACACCATTTCTTTTACAAACCTCTCCGATTTCCTTGATAGGCATAACGGAACCGATTTCATTATTAGCATACATTATACTAACCAAACAAGTATTGTCATCGATTGCGGTTTCCACTTGTTCTGCGGTAATTGTTCCCTTTTCGCCTACAGGAAGCAACTCGATGATAAAGCCTTCTTTTTCGAGCTTTTTCAATGTATGCAAAACAGCATGATGTTCAAATGCCGTCGAAACAATACGCATTTTTCCCTTACGTTTTCCTATTTGAGCAGCCGATATAATTGCCTGATTATCTGCCTCACTACCACCGGAGGTAAAATAGATTTCACGAGCTTCACAGCCTAGCCTCGATGCGATTATTTGCCTGGCATTTTCCAAAGCCTCTTTTGCTTTTTGTCCCTCAGAGTGAAGGCTGGAAGGATTGCCGTATATTCCGTCAAAGTATGGAAGCATTGCTTCAATTGCCTTACGGCTTGTTTTGGTTGTAGCCGCATTGTCTGCGTAAATCATAAATACTCCTTTGAAAATATGTTTTCAGCCTAGATTGTTGACACTTTTTCACTTTTTTACAACCTAAGAAGATTTCAACCTACCTTTTTAGTAGGTTAATGCTATTGTAATCCTTTTATTATCTGTTGTCAATCAAATGGAAGATATATTTTATTCTCTTTTATTTCTTCTTCTTTGAAGCTCTTTTTAGCCTCGAATGATCGTAGCTTTTTGCAAGACCGCCTATTGACGTTTCACGGTATCTTACTTTAATATCCTTGCCCGTGTTGTACATCGTTTCAACAACGGCATCAAAGGATATTTGACGGGAGCTGGTCAAGTATTTTGCGAGAAAAACCGCATTAATAGCCCTCATTGCCGAAACGGCATTTCTTTCGATACAAGGTATTTGCACAAGACCGGCAACAGGATCACAGGTTAAGCCCAAATGATGTTCCATTGCAGCCTCTGCCGCATATTCTATTTGGTCGAGGTTCATTTTCATAAGACAGGCAAGTGCTGCAGCAGCCATAGAGCATGCTGTACCACACTCCGCCTGACATCCGCATTCCGCACCACTAATCGACGCATTGGTTTTTACAATATTCCCTATGATACCTGCGACCATAAGTGCATCAAGAATTTCCTCCTCTGAAAACCCTTCACTTTCTTTTGCATAGCGTAAAACGGCGGGAAGTATTCCTGCCGCACCGCAAGTAGGAGCTGTAACTATTCTTTCACCTGCAGCATTTTGCTCCGCCACGGCAAAAGCATAGGCACTGACAAGCCTATGTTCTCTGGTTTGAGGAGTTTCGTTTTTCTCAGCAAGAGTATATAAAAGTTTAGCCTTCCTTTCTGTGGATAATCCGCCCGGCAGAATACCCGAACAATTCAAACCATCATCGATAGCGGTTTGCATGGTTTGCCATATTCTCATAAGGTATTCTTTAATAGATTCCCCTTCAAAGAGAATAACGTATTCAGGTAAAGAAATATTTTCCTTGTCTAAATAGGATCGAATTTCCTCAAATGAGTTGTGTGGGTAAACCTCATCGGGAATAAATTTCTCCTCGCCCTCTATTTCTATAGCACCGCCACCAATACTGTACACACGCCAAAAGCCTATTTGATTGTTCTCCTCATTATAGGCAAATAATTCCATAGTATTGGGATGTTTCAGCTTGGTATTTTTATTATCAAAGATTACATCTACCGGTTTTAAAAGGGTTTTCTCGATTACATAGTCGGTACCGTGTCCTTTCCCTGTTTTAGAGAGCGAACCATACAAGATCACCTTAAATGTACTTGCCTCGGGAAAACGTTTTGAAAAAAGCTTACAAGCCTTTTCCGGACCTATCGTATGCGAACTAGAGGGACCTCTGCCTATTTTATACAACTCTCTTAAACTTTTCATATCGTCTTTTATCTCCAAGTTTTAGGAACAAATAAGATGGCGAGAGGGAGTATCTCAAGCCTTCCTGCAAGCATATCCAGCGTAAGAATAAACTTTGAAAAGTGAGAGAGGCTCGTATAGCCTTGTTCGCCTATTGTCCCCATTGCCAGTCCGACATTATTAAAACAGCTTGCAACGGCACCAAAAACGTCATAAAAACCGAGATCGTCATATTGTGGATTATAAATAGCGACCAATAATGCGGAAACTATGAAAATCATACAATACAAAAGTGCGTATCTCTGTGTGCCATGACTTACAGATTTGTCGAGTGCCTTTCTGTTGTAACGTATCATATATAAAGAATGTGGATTCATTGACATTTTTATTTCTTGAATGCCGTCCTTGACAACGATTATCACACGAGACACTTTAAATCCACCTGCCGTAGAACCGGCACATCCACCGATTATCGTCAAAATCATTAGTACAGTCTTAGACAATACAGGCCAAGAATTATAGTTGACTATACTAAAGCCGGAGGTCGAAATAAAGGAGGTCGCATAGAATGCGGCATCCCTTAAGCTTGTGCCGAAATCGACATAGCTTCCATTGAAACGTAAGTCCAGAGCAATTATAAACATAGCAGCAACGACAAAGCCTGTAAAAGTTAAAAACTCTTCGTCTAGAAGCACATCCTTAACCCTACCCAAAAGAACTAGAAAAACAGCATTAAAGTTCAAGGAAAACAGATACATAAAAACAGTCGTTACTACTATAGGATAATTACTCCCATATGCAGCAACCGAATTTTGAGTAAGGGCGAAGCCTCCGGTTGATGCCGTGGAAAGTGCTATAATAACACTATCGAAAAACGGCATTTTTATACAGAGCAGTGCCATTTGTATTATTGTTAATCCGATGTATATACAATAAAGAATTCTCGCCGATGTTCTAAGCTTCGTTACAAGTTTACCGACCTGAGGACCGGGAACCTCTGCGCGAAAAAGATGAATGATTTCAGGATCTGCTTTCGGTAAAATGGCAATTACAAACACCAAAACACCCATGCCGCCCATCCATTGGCTCAGCGATCTCCACAAAAGAAGACTTTTCGGCATAGAGGATATGTACTCGCTACTTAAAACCGATGCACCTGTGGTAGTAAAGCCGGAGGCTGACTCAAAAAACGCATCGAAAAAATTGGGAAGCGCACCGGAAAATAGATAAGGAAGGGTTCCCATTATTGACATTAGAATCCATGCCAGCGAAACAATAACAAAGCCGTCTTTGGCTACCATATGAGATTCAATCGGCTTTTTTAATGCAAACGGCAAACCGAGACAAACGAGAATCGCGATGCAGACGCCAAACCCCAAACGCAGATTATCCGCACAAGCTAGAGATATAATAAAAGGAATGCACATAAATGCCGCCTCTACAAGGCAAATGATACCAAGGGTATATAATAGCATTCCGTAGTTTAGCCTTTTCATAATTAACCAACTATATCGTTCAATTCGTCGATTTTCGCTCCCTTGCTGACAATAAGAACATTATCTCCTTCCAATAAGCAATCATCGCCGTTGGGAATAATTACCTCTGAATTACGTAAAATCGCCGCAATAAGGGTGTTCGGAATAAAGGAGGATTCCTTCAAACTACACCCCAGTGCCTTATAGGTCGCTTCAACACTGAATTCCATGATTTCGGCATCACCGTTTATAATGCGATATAACGCCTGTATAGCACCGCCCATTGCATTTGATTGCCCTCTTACGTATCGAACAATTTGACTCGCTGCAGCGTATTTTTGAGAAATAAGAGTTACACCTTGAGAGCTAAGCATGTCTGCAATCATTGGTTGATCCTCGATGGTGCTAACCGAAGGAACGCCTAGATTCTTTGCAATCAAGCAGGAAATGGCGTTCTCGGAGCTATCCTCCGTTAGAGACAAAAAGGCATCCGTTTCGGCAAAACCTTCGTCACGCAACAGGTCATAATCATCAGTATTTGCATTGACAACGTTGACCCTTGGGAAATCTTGAACAAGAGCTTGACAACGCTTTTTATTTGGTTCTACGACCTTAATCTCGTTGCCCATTCTTTTAAACATCGAGCAAAGATAATATGTCGTTCTTCCGCCACCGCAAATCATTATGTGTTTTAAGCTTTTTTTCCAAATTTTAAGCTTTTTGAAAAATGCTTCTGCATTCTTAAGTGTTGCGGTTACATAAATTATATCTCCCTCGAGTAACTCACAGTTTCCCGTGGGAACCAAAGCTTTCCCCTTACGATTGATTGCGCAAACCAGAACGCTTATTCCGTATTTACTTCCAAGTTCACTTAAATAAGTGTTGATTAAAGGGTTGTTCTTTCCGATTCTAAATTCAAAAATATCGACCTTTCCTTCAATGAATGGCTCAACTCTTAACGCAGACGGAAATCTTAGAGCTCTAAACAGTTCCCTTGCGCTTTCGTACTCGGGATTGATTATTAAGTTAATACCCAAATCGTTTTCTTTAAAAAGATCGCAGTATTCGGGCGAACGTATACGAGCAACGGTTCTTGTAACTCCGAGTTTTTTTGCGATTAAACAGCATAACACGTTCAATTCGTCCTTTGCCGTACAAGCAATAAACAAATCCGCCTCCTCTGCTTGTGCCTCTTTTAACACACCGACATCGGTTCCGTTTCCAACAATAACATTAATGTCATACTTTACCGAAAGAAGAGATAGGTTATTCTTGACTAAATCCACTACGGTTATATCGTGGTCTTCGTTTGCCAACAGCTCAACAATGGTGCCTCCGACCTGACCGGCACCGACAATCAATATTTTCATTGCTCTTCAATTTCGGATTCCGTTGATACTTCGTTTATTGTGTTTTCGGTCGAAGAATCTTCGATGCACGATTCCATTGCACCTTGACGGCAATGACCTTTTCCGAATAACACCTTAAAGTGTGCACCCTTTAACACCAAGATTTCTATTGCAATCATTGCAGATAAAAAGGCAATCGTTCCGCCAAACAAAACGTCTGACATATAGTGTGCGCCTGCAACGATACGTGAAATAGCAACTATTCCGGTGTAGCCGATTGTTGCCACCCACAAAAGAATGCGTGAGCTCTTTTTGTTAAAACGATCGCAAAGATAAGGAAGAGCGAGAAGGGTGTACACCATACCTGCTGAAAATGTATGTCCGGAAGGGAAGGACTTGCAAGCATCGGATACAAAATTATATCTTGTACTTGTTTCGGCTGCGCCTATAAGATCAAACATCTTACGTTTGCCGTTCATAACATACCAAGGGGTGTAATAATCAAAATTGCCAAGATAATTTAAGGTACGATAACGAGCACGACCGACGGGACTCTTCACAAAGTGAATAATCAAGTATCCTGCCATTGTACAGACTATCATATATGCCCAAATAATAAGCTTATCGTTTTTCTCTTTTGGTATCCTTTTCCAAAGAGAAATCAAAGCAAAGGAGGATATTGTAGCAAGAAATAGTGCTATTGCAAGAATATATATAGAACTTGCCAAGTCTTTACCCTCATCTATAAGGATGTTTTCCATAGACTCAGAGGTAAGGTTTGCTCCCATAAATTCTCCGATATAGGAAAACATATCTTTAAAAGTAAAGAAAAAGCCAATAATAACCATAACCGCCCCGACAAAAGCATAGACGTATTTGACCTTTTTATTCATTCTTATGCCATACCAGAAAGCGATAACTCCTGCGATCGATACCATTATGTAAATAGGAGAGGACCCCAGTGCCTCAAAAAAGAGGGCAAATCCGGAGGAAGATATGTATTTTCCTGCTTCCAATGATCCCTTCGTCAATATTTTGCTTATTTGCAAATCAAAATAAGTCGCAATCAAGGTCAAGCCAATGAATACGACTGAAAAAATAACCATTGATAAAATGGTTTTCTTTCTATCGATTTTTTGTCCGTTTACGTTCAAAAACATAACTTACTCCTTTCGGCTAATAACCGACTTTCGTTGCACGTACCCTTGTACGCAGTGTAAATTCTTTTTCCGAGTCGATAACATCGCCGGGCAAACGGCAACAAAACCAACCACTAAGTCACATTATATATTTTATTGTTACATTTGTCAAGATGGAGATACAAGGCATAACAATTCACTTGAAATACTTTTTCTAGAGAAATTACCGACGAAAACGAATTGCCCTTGCAGGCTTACTTATAAACCAACAGAATACGTTGCCGATAATAAATGTCTCAAAGAGTATTGAAAAAACAATGAAATGATAGTATAATAGTATAAAATATCATCGATGGAGATATAGTTATGGAAATCTATGAAAAACTAATTGAGAGGGCAATAGAATATAGAAAGAACTCTTACTGCCCTTACAGCAACTTCGCTGTCGGTGCCGCATTATTGACTGATGAGGGAAATATATACGGAGGAGCTAATGTTGAGAACTGTTCCTATTCTGCAACCAATTGTGCCGAGAGATCTGCTTTTTTCGCAGCGGTAAGCAACGGTGAAAGAAATTTCGAGGCTATCGCTATTGTCGGTGGAGCTAAAGGCAATCCTCCGCAAAAATGTTTTCCTTGTGCAGTTTGCAGACAGGTAATGTCCGAACTCACCGGACCGAACTTTAAAATAATCTTACTAAGCGACAAAGAAGGGGAACCCTATTGTGTATATACACTGGGTGAACTACTACCCTATAGCTTCGAGTTAAACGATTTCGTACAATCGGAAATCAACTCTTAATTTCTACGATAACGACAACAAAGGAAGGTAATATTTATGAGTAAAAAAGTACTTATCATATCTGCAAGTCCCAGACTTGGTGGAAATTCCGATACCTTGTGCGATAGATTCGCAGAAGGTGCTATTGCAGACGGAAAAGAGGTTGAAAAGATTTTTCTCGCAGATAAAAATATCGGATTTTGCAAAGGTTGCGGGTATTGTTCCAAGCACCATCGTTGTATTCAAAATGACGATATGGCGGAACTCCTTGACAAAATGGTCAACGCTGACGTAATAGTATTGGCATCGCCTGTATATTTTTATTGTATCAATGCCGCTTTAAAGAATTTCCTTGACCGCACCGTTCCAAGATATACTGAAATCACCGGCAAGGTATTCTACTATTTGTTAACAGCCGCAGACAATTCCCCCGATGCTTTCGATGAAGCAATGACAGCTCTTTCGGGTTACATACGTTGTCTAGACGATTGTACCGTTGCAAGAACAATCAAGGGAATTGGCGTATATCGTCCACACGAGATTAAAGAGAATCGTGCCTACGAAATGGCTTATATCGCAGGGGAAGAATGCTGAGAGACAAAAGATTTTTGTTATCATTAACTTGATTAGCATTTTATTAATTGCCAATAATTTAGACTGGAGATAATATGAAAATCACTCTTAATCCCGATAAAACCATAGTTGACGCATTAAAAAACAAAATGAAGGAAAACGGCGGATATTGTCCCTGTCGTTTGACAAAGAACGAAGATACAAAGTGCATTTGCAAAGAGTTCAGAGAACAGATGAAAGACGAAAACTTCGAAGGTTATTGTTACTGCGGGCTTTATTATAAGAGCAAACAATAAATAGCTTAACTTTTCGTTTATATATAACCCTCATGGAAAAACTAAAGATTAACAGAATAACAAAGCTTGACGACGATTTCAACGGTGTATTTTTTTCTAAGGGCAAAAAATATGTCCTAGGCGGTGTCCTAAAGAACGAGCTTGTCGAGTATACGGAAACAGGAACATCGGGAAATACGGTACTCTGTAAACTCAATCGTGTAATTGAAAAAAGTGAATTAAGAGTCGAGCCCCCTTGTCCGTATGCAGAAAGGTGCGGCGGTTGTGATCTCTTACATATGTCCTACAATCAACAGCTAAAAGAGAAGGATGCCCTGATTAGGCGTAAATTCTCTGGGAGCTGCAATGATATTGAAGAAATCGTTCCATCTGAACAAAAAATACGAAACAAAATACATATTGCCTTTTCTATTGATGGCGGAAAGGTGATTTTAGGCTTCTTTGACGAGAAAACACATAAGGTGATAGATATAAAACATTGTTTACTCCACGGTGATTTTTATGACAAGCTGCGGGCAGCCCTACTGTCATGGATCGACAGAGAACACATATCCTTATACAATCCAAAAAAGAGAAAAGGAATCCTTCGTTTTGCATTAGCCAGAGTTTTAGAGGGCAGCATCCAATTAACACTTGTAGTCACACAAAAAAACTTATTAAAATACGATAGTCTCTATAACTCCTTGATTAAT
This sequence comes from uncultured Christensenellaceae bacterium, assembly GCA_964561145.1. GTDB lineage: Bacteria > Bacillota > Clostridia > Christensenellales > CAG-1252 > RUG14300. The sequence continues at coordinate 21,562 of CAZLNZ010000017.1, forward strand.
GACTTTAACGTTGTATCACTCTACGAATGTGAGAACAATGCCGTAACCAATCAAGTAATGTCCGAGGCTATATCACTGAAAATGGGAGAGGAACGTATCTCCGCACACTGTGCATATATGTCTTATTCCATTACTCCTAGAGCTTTTCTTCAAACAAACAGCGAAATTGCAGAGAAAATATACTTAAAAGCGGCAGATGTTATAGATGACCTACGCATAGATCCCTTAATTCTGGACCTTTTCAGCGGAATAGGTATTTCTTCAACGATTTTTGCAATGAGCGGACACGAAGTCATAAGTAACGAGATTGTACATGAATCAATAGAAGAAGGTAAAAGAATTGCCGAAACCAATGGCGTCGCCAAAATGATTAGATTTATTGAAAGCGATGTAAATAAACTTCGGATAGCCTTTTCTTCCTACAAAACCATCGTTTTTGTCGATCCGCCACGAGGGGGACTTGGACAATTTGCAAAAACGCTTCTCTTAAACCCTCCCAGGTACATATTGTATCTTTCATGTAATCTGCGTACAGCACTAACGGATATTAAGGTTTTAGAGGAGAAATTTACACTTCAAAAAGTGGTTCCCTTTGATATGTTCCCTTACACACGCCACTTAGAAGTCTTATACCTGCTGTCGAGAAAAGAACAGCCCTAATAAAACCGCTTTTCAATTCAAACAAAGGTATTTATAAATCTAATATAAGCGGTCAAAACATGCCAAACCCGTAAGAGCTTAGACAAGTTTAAACTTTACATTCTATATTTTTTTTGTTAATATATATTATATGCGTGTGATGACGAGGACAAGTGACACTCGGTTACACGTCAACGGGGTTTGAACTACTCCCAATCATTAGAAGGTGTTTACTATGGCCAATCCATCAGATGAAGAAATAAAAGGACTGATAAATCAAGAAGATGAAAGTTTTGACGAGAGTGTCGAAAAATCGGTTAGAAATGAAAATCGTAAGCTTTATGCTTTAATCTTTATTGTCGTTTTCGGTATTGTTGCAGTTTTGCTTATAGGTTGTATGCTCAATATTTACCAAGCTGCAAGCAGCGTCAACGAATACTTCGGATATGCAGTGGGAATCGTGGAGTTGATTTTATTCGTACTCCTTTTAGGCATACCCTCAATTAAAATATTCTTCCTTCCCTACTACAGTGTTAACAAAAAAGGAAGGCAAACCGCTGTACAACGTGCCAATAATAACAGAGTGGCAAAAAGGGTTGCTTCCAACCTTGTCGAATACCACGCCGAAAACAAAGGATATTTGTCACCGGAAAACATAGAGCTACTATCAGATGCCTTGGCTTCCGGGAAAAACATAAATGTACATAACGCTTTAAAAAATGCCTACGATACCGATGTTAATAAAAAGGTTAGGAGTATTATTCTTAAAAACTCCTGTCGTGCTTTTTGTTATACCGCCATTTCTCAAAACGATAAGATAGACTCTATAAGCGTGCTTTTAATCAATATCAAAATGATAAAGAGCATTCTTTATGCTTATGGTACTCGCCCCAGCTTTTATAAGCTCATCAAAATATATACAAGAGTCCTAATTAATTCATTGGTGGCCTACGGTATGCAAAACGTAAGCGTCTCTAATATTCTAACAAAATTCGTAAAGGCAAGTGCGAACATAATTCCTGCACTCGGTACCTTAATCGATTCTGCGGTACAAGGGGCTACCAGCTCTATTTTAACACTCATTGTAGGGTACAAAACAAAATCTTATGTATACGAAGAGTTTAAGCTTGTCAGAAACGATGAGCTCGAATATAACAAAGAACTCTTCAAGGACCCAGACCTGGCAATTGCAATCAATGAATACAATAACAGCAAATCCATAATGCAAGAAAAAGCTCAGAACGCAAAAAAGACCATCGACGATGGGAAAAAGAGCTCAAAAAATATGGTAACTTCGGTCGTAACAGACAGTATACCCGAATCGATAAATACTCCTGCTAAAAAAGTCTTGGAAAAAAGAGAGGAAAAAGAGGCACGTTTAGCCGATAGCGATTTAGATATATTGATGAATACCGGAAGCAGAATGGCAGACAATTCAAGACGCAAAAAGGCTCTAAAGGGAGAACCTGAAAAAACGGAAAAACCAAAGAGAAAAAATACTTGGGCGATATCGAAAAGAAAGAAGGAAACTCCCGCATATTCGGAAGAGGCTGCAGCAGATATAATACCCTCCGATGAACCTAGTACAAAAACAAGAGATCATTCTTCCGACATAACACCGAGAGAGCCGGAGGACGAAATAGAAGAGGAAAAAGGTAAAAAAAGAAAGAAGAACAAGAGATGAGATTAAACCTGCTCCTTTGTGAATATATAACGGATAAACTATTAAAAAGTCTTTACTCTTTCGGTTTCTTTTCCGCAGGAGTACTTTTGGGCATTCTTTTGGTTCTTCTAATTTATAAAATATTCACAAAAACTCAAGCAAAACCCTTGAAGCTTAAAAAAAACTTTGAAGAAACAGACTTGATAAATCACGATATCGAACAGAATGCTGTAGCAATCATAAAAGGTCTAGACACAAGACAACCGATAGACGTATATGCAATTCAAGCACTGAATGCCCTGATTCAGGCATTAAAAGATACCGCAAAAGTATATACCGACAACAAACACACAGTTGAAATAACGCTCGAGGGCTTACAGGAAAAATATCCCTTTCTAACTCTTAGTTTCGATACAGACATTACCGTCGAAAATGCCCTCAAGTTTATTGCAGAGGGCGGTGATATAATAGAGGAAACATTGCTAGATACAATAGATTCCTACTCTGCTCTGGCTTCAGCTTTTTTGAGATTTCTAGGTTTTAAAGGAAACATACGAGATATCACCATAAAAGAAGTAATTCTTTACTTGAACAAAAAAGCAGAGAAAAAGAATAAGAAAATAGAAAAGCAAGAAGCCAAAGCCCAAAAAGATAACGAAAAACTCGAAGCTAAAAAGCTCAAACTGCTCGAAAAAGAACGCTTAGAGAAAGAAAAGCTTAAGGAACGCAGAAAAAAAGAAAAAGAGAATCACAAGAAAAAATCAACGTCACGCAAAAAGTCTTCCGACAAACGAGAGCACGGCGAAGGTACAAATAAGTTCTTATCCCTTTTCAAAAGAAAACCCAAAGAGAAGGATGCAAATAAAGAGGGAAATCCTGAAAAACAGGAAAAAATGGAACTTACCGCCTTTGTTAAGCCCGTCAACAAGGTTTTGCGTGAAATATTTATCAAGCTTGTTTTTTCTCTTTGCGGTGAAGCAAAACGCCTTTACGGAGATGGTTTTATAATTAATAAAACAGAAGAGGAACAGAAGTTACTTGAAGAAAAGGAAATCGAAAAGACACTCCGGGAAATTGAGAGTACCGATGATGGGGAGGTGATCGAATGATCTTGTCAATATCCATAGGCAGAATATTCGCATACATCGGAATGACTCTCACAGGTTTAATCTTCGGTGCACTCGTTGCTGCGTCTATTATTGTAACGAATATAAGAAAGAAGCTTCGTGCTGCATCTACAGAGGATTACCTCGACGAACTCCCTCCCGATGATCTTCAACATCTACAAAGGTATATATCCAATTGTGAAAACTCTACCGAAAAGCTTTTGCGGAAAAGTTTCCGTAGAAAAAAACGTCTGCTCATATTAAAGTTAATAGACAAAATCAAGGAAAAAAAGAGCAGAAAAATTCCTGTTGAGCCCCCGGACGGTAGTCAGGATAGCGAACAAGTCGAGGTCGATGAAAAGGTTCCTTACAACCAAAGATTATGGTATCCATTCTACCTCCTCGCACACAATATTGCCGTGCTATACAAAGGCGAAGAGCCGCTTGCCTTCCTTGAGTTAAACGAAAATGATGTTTTTGGAATCATAAGAAAGGTTACAGATGCGATTGAGAGATTGCTTGACGGTGTTGGTATCGATTATATAAAAAAAATCAAGGCTAGTTTCATTCTCGAAACAATGAACATCGTCAGAGTTATTATGACTCCATTCGGAAATAAAACTGTAAAAAGTGCCTTTAAAACCTCTCTACAAGCTTATAGCGAAGCAATGAAAATAAAAAATGCCATCTCTCTTAATCCGTTTTACCATCTAAGAAAAGCTCTTAGCAAAAGAATCAATGCCGAACTAACCGTCGAATGTGTAAAATGCGGAATAGATGTCTTGGCAATTGAAATAGTCAAAATATACAACAAATAAATCTTATCTGAGGTGTATATGCCATAAGCCTATACACCCGTTTTGTACAAAAACCGCTTAGTGACATGCACCGGGCTAATAAGGAAGTATTAAAAACGCGATGTCGCCTCGAAAATAATGGATTACACCCGTTTTCTTTATGCAGATTAAAATATTGTTGTTGGATTTTTCGCATTAAATAATCCTACAATTGCCGGAAAATATTCAATTGACGATATACGTACCATGGAAGAAAAATTATAGATACTAGAATAAATGATTTGCTTATTTATACCGGAAAATGTCCTACGTTAAGAGCCCGGCGTGATGGCGTTTTATATGTAAAGAATAGTGCGATTTATCAATTGACGGGTTATGAAGTGCTTTTACTCAAAGGCTTTCCTAAATAATGCTGACAAAGTGAAAAAAAGTTGCCGACCGTCATTTGCTAATGTAATGACAGTCAATGTCATACAAGAATTAGGAAATAGTATAATAATATTTTTAGATCTCAAGGAGAAATATGCACAATGAGACCGGGAGAACAATTCGAATTACGTTGTTATGAATACTTAAAAAAGCTTTACAAAACAAAAGAAACCGATTTCCGCCACGAAGGTGGTATGGATTCCACAAAATCAGATATTGCCGCTATTAAAAACGGAAGACTCAATTTTTACATCGAAGCAAAAGATGCGGCAGCTCAATCGGGACAGTTTGTATTATTACCTGATAAAGAAAGCGAAGTCTTTGTTTTCTCGCCCCGCAATCATAGCAAACCAAATGGAATGACAGAGCTCATTATCGATTATATGAACAGTGATTTCCAACGGTTTAATAACGCAGGAACTGCAGGTCAATCATTAGAAATAAATGCAGAGGTTTTTGCTAATTGGATTATTGAGCATTACAAAGACAGAAATGTAAAGTATATCATAAGTTTCGATAGAGATTATGTTATTTTCCCAATTCGAAAGTTTAAACAATATTTTAATATTATTGCTAAATATCGTATAAAGAAAAGTGGCTCAGGCGAACCTGCTAAAAAATACATTTCTGATGTAAAGCAAATGATACAAGCGTACTACGCTACTGCACGTTTTTCTCACGAAGGAAAGAAACTCTTTGTTGATATAGGTTCTGAGATAATAAGCCATGATAGATTTATTATAGGGAATTATACATATTTTCTTTCAAAACAAAATTTAGGCAACTATGAAGTTCGAAGATTATCGAACACATATAATATGAATGTCATTTTCTCTATTAAACTTATTAAAACTCAGGATGAAAATGATTTGGAAGAATTTAAACACGACATTTAAAAGCAAGAATCATCACAAAAATTGATATAGTATTTAATAGCGTGCCTAAAGGTGCTCATGTAATACTTTCCAATCGGAAATTTGGCATTCGGATATTTTTTCATTCCATCATTTAAACCCATATTTAAAAACAACGACATTAAATATTCACATCTGTCACTGCGATATTGTTCGTCAATATCGCAGTTTTCTATTTCTTTTTCAATCTTTTTAATTCTGGAAACAATATCGCTTTGAACTTTTCGGTTTACATTATTTTTAGCTAACCAATTTCTAAATTCGACTTCATTCATTTTTACGCCTCTAATGCTTTTCCCATTTCAATACCAATATATTGAAGAACATCTATAACCACAGAGTTTCCTAACTGTTGATATGCTTGACTCGCTTTTTTACTTATTCTATAAGAATCGGGATATCCCATTAGTCTAGCACATTCTCTCGGATGCAATCTTCGTGGTCGTCCGTTAACTAAATATCCGCCCGTTTTAGCAAAAACACCGCCACCATAAGCCGACAATGTAATGGCTATTCCTTTTGTGCTATAAATTCTCTCTCCTTGCCCACCTTTATTAACGATACCTAGACGAATAGATTTATTGCTGTACACATCGTCTTTCATATCGTTATAATATGTATCCACTCGATTGACATATAAGTGTTCCGTTAGTGAAGTATCTTCTAGCAAAAAATCCTCCACGTGCTTTGTAAGTTTTACCGCTTTTGGAAACGTAAAATTCTCAGCATCAATGTCGTTCCTAAAACACACCATATAAATCCTTTCCCTTTTCTGTGGCACACCATAATCAACAGAATTAAGTACTCTTTGATTAAACGTATATCCTAATGCTTCCATGGTTCCTTTTACCACTTCAAGTGTCTTTCCGCCATCGTGTGTTGCAAAATTCTTTACATTTTCCATAAAAACAATTTTCGGTTTTTTCTCTTTAACAATACGAGCAACATCAAAGAACAGAGTACCTCTACTATCTTCAAAGCCTCTTTGTTTTCCACTAATGGAAAAAGCTTGGCAAGGAAATCCTGCACATAGTATATCGTGGTCAGGGATGCTCGTTTCGTCCACTTTGGTGATATCGCCCGCAGGAACATCGCCGAAATTATCACAATAAACTTCTTGTGCAGCAATATCCCATTCGCTTGAATACACACATTCGGCACCTAAAGATTCAAGTGCCAGTCTAAAACCGCCGAGTCCCGCAAATAAATCAATAAACTTCCAATTTTTAAAATATAGTTTATCAATATGGATCATACTGTTTCTCCAAATTATCTAATGTCAAAATTATAGCGCACTGCGCTATAATTGTCAATAATGTTTCAAAACCTCATTTTAACACCAAGGTCTTAGGGTGACCACAACAATTTCTCTTTTGGAGTCACAGGATTAAAAATAGTCTGCTTGCTAATACAATGCAGATTATCGTTCTAATCGACTTTTTTGAAAGGTATAACCAAATGCTCTGCTCTCAAAAAATCATCCCCTTTAAATAGCATAATAAAAAGCACAGTCCGTCAATCGATTGTGACTTCACTGTAGTGTTATGGTATTATATTTTCAGCTTTTCTTTTTTGAACGCAAACTTTTAATTAGTGTATCGTCTATTCTTTCTGTGTATTTGACTGCGGAAATAAGAACATTCTTCTTTAAAAACAGGCTCTGACCTTTACACGATCAGAGCCTGTTTTTTTCTTTACAACGTCATAGATGAAATAATAAACCAATGCGGCACGTGTTCCCTGTGTCTTAACTTACAAAAGGGTTAGTACTTAATCGGCGAAAGTACTGCAGTTCTAATTAGAAATCTACCTCGGTGTCGTAATAGCAACACTTCAAGAGTCTTGCCATTTCCTCAACGGAAATTTGGCGAGGATTTGAACCGGTACATGCATCACCTACTGCATTCTTTGCGATTTCGGGTAATCTTGCAAGGAATACATCCTCTGGAATAAATCCAACCTCTGCAGGTAGTCCGTCGGCACCATAATTTTTGATTGCTTGAGGGATATTCAATGCATCATTCATTCCACGCAGGTATGCAATTAATTTTGCAACCTTTTCATCTTCACTGTTTCCGCCTAAGCCCATATAATTGGCAATTTCCGCATAACGGCTCTTCGCAACCGGATCTTTTGCATTGAATGCTATAACTTTGGGAAGGTACATTGCATTTGCGGCGCCATGAATAATATGTGCGCCAAGATCCTCGAATGCAGCTCCCGTTTTATGTGCCATAGAGTGAACAATTCCCAATAAGGCATTTGAGAACGCCATGCCTGCCAAGCATTGTGCATTATGCATACTAGCACGTTTTGACATATCGTCGTTATAGGAGGCAATCAAAGCATCCTGTATCATCTTAATGGCAAATATGGCGAGGGGATCGGTAAAATCACAATTGCAAGTTGAAACATATGCTTCGATTGCGTGTGTCATTGCATCCATACCCGTGTGTGCCGTCAATTTTTTCGGCATTGTTTCAGCAAGCTCGGGATCAACAATAGCGATATCCGGTGTTATTTCAAAGTCTGCCAAAGGATATTTGATACCCTTTTGATAGTCTGTAATGACAGAAAATGCCGTAACTTCGGTAGCTGTGCCCGATGTGGAAGGAATAGCACAGAAGTGAGCTTTGTGACGAAGCTCGGGAATTCCGAATACTACACACATTTGCTCGAAAGTAATTTCAGGATGCTCGTATTTGATCCACATAGCCTTTGCAGCATCGATAGGCGAACCTCCGCCAATGGCAACAATCCAATCGGGTTGGAATTTTTCCATAGCTTGTGCACCACGCATAACAGTGTCGACGGAAGGATCGGGTTCAATACCCTCAAAAAGTTCAACTTGCATTCCGGCTTCCTCAAGATAGGAAACAACCTTGTCAAGGAATCCGAAACGTTTCATAGAACCGCCGCCAACGCAAACCATTGCGCGATTTCCTTTTAAAGTCTTTAGAGCCTCAAGAGCTCCTTTGCCATGATATAGATCACGAGGTAAAGTAAAACGTGCCATAAATTATCTCCTTATATGGTTAAGATATTATACATTGATAATAACATAGTACAACCTTTTTGTCAAGATGCATATTGAGGAATGCCCTTGTTTTTACAAGGAATTCATCTCCGTATTTCAGTTAATTCTTCTATGCCGAAAAAAACAATTACAACGGTTAACACCTTCAAAAAAATACCTATTATCAAATACTCTTTTGCGAATTATCCTCGATTATATCAATATGCTCAATAATGTTTTTCGGGACTTAATAATTCCGCCAAATAAAAAATCGATATTGATTTAGTTACAAAATCAATATCGAAATCTTATTTTTTCTTGTCGTCATATATTATTGTAAAACTACTATAAAAGGCAAATGCACGTGTATCTGATTCTTTGCATTATATTCATGGTAATACAGTCCGTTTTTAGTCGTTAATTGCTCTTATTACATTCCTCGTGTATAAAGTCAACAAGAGCGGTTAAACGCTTTTCCGTATACTTGTTTTTGGTCATTTTTGCAACGGTTTCCCTATTTCCTACAATAACTACCATTTCTTTTGCTCTGGTCACTGCGGTATAAAAGAGATTTTTGGAAAGTACCATAGGATTATACCTACTTAAAACCAGTATAACAACCCTAAACTCCGAACCCTGCGATTTATGAACGCTAATAGCATAAGCCAAGCTAAGTTGGTCTAATTCATCAGCAGCATAGGTCGCAAAACGCCCATCTTCAAAAGCAACCTTGACAGAACCCTCGCCCTTACTTATTTGGTCAATAATTCCGATATCACCATTAAAAACACCGGTACCTTCGACTATAGTGTCACCTAAATTCTTGTACCACTCTATATCATAGTTGTTTGATGTTTGTATTACTCTATCTCCGACACGCAAAAGATCGCTACCTACAGTGAGCTCTTCCTTGTATTTTGCTGGAGGATTTAAAGCCTCTTGCATTATTTTATTCAAGCTGATTACACCCGCATTTCCCTGCTTAAGAGGTGCTAATATCTGAATCTCGTCCGGTCTTACATCTAAATATTTGGATATTCTATCTGTCACGAATGCTCTTGTATGCTCGATTGTTTTTCCTTCATCTTCTTGATAATCAAAGAAGAAATCCTTGCTGTTTTTATTCGGCTCCGGCAATATTCCTTTATTAATCAAGTGAGCGTTGGTTATTATAAAACTATCCTCCGATTGACGATAAATATGATTTAACATACATACGGGAATTAGCTTTGACTCTATCAAGTCAGCCAATACACTACCGGCACCGACAGAAGGAAGCTGATCCTTATCTCCGACAAGTATCATTTTTGTGCCTCGATCCAAAGCTCTAAGCAATGCATAGAAAATAAACTCGTCCGCCATTGAAACCTCGTCAACGATAATTACGTCATATGGCAGCGGGTTTAGTTCATTATATACGCAACTACCAAAGCCATGCTTATTCATCTCTAATAAACGATGCATTGTCATTGAATTTCTTCCGGTAGCCTCGTTCATTCTTTTTGCCGCCCTTCCTGTAGGTGCAGTTAAGGCATATCTTTTTACCATATTTTCAAGCATGAAGAGAATACACTTTATAATAGTTGTTTTACCTGTACCCGGACCACCGGTTATAATAACACATCCGTTATTTAGTGCATCTTGTATTGCTTGACGCTGTGAAGCATGGAACTTGATACCGTTACTACGTTCATAATAATCTACTTCTCTATTAAAATCAATATCTAGGGGTCTTCCCTCTGTGACGATTTTAACAATCTTTTTTGCAATGCCGTTCTCGAGATAATAATACTTATCAAGCATATAACCTAAAGTACCGTTTTTGTTAATTCTAACAATATCTCCGTTTATTTCCAAATCCTCTAAGGCTTGATTGATAAGCTCGACTTGCTCCTCTGAAAATGACAGTAATTTTTTAACCTCGGTAATTATTCTTCCTAATTGTAAATAGGTATGTCCTGCTCTGGCAGCAACCTCATCAAGGCAATATCTTATTCCAGCCTTTACCCTATTAGGATTATCGTTTTGAATGCCTATGCTTATTGCAATTTGGTCTGCCGTTTTAAAGCCTACGCCCTCAACCTCTCCTACTAGCTTATAAGGATTCGTTTTAATAATATTCTCGGTATTTTGTTGGTAACAGCGGTATATTTTCAACGAAAGGTTCAGCGATACATGAAACTTGCCTAAAAACATTATTGCTCTTTGCATTGCACGTAATTCTGCAAATTTTGAACCGATCTCCTCCGCTTTTTTCTTACTTATTCCTCTAATCTCTGCAAGCTTTATGGGATTAAACTGTATTACATCAAAGGTATCTTTATTAAATTTATTAACAATAGCCGATGCGGTAACGTCACCGACACCTTTAAATAATCCCGACGACAGGTATTTTATCATACTATACTCATCGGTCGGCGGACTAACTATAACCTCCTCTACAACAAATTGCTCACCGTATCGAGAATTAAGTTTATAATCTCCCTTTAAGGTTACGTTTTCCCCCTCTGTTATAGGTGGAAAAATGCCCACGGCTGTTATTATTAAACCGTGGACATCTACCGCACAAACGGTATATCCGTTTTCTGCGTTTCTAAAAACTATTCCTTGAACGCTTCCGCTAATATCCATTACTCACCTTTCAGTTCAAGATATACCCTCTTGATTTCGTCTACCTTATCAAGTCCTTCCCAAGGTAGGTTATCCTTTCCGAAGTGACCATAATTGGTAGTAGAACTATAAATTGGAGCACGTAGACCCAAATTATCTATAATTGCTGCCGGACGGAAGTCAAATACTCTGTCGACTATTTGCTCTAGAAGATTGTCGGAACAAATTCCGTTGACAGCAGACACTCTCAATGATATTGGCTTTGCAACACCTATTGCATAGCTAACCTCGAGCAAGCATTTTTCAGCCATCCCTGCGGCGACAAGATTTTTGCATACGTACCTTGCATAATATGACGCACTTCTATCAACCTTTGTTGGATCTTTCCCGGAAAAGGCTCCACCGCCATGAGGACAATAACCACCATAGGTATCAACAATTATTTTTCTTCCGGTTAAACCACTGTCACCGTGTGGTCCACCTATAACGAATCTTCCGGTGGGATTCACGAAAATACGCGTATTATTATCAATTAAGTTAGAAGGAATTGCCTCCTTGATAACCTTTTCCAATATTTCCTTTTCAATCTCTTCATGTGTAACAACGTCGGCATGCTGAGTAGATACAACAACCGTATGTACTCTTGCGGGAATATCATCGACGTATTCAACGGTAACTTGTGCCTTCCCATCGGGACGAAGCCAAGAAATTTCTCCCGATTTGCGGCATTCCGTCAATCTAGCAGTTAGTGCATGTGCCAAAACAATGGGCATAGGCATTAAAGAAGGAGTTTCCGTGGTTGCGTAACCATACATCATTCCTTGGTCGCCTGCACCGATTTTATCATATGTGACACTATCGCCGCTTTTTGCTTCACGACTATTATCAACACCCAATGCTATATCTTGAGATTGATTATGTATTTTATTGATTATTTCACAGTTAGTATCAAAACCCAGGTCCGGATATACATATCCGATATTCTTTATTGTATTGCGAACAATACTATCTATGTCTAGTTCAGCCTTTGTTGTAATCTCACCCATTACCATGACTGTATCGGTGGTAACACAGGTTTCGCAAGCACTTCTGCCATAAGGATCGGCTGCTAAAACCGCATCCAAAACAGCATCGGAAATACTATCACACACTTTATCGGGATGTCCTTCGGTAACACTTTCGCTCGTAAATAATCTAATATTTTCTTTTGTCATTTTACCTCCAAAATAGGCATTACACAATAACGCCTTGACCTAGCTTTTTACAAGGTCAAGGACATTATTTTACTGTTGTGCAATTTACAAATTAGAACTCTTCGTCGATATTAGGAATATCAACAGGAGCCTCTGTTATGTTAGTAACAGGCATTACGTTAATGCTATTATAACGTTTCAATCCTGTTCCTGCAGGGATAAGCTTACCCAATAAGATATTCTCCTTAGGTCCACGCAACGGGTCAACCTTGCCTTTGATTGCAGCATCGGTAAGAACTCTTGTCGTCTCTTGGAAGGAAGCTGCGGATAAGAAGGATTCGCTTGCGAGGGATGCCTTGGTTATTCCTAGAATGGTACGCTTAACCATTGCGGGACGTCCGCCATTTTCAACAACCTCTTGTACAATCTCGTTGAATACAGCCTCGTCGACAAGTTCACCGGGTAACAATTTTGTATCTCCTGGCTTTTCAACACGAACCTTACGAAGCATTTGACGAATGATAATCTCAATGTGCTTATCGTTGATGGAAACACCGGAAGCAAGATATGCTTTCAATACCTCTTTGATAAGGTAATCTTGAACACCCTTTACGCCCTTTGCCGCCAATAACTCTTTCAGTTTGATAGAACCGCTTGTAAGCTGAGTTCCGGGTTCAACCTCGTCTCCGTCATTTACCAATATCTTTGCGTTATAAGGAGGATTGTAACTCTTAGCTTCAGAGCCGTCCTTAGGAGTAACGATAATTGTGATCTTCTTATCGTTCTCAACCTTGCTAACCACACCGCTTATTGTTGAGATAACTGCATCAGCCTTGCTGTTACGGCACTCGAACAATTCTTGAACACGAGGTAGACCTGCTGTAATATCGTCAGCACCTGCAACACCACCGGTGTGGAAGGTACGCATGGTAAGCTGTGTACCGGGCTCACCGATTGATTGAGCTGCGATAATACCAACGGTTTCACCGATCTTTACAATGCTTCCGCTGCCCATATTGGCACCATAGCACTTAGCACAAACACCGAACGGATGCTTACAAGAAAGAACGCTACGAATGTTAACTTTTGTGATTCCTGCATTTTGAACGGCAGCTGCTTGCTCGGGAGAAATAAGTGTATCGGCAGGAACGATAACCTCTCCGGTTTCGGGATTGACTATCTCGTTAATAGAATAACGACCTGCGATTCTTGTCTTAATCTCTTCGATAGTGGAGTTACGCGCACCATAGATAGGCTCAACGTATACACCCTTTACGTCACCACAATCCTGTTCCATAACAATAACAGGTTGTGCGATTTCAACAAGACGACGTGTCAGATAACCTGATTCTGCGGTTTTTAATGCCGTATCTGCCAAACCTTTACGACCACCGTGTGAAGAAATAAAGTATTCCAATGCGTCTAAGCCTTCACGGAAGTTAGACTTAACAGGGAGCTCGATTGTTTTACCGGAAGGATCCTTCATCAAGCCACGCATACCTGCAAGCTGTCTTGTTTGCTCAATACTACCACGAGCACCTGAATCCATCATCATCTTGATAGGGTTGAAGGTATCGAGAGTGTCATTCAATACGGATTTAACCTCATCGGTTACTCTGCTCCAAATTTCAACGACATTTCTTTCTCTCTCTTCGTTTGTGATAAGTCCACGCTCGTAGTTCTTTTGTTGTTTGGAAACCTCTTTCTCTGCAGCGGCAATAAGCTCTTGCTTTTGATGAGGAACCGTCATATCGAATACGCTGGTGGTAAGTGCACCCAAGGTCGAATACTTATAACCTTGTGCCTTGATCTTATCCAAAACATCGGCGGTAATTGTAGATCCCTTATACTTGTAGCAATGGTCAACAATCTGTTGAAGTTTCTTCTTGTCTACTAAGAAATCGATTTCAAGATCCAATTGTTGATCGATTGTATCTCTGGGAACAAAGTGCAAATCTTGAGGAATTGCCTCATTAAAGATAAGTCTACCGACTGTTGTGGTTATAAACTTGCTATGCTCAACACCGTCGATAACCTTGCTTACACGAACCTTAACCAGACTTTGTAATCCGATTGTCTTGCATTGATATGCCATTTTAGCTTCCTCAACAGAGGAGAAGGCTCTTTCTGTTCTACGGCGATAATCGAGTTCGCTCTCGTCCTCTCTTCTAGGCTCATAGGGCTTAACTATTGTTAAGTAGTAGCTACCTAATACCATGTCCTGTGTAGGAGAAACGATAGGCTTACCGTCGGAAAGCTTCAAAATGTTGTTTGTGGACAACATCAAGAATCTAGCCTCGGTTTGTGCCTCGATTGAAAGAGGAAGGTGTACAGCCATTTGGTCACCATCGAAGTCTGCGTTGAACGCTGTACAAGCCAAGGGGTGAAGCTTTAAAGCTCTTCCTTCAACAAGCACTGGCTCGAAGGCTTGGATACCAAGTCTGTGCAATGTAGGAGCACGGTTCAATAATACAGGGTGATCTTTGATGACTTCATCAAGAATATCCCATACTTCAGGCTTAGCACGCTCGGTATAACGCTTTGCGTTACGAATATTATTACAAATTCCTTGCTCAACAAGCTCTCTCATAATAAAGGGCTTGAAAAGCTCTAATGCCATTTCCTTGGGAAGACCGCATTGATAGAGCTTAAGCTCCGGACCTACAACGATAACAGAACGACCGGAGTAGTCAACACGTTTACCTAAAAGATTCTGACGGAAACGACCTTGCTTACCACGAAGCATTGCAGTCAAGGACTTTAATTCACGTGATTTACTAGCACCCGAAGATTTGGCACGTTTACTATTGTCGATAAGGTTATCAACCGCAACTTGAAGCATACGTTTCTCATTACGAATCATAGCATCAACACCGTTGGATTGCATAAAGTTTCTCAAACGGTTATTGCGATTTACAACATAACGATACAAGTCATTTAAGTCGCTAGTAGCATATCTACCGCCCTCGAGGGGAACCATAGGACGAAGCTCGGGGGGAAGAACGGGAAGTCTGTCAAGGATCATCCATTCGGGCTTGCTGCCTGTTTCCTTGAATGCCTCAAGTACTTCAAGACGCTTAGCCATCTTCATTCTCTTTGGAGCTTTGTCATTTTCTTTAGCGGAGTTTTGATCGGCTGCAATGGCTTGACGTAAATCTGCGATTTCTTTATCAAGATCAACTTCCATAAGGAATTGCTTAATAATCTCAGCACCCATTCCGACCGTAAACGCATCACGACCATAGGTAGCAACGGCATTCATATACTCTGTTTCATCAAGAACTTGCTTGGGAAGAAGAGGGGTTGTACCGGGATCTACAACTGCATAACTAGCATAGTAAACCACATGTTCAACATCCTTCGGAGCCATATTCAATACGGTTGCAATACGGCTAGGAGCACCCTTAAGATACCAAAGGTGAGCAACGGGAGCGGCAAGGTCGATATGGCCCATTCTCTCACGTCTTACCTTACTTGGCTCAACTCTAACACCGCACTTGTCACAAACAACGCCCTTATGGCGAATACGTCTGTATTTTCCGCAGGCACATTCCCAGTCCTTAACAGGTCCGAAAATCTTTTGACAGAACAAGCCGCCCGGCTCGGGCTTCTGTGTTCTATAGTTAATAGTTTCAGGCTTAGTAACCTCTCCGGAAGACCACTCTAAGATCTTCTCGGGAGAAGCAAGACTAATTTTTATAGATTCAAAATTGTTAACTTCAAACATTTGTCTACCTCCAAACGCAACCGACTATTAGTTCATACCATCGTCGCCATCGGTCATATCAAAGAAATCGTCCAATAAGGAGTCCTCTCCGAAGGAACCGCTGTCAAGAGCACCATCAAATTCGCTACCAACAGAATCCTCGCCGCTAGCATCTTTAAAGAAGTCCTCAAAGTCAATGTCCTTAATATCCTTAGGTTCATTGTCTTGGTAAGCCTCGTCGATAATTGTATCGGGAATTTCTTGAGCATTTTCTCCCATAGGACGGAGATCTAAGCACAAGCTTCTCATTTCACGAACCAGTACTCTGAAGGATTCGGGAATACCGGGCTCGCTGATGTTTTGACCCTTTGTAATAGAAGCGTAAGCTCTTTCTCTACCGGTTACGTCGTCAGACTTAACGGTAAGCATTTCTTGAAGTACGTTAGCCGCACCATATGCCTCGATTGCCCAAACTTCCATTTCTCCCAAACGTTGTCCGCCGAATTTGGCTTTTCCGCCGAGAGGTTGTTGTGTAATGAGGGAATATGCTCCGGTACTTCTTGCGTGAATCTTATCGTCAACCAAGTGGATAAGTTTTAACATGTACATATAACCAACGGTGACTCTGTTCTCGAAAGGCTCACCGGTTCTACCGTCGTAAAGCTGAAGCTTTCCATCGGTGGGAAGCATATTATCTTGCAATAATTGGTGTATTTCCTCTTCTCTAGCTCCGTCGAATACGGGAGTAGCGATCTTCATATTAGCATGCTTACAAACAAGTCCTAAGTGTACCTCGAGAACCTGTCCGATATTCATACGAGAAGGAACGCCTAAGGGGTTTAATACAATTTGTAGAGAAGTTCCGTCGGGAAGGAAAGGCATATCCATCTTGGGTAATACACGAGATACTACACCCTTATTTCCGTGACGTCCTGCCATCTTGTCGCCAACACCGAGTTTTCTCTTTTGTGCGATAAATACACGTACCAACATCTTGCTGTTGGTGTTCAAGTCGGATTTGTTTTCCTTTGTAAAGGTTTGAACATCGACAACGATACCGTGCTCACCATGAGGAACCGTCAAGGATACGTCTCTTACATCTCTTGCTTTTTCACCGAAAATGGATCTTAATAATCTCTCTTCGGGTGTGGGTTCAGCTTCACCCTTAGGTGCAACCTTACCTACCAATATATCACCGGAGTGAACCTCGGCACCGATTCTAATAATACCGCGTTCGTCCAAGTCCTTAAGCATATCCTCACCACGGTTAGGAATATCTCTTGTAATTTCCTCATCACCTAGCTTGGTGTTACGAGCCTCTGTATCATAAATACTGATATGGATAGAAGTAAATACGTCATCACGTGAAAGCTCTTCAGAAATAAGAATAGCGTCCTCGTAGTTGTATCCTTCCCAGGTCATAAATCCAATGAGAATATTTCTACCTAAAGCAAGTTCTCCGTTTTCTGTGCTAGGTCCGTCCGCCAAACCGTCACCGGCTTTAACTCTTTGACCAACCTTAACCATAGGACGTTGGTTTACACAAGTCTCATGGTTGGAACGCTCAAATTTATGAAGCTGATAGGTCTTTTTAACACCGTCACCTTCAACAGTGATAAAATCAGCAGATACGTGTGTAACGATACCGTCGAATTCTGCCAAAATCATAACACCGGAGTCGGTAGCAACCTTATGCTCGATACCTGTCGCGACAATAGGTGCTTCGGGACGAATAAGAGGAACTGCTTGTCTCTGCATATTAGATCCCATCAATGCACGGTTAGCATCGTCGTTCTCAAGGAAAGGAATAAGGGAGGCAGCAACGGAAACCAATTGCTTAGGAGAAACGTCCAAATAGTCAACTCTTGATGCGGGAACGTTACGAATATCTTCACGAATACGAGCAGCGACTTCTTTATTCTTAAGTCTGCCCTCTTCATCTAATGGCTCGATGCTTTGAGCGATAACGTACTTATCCTCTTCATCTGCAGTCATATATACGATTTCATCGGTTACCTTTCCTGTTTCCTTATCAATCTTACGATAAGGGGTCTCGATAAAACCGTACTCGTTTACTCTAGCGTAAGTTGCAAGAGAACTAACAAGACCGATATTCTGTCCTTCAGGAGTTTCGATAGGACACAATCTTCCGTAGTGGGAGTGGTGAACGTCACGAACTTCAACGCCTGCACGCTCACGGTTCAAACCGCCGGGTCCTAATGCGGAAAGTCTTCTCTTGTGGGTAAGCTCTGCAATGGGGTTTTGTTGATCCATGAATTGTGAGAGCTGGTTGGTATTGAAGAATTCCTTAACCTTGCTGGTAACGGGCTTTACATTAATGAACTTACTTATATCGGCATTGTCCGATGTTGTGGTGTTCATCTTCTCCATAATTTGACGTTCCATATTTTGGAAGCCCTTTCTAACCTCTATTTGAAGAAGTTCGCCCACTGCACGTATACGTCTGTTGGAAAGGTGGTCGATATTATCGGTAAATCCTACACCGTGACGGAGGTTGACGTTGTAGTTGACGATAGAGATGATGTCATCAAGCTTGATTTGCTTGCAAACAAGTCTGTTAACATTATCACGAACAGCTTGGAGCTTTTCCTCTTCGCTGTCAAGGCCTGCCCATATATCCATAAGGGTGGGATAGTGAACCATCTCCAAAATACCTAAAGATTGAGGATCTACGGAAACAAATTTTGCAAGGTCAACATGGTTATTACCGATAACCTTAACTTTATATTGGTCCTCTCCGTATACATAAGCTACGTTGATACCCTTATTTTGAATTTCCATTGCCTCTTCATAGGATAAAGATTGACCCTTAACGGCAAGAATTTCACCGGTTTCAAGATCAACGATATCTTCTGCGAGTTGACGCTCTGCAATACGAGCGGCAAGGGATAATTTTTTGTTATATTTATTTCTACCTACTCTGGAAAGATCATAACGTTTTCTATCAAAGAAAATAGCAGGAATATGTGCGTTTACACCCTCAACAGTGATAACTTCACCGTTACGAATGTTTCTATACAACTCTGTCTTTGCATTGGTAAAATCACGCTCAGAAGCCTTGTCCTTCTCCATTGTTTTCATAATGAGCTCGTCATTATCGAAAAGCTGTGCGATTTCCTCATCGGTAACAATACCCAAAGCACGAAGCAATAAGGTGGACGTAATCTTCTTCTTACGGTCAACGTGAACATATAGAACTCCGGCCGCATCATGCTCGAACTCCAACCAAGCACCATTCTTTGGAATAACCGTGGTCTTAAAGCAAGGATCACCGTTCTTGTCTAGCTCAACCTCAGCATACACACCGGGGCTTCTAACCAATTGGCTAACGATAACACGCTCTGCTCCGTTGATAATAAAGGAAGCATTGTCGGTCATAAGAGGGATATCTCCCATAAAGATTTCCTTAGTCAAAATTTGATCACCCTTTTCACGAAGGGTCAACTTAACGGTTACCTTTAAGGGGGCACTGTACGTTGTTACGTACTTGCATTTACAATCTCTAGCGGAATATTTGGGTTGGTCGAAGTGATAATCTCCGAATTCCAAAACAAAACGCTCTTGACCGCCACCGGTAGCCTTATGGACAATGGGAGAAAACTCATCCAAGATTTCACGGATACCCTCCTCCATGAACTTTCTGTAAGAGTTCTTCTGCAATTCCATCAAATAGGGCAAATCCAAAACGTTCTTGGTTTTTGAAAAGCTGTAACGCTCGGTTTTGCCAAACATTTCTTTGTGCATCATTTCAGACATTTTTAGAATTCCTCCGATTTCGGGAAGGACGCACCTCCCGTCGATTTATTGAATTATGACTTGCTCCTTAACTTTGTTAAGGAAACGTTGCTTTTTTGTCCTTATTTTTACGCAATTTATGCATTAAAACCACTTTGCGCATAATACGACAGTATAGATTATATTCTTCCTTGTGAATAAAGTCAAGCTTAAGATTTTAAAATAAAGTTGATAAAATTTTAATTAAGTTTTAAATAATTTTTCGATAATTTTTTTCCAGCCGCATAAAATCAGTGCGTATAACCCACTTTTTTACTGACGCAATGTGTTATTCTTCAAGGATTTTTATTTATAAAAAAAACGGCTTTTATCGAAAACGATGGGGATCAGAGTCATTATTTAAAAAAAGCGGAGGAGATACCGATGCTTTACATCGCCCCTTCGGGGGTTCGACTGCAGGCTTCGCCTTCAGTATGACATGAAGGTGTAATTCTGCAGTACTTTATTAGGTTTTAACACAGGCCGACAGACATTCATTAGTATAATAAAAATACATTATACGAGTCATATAATGTATTTCCATTGTACTCTATTTTTTGCAGTAAATTCCACAGTAGAATTTAGTGCGAAGAATTCACACTCCATTCTTCACTTTGTATATATTACATGTAAATCAAAGTTGACAGACATTATATCAATGGAGTATAGTTCAATAATTGAGAAAATATTTTTTGCAAAGATCTCAAATCACAATAAACTATACCTTATACCATATAATAATCAATATCACGCTTGCAACAAGGAAGAAAAGCCCGGTAAACAGGATACATCCTACCCCTACTTTTTTGTTTTTCTTAAGCTTTCTCTCACGATATTCTTTATAGGTTTCGGCATCCCTTCCCATTGGAATAAAGGCTTTTACCACCCTGCTAAACACAAAACCAATGCCTAACAATCCACCATGTCCGCTTACAAACAAAATGCCTGCTGCCAAAGTAAATACTGCTCCTGCGATGAAGGTTGCATCTGACAAAATCGTCAAATTCTCCCTAAGATTATCGGTGAAAAAACCTCTTATTGCGAAAACAATAACCATGATTACTCCTGCAATAAGAAAACAAATCAAGTATTTTAACCACGGCAGTTTTCTTCTTTCTTCTACCTCTTCATTAAAATTATTGTTGCCCATTTAATATGTCTTTATATCTAATTTCTTCTTCGTCATTACAATAAACGAAGTGACCGGGAGAAACCTCTCTCATAGTCGGTTTATTAACGGTATAATCGTGTTCTGCAATGGGGTTATATGTGACCCTAGTACGCTTTTTTTCGTAAATAGGATCGGGAAGTGGTATTGCAGACAACAGGGATTTTGTATAGGGGTGTAAAGGATGGGCAAACAATTCTTCCGAGCTTGCAAGCTCCACCATTTTACCAAAATACATGACTCCGATTCTGTCGGAAAAATACTTAACTACAGAAAGATCGTGAGCAATGAAAAGTATTGTCAAACCGAGCTTATTTCGAAGGTCATTCAAAAGATTGATAACCTGTGCTTGAATGGATACGTCCAGAGCGGATACAGGCTCGTCGGCAACAATCATTTCAGGTTCCATGATAATAGAACGCGCTATACCTATACGCTGACGTTGTCCACCTGAAAATTCGTGAGGATAACGGTCCGCATGTTCACGAACAAGACCAACCATTTCCAAAATCTCATAAACCTTTTCGTTAATGTATTCCTTATCTCTTATACCGTTGATAACAAGTCCTTCTGCGATAATGTCACGAACCGTCATACGAGGATCGAGGGACGCTATGGGATCTTGGAAAATCATTTGAATTTTGGTAACATAGCGTGATTTCCTTGCGATATTGTACTTAGAGATATACTCTATTAAAGTCTTGAAGAAAGCCTTATCCTTCACGCCCATTTTTTTGAGCTTGGGAAGATATTCGGCACGTACCTCTTTAATACGCTCTCTTGAATAATCTCTATCGCAATGTTTTTGATCGTGTTTAGCGCTATCAATAAGCTTATTTTGTTCTGCAACTATGGCAGAAGCCCTCGCCTTACTCTCTTTCAAATCGGGACGAGCGGATTTGTCCTTGGTTTTGATGTATTTTTTCACATCAGCCATATACGCATTAATTGCTTCCTTGCGCACCTTTTTATAGCTCAACGTTCCGGCACAAATACGCTTTCCGCCAAAATAAACATTACCGTCAGTACAGTTGTAAAGCTTTATAATAGTTCTACCGGTGGTGGTTTTTCCGCAACCGGACTCTCCGACAAGACCAAATACTTCACCCTTTTTGATGTCAAAACTAACGTCATCAACAGCTTTCAAGGTCTTATGTCCCAATTTAAAGTATTGACATAGGTGTTCCGCTTTCAATAAAACTTCATTATTGTTGTCCATGCTTGCCACTCTCCTTCATACGTTGAATTCGTTCGGTAATAATTCTGGGAATCTCCACTTTGGGAGCATCCGGGTGTAAGAGCCAAGTTGCCGCAAAGTGAGTTGGGGTTATCTCGAACATAGGGGGTTGCATTTCATAATCAATTGCCATTGCATACTTATTTCTTTCCGCAAAAGCATCCCCTACCGGTGGATAAATCATATTAGGTGGTGTTCCGGGAATCGCATCCAATTTTTCGTTAGTATCGAGGTCGGGCATTGAGGAAAGTAAAGCCCAAGTATATGGATGACGAGGATCATAGAACACCTCGTTAGCGGTACCATATTCTACTATCTTGCCTGCATACATAACGGCAATACGGTCTGCCATATTTGCAACAACACCCAAGTCGTGTGTAATAAAGATAATGGATAGGTTGCGCTCTTTCTTTAGACGATTGATAAGCTCCAATATCTGTGCTTGAATGGTAACATCCAGTGCAGTTGTAGGCTCGTCACAAATAAGTATATCGGGATTTGCAGACAGTGCAATTGCTATAACAACACGCTGACGCATACCACCGGAGAACTCAAAGGGGTATTGTCTAAACCTTATACGTGCTTCGGGAATACCAACCTCCTCCATTAACTTAATAGCTTTCTCCTTTGCAATGCTTTTTGTTACCTTATAAACAACTTGTGATGCCTTCTCTTTAAGGAAATCTACAAGTTCGACACAACGCTTTTGGAAATTGATATTGCCTGCATTGGAAATGTCCTTTTCAAACTTCTTAACGACACGAGTTAGAACATTTACAATAGCTTCAATCTGTTTTTCAGGTTCTACAACGGATTTGGGGACAACTTTCCAATCCACCGATTTACCCTTTGCGAGCAACGCCTCATGTTTTGCGGTTTGACGTTCAAAGCGTGCCTCTTCCTTGGGATTATTTTCGATATAGAAGAAATATTTATCAATTTCCCTTTGTAATGCACCACCGAGGGTATATGCAATACTGTCCTTTTCGATTTCCAATTCATCGATGGTATCAAACACCATTTTTCCCACGTGATTGCAAAGTGCTTGTACCTCTTTCTTTTCGAGATTTCCCCTCTTAAAGAATTCAATCGCCTCTTTCAATGCATCGATTGCCTCTTTTTTACGTTCAAGGGATTGATTGAAGGAATACTCAAGGGCAGACTGAGTTAAATCTAAAAATTCAAGCATAAAGTCTTCTTGCAAGAATTGGTATGCCATTTCGTTTGCCTCTTCCGCAGGCATCTTAGACAGATCGGCATTAGGATGCTTCAACATATAGTATCCGATGCGGAAGAAGTTATAGGGTGTTTGAGCTAACATTTCCCTAAATGCTTCCTCAATCTCTTTCAAAAGAAGAATAATATTTTCATCGACTTCATTGGTAGCAACCTTTTTACCGAGCAATTTTTTTACATTATCAATTGCCGAAGTTTTAAGCTTTTCCTTTACCTTAACTTCAATCAAACGTGTTCTATACAGGTTAAGCTTATCTACAAACTCCGATGTAAAATAGGGATCTTTGATCTTCTTTAACTTATGTAAAACAGAGGTCAATACACCAATGACGTCAATGTGTTGTTTTTTCTCTACCAGAAAGAGGAAATCTTCGATAATAGCTATTCCTTCCTCGGTAGCGACATGAGCCTCGTTATAGCTATTTTCGAGTTGAATTGCCTTTATATTAAAGCGGTCAAAGGTCTTGATAAAATCGTCAATCTTCTCAACAGAAGTGCCTTGTCCGTTTTCCGTGGATTTTTTCATCATTTCCGCAAGGATATTAAGCTTTTTATTAAAGCTTGAACGACCTTCTTTGCGGTTTGATTTATTCTTTAAAAGCATTGCTTCGGTAATCTGCTTACCAACCCTCATAATCGGATTAAGACTGGACATAGGATCTTGGAAAATCATAGCGATTTTATCACCACGTATTTTATGGAAATCCTCCTCGGATATGGTCAATAAATCCTTATCGCCGTAAAGAATTTCACCGCTTTCGATAATAGAATTGCCCGCAGAAATGCCCATAATTGCCTTAGATGTAACAGACTTGCCCGAACCCGACTCACCTACAATTGCAAGGGTTTCACCCTTATAGAGGTCAAAATTGATATTGCGAACAGCCTGCACCTTACCGCCATCCGTACGGAAAGATATTTTTAAATCGTTTACTGATAATTTAATTTCGTTAGCCATATCTAATCCTCCGAGCCTCTCAATGAGGGATTGAACGCATCACGCAAGCCGTTACCAAACAAGTTAAAGGAAAGCATTAGAAGCATCAAGAAAACACTTGGGAACATAACCACATAAGGTGCAGTGGTTAAACTTGCCTGCCCTGCTGAAATCAATGTACCGACAGATGTAATGTTTCCCACCTCAAGATTGATAATTCCTAAATAGGACAAACTTGTTTCCGAATAAATCATTGATGGAATTATCAACGCACAGCTAGTGACAAGAGTACCTATCGCATTGGGAAGAATATGTTTAAACATAATACGTGCATCTCTCGCACCAAGAGTTCTTGCAGCCAAAACATATTCCTGATTTTTATATCGGTAGAACTGCATACGAGTTGTGCTTGCCATACCAATCCAGCCCGTTGCAAAGAATGCTATAAACAAAATCAGTGCTTGACTGGAAGTCGCACCCATATGATATTTTAAAAGCGTAATTACAATCATTGTAGGTACTGCTCCTAAAATGTCGGTAAAGCGTTCCATAAACAAGTCAATCTTACCGCCAAAATAACCGGCAATAGATCCCCAAATAACGCCAAATACCATATTGACAACAGCAACGGCTAATGCAAACAAGAATGAAAATCTTGCACCATATGAAAGACACGCAAATATATCCTTTCCGCCTGCAGTTGTTCCGAATAGGAAATAAGGTTCTTCGATACCGTCTTTTAATACTTGAGTATGATAATATACATAATATTCATAGTAATCCGCACGGCACTCGATACCGCCTTGCACCCTTCTGCCATAGGCATAATAATAGGTTACGCCATTTACTTCAAAGCCCTCCTCTCCTTCAATTCTTATAGATTCATAGTCAGCAGCGGTTGCAGGCTTTTTTCCATCCTTATAGGACCAATAGTTGAGTTGAAAATCACCATTTTCATCCAAATCGGGAACGGTCTTTCCTTTCTCAACTTTGGTTACATAATACAGATTGGCATTATCTTTATCTTGTTCCAATTCCGGTCTATTCCAGGTTGCTACAGTGGGATATAGAATCTGCCTACCAGTTTCGTTTTGATAGCGTTGAATATCCGAATACTGCTCTTCTGTAAATATCTTATACCTACCGAAACCAACGCTATAATAGGTATCATACCTAAAGGAATAAACAGAACCGTCCTCGCTTAACTCATAAGCATCGACGCCATTCTTTATAACATCCTTGCCCGTCTCCAATGCAAGTGCTTTATATTGAAGATATGTCAATTTTCCGACAGATCTTTCAACGCATCCGTCCCAGAAATTAGTGTTGGCAAAGAGATTACTCTTAGGTCTTACATTCTTAAAAAGAGAATCATAATAAGCGGGAGTATAAGGGGTAAATGCCGGACCAATTATAGAGAATAATACTAGAATTAAGATAATAATAGCACCGACAATTGCACCTTTATTCTTGCAAAAGCGACGAAAAGCCCCTTGCATATAGCTAACAGGCTTTGTTGCCAATTTAGAGTCGTGTGATAAGTCAGACTTCTGTACAAAGCGGAATTTTTCCGCCGGTATATTTGTATAAGTATTCTTTTCCATATCACTTCGCCCCCATTCTAATTCTAGGATCGATAAATCCGTAACTAATATCAATAACTATGCCCGCCAACAATCCCACAAGGGTATAAAATCCCGACAATAGCATAAAGAAGTTATAGTCTTGATAATTTATGGAATTTAGATACAAGGCTCCCACGCCTGGTACGGAAAACATACCCTCTATGATAAGAGAACCCGATAGGACGGAAATAAATTCACTTAAAATCGAAGGGAATATTACTACCATAGAGTTACGCATCGCATGGCGAAGGACTGCTTGTCCTTTAGTAAGTCCTTTTGTGCGTGCTAAAAGCATAAATTCACTAGTCAACACTTCAGACAACTCGGCACGAGTATAGCGTGCATATCCTGCAATTGAGCCTAAACAAAGGGCAAAGACGGCGGGAAGCATCGACTTAAACATGTCCCAAGAGAAATAGTCGTAACCCGATTTCATCGTCAAAGGGAACCAGCCCAACTTAAAACAGAAGAAGTACTGAATTATAACGCCCATAACAATGGACGGAATGGAGATAAGCAATATAATAAACACATTTATCACTTGATCTTGCCATTTATTCTTCTTTAAAGCTGCGATTATACCCAGTGCCAACCCTATCGGTACGCCTATAATTGTAGAATATATATTGATAAGTATCGTTGCAGGAAGTTTTTCCAAGAAAACATCCCAAACCGGTTGGTTTAGATATTCTCCATAAGTCAATGCAATGCCAAAATCGCCGTTCACAAAAACCTTATGGAGATATTTGCCGAGTTGAACGAAAACCGGGACATTATCATATTCAATAATGCCATTGTCACCTTCTCTAATGTTAGTAATCCATCCTTGTGCTTCATAACGCTTATAAGCAATCATAGGATCTTCCGAATTTCCGGTTACATTTATTGAAAGGGGTAAAAGTTTTATCAAGATGAAACACATAATCCAGATGATGGCAAAAGTCATCAGCATCAGACCAAGACGTTTCATCACATATTTAAACATATACATAAGGTATTACTCCTTTATTTGATTTGTCTAAATTCAACCATTTTTGCAAAACGAACATTGCGAAAATGCACCCTTAGATACACCCTATTCGCAATGCCCTCTTTTTACAATATATTGAAAATAATTTGTGATAAATACGACAAATTTCGGCAGACGGAAGAGCTTCCGCCCACCGAAATAATAAGTCATGAATCTAATGCCTATTCAGTCTTTTTGTATTCACTAGATAAGTCGTTACCGTTTGCTGCTACATACTCAGCCCACTCAGCGTCTGTGTAATTTACTATCATATATCTAATACCGCCAAAGCTGTTAAAGGTGTTGTACTCATTAGAAATATAGCTAAACTTAGCACTCATTAAAGATCCGCTGTAGCCTGCGATAAGCATAACTGAATAGCTCTTTTTAAGAACTTTCTCTTCCAAAGCTGCCAAGATAATCAATCTTGTTTCAGCGGGAGCAAATCCCTCGTCCCAGTTGTATTGATATTCAACATCATAATCGGATGCATAGCCGTTCAAGCAGAAGAACCAGTTTCGTATATCCATTGTGATGGTTTCACCTGCACCGTCATAATCACCCTCGGGTAATGTAAGAGTTAAGTCTTCCTTGCTGGTATCCCAATATTGGTGATAGTTTAAGCTGTCATCGGGATCAACGAATGCTCCAACCATATCGAAGGGGTTGAACGCATTTCCGGTAAAGCCTGCACCAAAGGCAATCTGTGTTGAACCGCTTCTAAATGCGTCCGCCCACTCGCTACCTGCGGAAGCATCGAATACAAGCTCGATTTGTCCTTCAAGAGGAGTGTCCTTACAAAGAGTATCTAAAACGTCTTGCAAATACTGCATTCTCTCTCTTTGTTTTGCGTTATCAACAGAAGTTCCGAATACTATCTTAATCTTCTTTGAGGAATCATAATTATAGGAAGCGTCGGTAGTTAAAATATTGTAAGCTTCAAGCAATCTTTGTTTTGCGAGAACAAGATCGTAACCGGTAAGGGTGGAATAAGCCTCTTCCAATTCCATATTTTCCAATGAACCGATGGACCATAATCCTTCCTCATCTTGTGTATATCCATACGCACGGAGTAAACCTTCCTTTGCTTCATCGGTTTCACGATACTTACCGCCATTAAGAACATCATAGTAGTACATACTGTTCATAATACCATAACAAGCCAATGATGAACCGGGCCAAACCTTTTCTACAACATCGGTTCTGTTGATAGCCAAGGACCAAGCTTGTCTAAACTCGTCAATAGCAAGAATAGCATTGTTATTATCGCTGTTTACTAATTTGCTCTTGTCGCCAAATATTTGCATACCATAAGTACCGGACTCAGGTATCCAGGTTACGTATTTTGAGTTCAAATATTCATCGATATTATCGGAACTCAAAGATCCATCATCAACAGAACCGGATAAGAATGCCATCCAAGCGGTTTGAGATTCTGTAATCTTCTCACAGCTAATAGCGGTAATATTGTATTGGTTCTTATATAAATTCATATTCCAACCATACCAATATTCATTCTTTTCAAGCTTGTAAGATTTACCGGATTGGAATTCAGCAAGCTTATAAGGTCCCCAGCTTGCAGTTGTTGCTAAAGAGGAATTATAATTACTTGTCCAGAGGGTTGAACCTTCTTCGGGTTTAATCTTACAATCTTCATACAAATCCTTTTTTACAAGAGGAAGACTTGACATATAGTAAGCAGAAAGATAGGAGAGAGTACCGTCATCTTTCAAGAATTGATAGGATTTACCAAGGCAGATAACAAATGCGTTTTCGCCTTCAACCTCGTACATACCAACATCACTCCATTCTACGTTGGTATTCTCATTTTCTTCGACAATACCTAACCACTCCTCATAATATCCGCCGACTTCAGCATACGCACCATATTCGCCGGTTTCGGGATTCAGCAAGTATTCCCAGAGTTCTGCTCCGGAGAATGCGTCTTGAATCTCTTCATTATCGGGATCTGCCCATGCCTCTACGGAATTATAAACGGTTTCATCATTATAAGCGACCCATTGAGGACACTCGTTTCCATCTTTGTCAACATATCCTTGTGCATTATAGAACTCATAGACATCAATGGAAATTATTTCACCGGCTGCCAAAGCTTCGTTGTTATTCTCATAACCCAAGTCGCCAACCAATGAGCTAATAAACTTCGTATACTTATAGAAATAAGCTTTTGCATTTACTACCTTAAGGGTTTGATAATAGGTATTTGCTCTATAGTTCATGAAATCGGGATCGAGCTGAGCTTGCATTGAATAAACGAAATCGCTAGCTTTAATAGGAGTACCGTCATCCCACTTTAAATCATCACGAAGTGTGATTTTCCAAGCATAACCGCCCTCAGCCTTTTGCTCGGCAGTATAACCGTACTTAGCGGGTACTGAACTTGTTACATCCTCGAGCTTACTTGCTGCCGAATAAGTTGTTGCGAAGCTACCGGATACAATAGCGTCAGCATTGATTGTGCCGTCAGCATTGTATTTATTTGCCACATCACCAAAGTCATAATCATAATCAAAGAATGAGGACGAAATATAGTTCATTATCTGAGTATCATTATTATCTTGATATGTAAGCTCGTTCCAATTACTGGGCATAACCGATGTATATGTATTATATGTTGCTTGTTTTAAACTTGCATCGGCAATAACAAGTCCCTCATAATCCACATCTACGCCGGGAACTACGACACCACCCGGAACTACTACGCCCCCCGGTTTATTGTCTTTATCGTCATCGGGAACGTTAGGATTATCACAAGCCACTAGCGAACTCATTACTATAACAGCAATGAGAGCTATGACAAGTAAAAATTGAAATCTTCTTTTCATTTTCATTACCTCCTAATATACTTTTCTCATTTTATTACATTATTCAATTTGAAATGTATTTTTATGCGTTCATAAAAAACATAACAAAAAATGTTTATAGTAAAAGTTTAGCATATTTTTTTTTTTTGAATCAACCGTTTAGAAAGTGGTTTCGGCATTTTTTTAATGTTTCTTTAAAGTTGTATATTCATACCGATGATTTCGATTAATAATTCCATTTTTTATTCTATACATAAAAAATATCAAAAAAGCATCAATTTTTTTCTTGCTTTGATTTTTTTCAATATGATATAATTTATGCCACAAAATACAACAATAGTGATTTTTATCTCTGATTTAGTTCCACAGCATTTGTTTTTGTGTATATAAAAATGTGATTGTCGATAAAAAATTTCTGTTAATTAACAATTATTCCAACACCTATATCCGCATTAATCAATAAAAAGAGAAAACAGTATCTTATTTACACCAACATAAAAAATCCGACAGCCGTCGGATTTTATATAAAGTTTAGATTTCCACTTTACTGCATAAAGAAAAGGGACCTTTAAAGTCCCTTTTCTTAAGCATTAGTCCTTTTTAAAGCTAGTGTTGGTGCATTTTGGGCAAGGGGGCATTTTGTCCGAATCACCCAAAGAAATCTCTGTTCCGCAATTTGTGCAGGAATACTTGCCGTTGCCGGGTTTTTCACCGGTGTGAACTACTTTTGCTTTCATCAATAAAAATCCTCCTTCAATTGATATTTTTATTGTGAGCAAAACGACCTCTTATTATACACCGACCAATCAACTTTTTATTGAGCACCTTTTACGGCACGAACTATAATGATTACCGCTGCTATAAGCCCTAATACGATATAGAGTATGAGGCGAACCTTTCTTATTTGCTTATCGGTCATAGGCGTATAACCGCCTTTAACCTCATGCCGTTCGGCATTACTCTTGACATCCTCTTCAGCTTGAATATTTTCAATGTTATTGTTATCTTCGGGATTCATTACTTAAGCTCCTCGATAATTTTAATTGAGGTTTCGGCAACTTCCTTTAATGCACCTGCCTCAAAGGGAGATTTTAGACCGGCTAGCAGTACGAGTTTGTTAAAAGCATACTGTCCGCCTCTCTTTGCGTGGTCAAAATAACGATTTAGAGCATCATCATAATCCTTTTGAGATTCAGATAAGAACTCAAGAGAAATAACTTGAGCTAGACAGTAGTCAATATAGTAGAAAGGTGACTCGTAAATGTGCATTTGATATTGCCATCTTGTTCCCTTTGATAAATAGGGTAAGTCTTCATAAGACATATATGGACGATACTTCTTTTCAAGCTCCAAATACGCTTTATTTCTCTCATCGGGTGTAAGTTCAGGATGTTCGTATACAATATGCTGGAATTCGTCTACAATACAGCCGTACGGAATAAAGCTTAGTGCCGCCGCCAGATGCTTGTATTTGTATGCATTGACGTTCTTAAAGAACTTGTCAATGTATTTCCAAGCGAAAAATTCCATACTCATACTATGTGTTTCAGCAGTTTCACTTGATCCTATATCTGCTTCCGAATCACCATAATCCTTAACAAAGCTCATAGCTAAGGCATGACCATATTCATGCGTTACAACATCGACATCGCCGGACGAACCATTGAAATTGGCTAAAATAATGGGTTGATTGTACAGAGGAAGATTGGTACAATAACCACCGCCCCATTTACCATCCCTTGCGACAACGTCAAAAGCCTCCGCCTCGAGCATTCTTTCCATAAATTTACCCGTAACGGGGCTCATTTCATTATACATATCCTTTGCAGCGATGAGCAATTCGTCTCCGTTAACATAGGGGCGAGGTACACCTACGGGATATACGTCGTTATCGTAAAAGCGGAAAACCTCCAAGCCAAGTCTATCCTTTACATCCTTTTTAAGGGAGTAAACAATGGGTACCAAATCCTCTACAACGTTTTCACGGAAGCGTTCAACCATGTCACGATCATAGTCAATTCTACTCATACGATCATATCCCAACTGAATAAAGTTTTCGTAACCGAGTTTTTTAGCCATTCTGTCTCTAACCTTAACAAGTCTGTCATATATATCGTCAAGTTTATCCGAATTTGCAGCCAACGCACGGTCAATTGCCAATGCAGCTTCACGACGAACGTTTCTATCCTCGTCCTCCATAAAGCCTCTTATAAAGCTTATAGTCTTTTGTTCTCCTCTCCAGTCGGTAGTAATACAGCTCATCAACTGAGAATACTCGGTAACAATGGAATTCTCCTCCTGTCTTTCCTCTATGATTCTTTCATCATTTGCGCGCTTTGCACATTCATAATTCAAAAAACAAGTCTCGGGAAGGAGCTTTTCAAGTTCCGATCTAAACGGACTGTTTAACATTGCATCGGCATATTTACTCATAAGACCGCCATATATAGGCATTACTTCGTCATAGTATTCTTGCTCCTTCAAGTAAAACTCATCCCTGGTGTTGATTGTATAACGGAAGTATGCAATGCTTAGCTCCGTGCCTAATATATTCATCTCTTTGAGCAAGCGTGCTCTTGCGTCCATAACATCATTTGCGCATTTAGCATTTGCATTCTCCTCAAAGAAACGTGCAAAAGCATTTTCCATGCTTTCCTTTTCGTATCTTTTATATGGAATATCTTTAATTTTAATTGTAGACATAATAACCTCCAATTTGTTTTCTCTAATAATTATACAGGTAACCACTATCTAAAAGCAAGGGTTTTATGCCTTTCGCACAAACCCCGCTTACATTCTATCTCTTATTATTTCTTTTTTGGGTCTCTACCGAAGGTCAATGCTCTCATTGCATTAAGCACAGCCAAGATCATAACCCCTACATCGGCAATAACGGCTAACCACATTCCAACAAGATCAAATACGCTTAATGCCATAACCGCAACCTTAACGCCGATCGCAAATATTATGTTTTGATATACGATTCGCATTGTTCTCTTGGAAATCTCACACGCCTTAACCAACTTTTCGGGATTATCGTCCATGAGTACTATATCTGCAGCCTCTATTGCGGAATCACTACCAAGCGAGCCCATCGCTACTCCTAAATCTGCCCTCATGAGCACCGGAGCGTCATTAATACCGTCACCTACAAAGCAGAGTCTCTTTCCTTCGTCAAGTTCGGAAAGTAACCGCTCGACCTCTTCGACCTTTTGGTCGGGAAGAAGTTCCGCCTTAAACTCGTCAAGTCCGAGCTCATCACTAACCTTTTGAGCAACACCATAGGAATCTCCCGTTAACATCACGGTTTTTTTAATTCCGGACGTTTTCAAACCCTTAATTGCACTCCTAGATTGAGGCTTTAACACATCCTCTACGAGAATGCATCCCAAATACTCATCCTTAGTACAAATGTGAACCAAAGTGCCGCAAGAATTGTTTTCAGCCCATTTTGAATTAATTGTATCGATTAGCTTTTTGTTACCGACATAGAAGGTTTCATTGTCAATTACAGCCTCTACTCCAAAACCTCTGTGTTCTTTAACTTCTCCAAGCCTTTCTTTGTCGAGAGTATTACCACATTTTGAAACTATGCACCTTGCGATTGGGTGTGTAGAAAAACTTTCAGCCAGTGCCGTTAATTCCAATAATTCCTCATTGCTTTTAGAGCCTACAGCATTTATTTCCACAACCTCAAAGCCACCCTTGGTCAATGTCCCCGTTTTATCGAACACTACGGTTTCAACCTTAGACAACAGCTCGAGGTAACAAGATCCCTTTATAAGAATACCCTTTTTAGAAGCTCCGCCTATTCCCCCGAAAAATGATAGGGGAACTGAAATAACCAGAGCACAGGGACAGGAGACAACTAAGAATATTAAACCACGCTTAACCCAACTCATCCAGATACTTGCTTCAGAGGGATTGATTATAAGTGGTGGAATAATCGCAAGTAGAAGTGCTAAACCGACGACTGTGGGTGTATAAATCCTTGAAAACCTTGTAATAAATGCCTCGCTTTTAGATTTCTTCATTGAAGAGTTTTCAACCATTTCAAGAATTCTTGCAATAGTTCCTTCGTGATAAGGAGTAAGCACTTTGACTTTAATAACACCATCAAGATTGACGGAGCCACCGATTACATTATCACCTATGGATAACTCGCTAGGACAGCTTTCACCGGTAAGTGCAGCAGTATCTACAGAGGTTGCACCCTCTATTATCTCACCATCGAGGGGAACTCTTTCACCGGGACGTACAACAATAATCTCGTCCACCATTACCTCGTCAGGAGATACGCTTATTTCTTCTCCGTTACGTAGTACTACAGCAACATCGGGACGAAGTTTCATCAATGAGGTAATAGATTTTCTACTCTTGCCAACAGCAATGGCTTGGAAAAGCTCCCCAATTTGATAGAAAAGCATTACGGCAACAGCCTCTGGAAATTCTTGTATACAAAAAGCACCGATTGTGGCTACTGTCATTAAAAATTGTTCATCGAAAGCCCTGCCATGTGCTATATTTCTTGCAGCGGATATTAAAACATCATAGCCGATCACAAAATAGGGAACAAGATAGCATAACAATTTTATCCACCAGGCAACCTCTACCTCTAATAATTTGAATAATAAAAACAGTGTCAGAAGAAGCACACCCGATATAATGCTTCTTATCAATACTTTTTTCTGCTTCCTTGTCATTTTATTTTACCTTTATTCTGCAATCGGGCTCCACCTTTTTGCATACCTTGATAACCTTTTTTATTATTTCATCGAATTTATCATCAGATGCTTCCAAAACCAGCTTTTGCATTATATAGCTTACACTAACGTCAATTACACCATCTATTTTTCTTATGGCGTCCTCCATTTTCTGTGCACATACCGCACAATCCAAATCCTCCAATTCAAAGCTCTTTTTCATTTATTAATACCTCCGTTCAAATTATAACATATCACTCTGTTACATGGTCATAACCTTGTCCGATAATAGATCTTACGTGATCATCGGCTAAAGAATAATACACCGTTTTACCCTCTCTTCGATTTTTAACAAGATTCCCGTCACGTAAAATCTTCAACTGATGAGATACAGCGGATTGTGACATATTAAGCATTTCAGATATTGCACAAACACACATCTCCGATTCAAAAAGTGAGTATAAAATTTTAATTCTGGTTGCATCACCGAATAATTTGAAAAGATCGGCAAGAGATGAAAGAATTCCATCATCGGGCATTCCCGATAGAACCGATTCAAGTAATGCGTGATGGTCATGTTTACATTCTGTATTATTACAATTACTCATAGCAATCTCCTTACACTTCTTCATATGAACAGTTGTTCATATGAACATCTATTCATATGATACGAAAAATACAAAAGAAAGTCAACTGATTTTAAAAGAAGAATTGTAAATGATCAAAAAAAGTTATAAACGAATATTAATTGATTAAAAAGCCTAAAATTAAATCAATTTTTAAACTGCAATAAAAATTCCTTATCTTGTGAAGACACTCTAAAGGAATCCCTACATTTAGATATTGCCTTATTGATAACAAAAGGGGAAAGTTGATTATTCTCGAACAGTTTTATAGCTTTATCACGTTGTTTTATCATCATTTCACAAATTACCCAAGCAAGAGCCATATTGACATAATACTCTTTTTCATCGGTAAAACCTGATATAATCTTAATGATATCATCACCGAGAGAAGAATCGAAGGCAAAAGATAAAAGTAAAACGACACCATAGCGACGTGTAAAAGTGTTATCGCTTTGTCTTAGCTCATATCCTAAATTCCACCACCAATCACCATTCTTTTTTAGGTCAATCGGCTTAATTGTATCGGTATCTACCCAACTATCGGAACGAGATAAATAATCCAAAAGCAATTCTTTCCTCAAGGAAAAATCTTTTACCTTAACAATTAAGCACGCATTTAAAATAAAACATTCAACATATTCATACAAACGTAATTCTAAAAAGGATATAAAATTACCCTTTGCAATTTCTTTAGCAATATTCTTCAATATAGGAATAGGAATAGCCAGCAAATTGCATTTGGTATTAAAAATTTTTTTTGTCCACTCTATACTATCCTCTTTTTTTAAACTCAAAAGAAACTCAAGAAGATCTCTTCCGTCGTCAAAAGTCCAATTAGCTTTATTCAATTGCATTAATAAATACTCCGTTCTCATTAGAATATAATTAATTATAACACAGATAATAAGAAAGTTTTACATATAGTTATTATAAAGATGATAAATAATATAAAGAGAATAAATTATATCTTTAGACTTTATAATAAATACTGTATCCTTTTTACCTTCCATTAATATTTGACATTGAATCAAAAATCTCTCTAGCTGAAGGAATTAACTAATGAGATTTGAATTAATTGTGATTAAGTAACCCCCGCCTTAACATTTTACAATAAGCCTCTATTTTTATACAAAAAAAAGCACTTCTTTCGAAGTGCCTTTTATGGTGTCCGACGACTACATATCCTCCCGGGACGTGTCCATCCAAGTACTTTCTGCG
>CAZLNZ010000018.1:0-40426 GCA_964561145.1 uncultured Christensenellaceae bacterium
CTACACTAAGTTCCACACTTATTTACACTGTGGAATTTACTTTGGGAATTCACGTGTTTTTTCAAAAAACTCTTTATTTTGTCAAATTTTACCCCTTTTAAGAGATTTCCTTTCGTTTTTTCTTCAAATAAAAGCTAGCAAGTCAATCTTGCCGGCCTTTTTTATTTTTTTCGCTTTCTTTTTTTTGCAGTCTCTTATTTATTATCTTTAAAACAAACAGCTTTCCCACCTAAACACTCGCTCGCCATTTCCATTACCGACAAAAATCACGTTTCCCCTTGGGGAGAAATGATTTGTCAGCTTCGATGCATCTTCCGTCGATGAACTCGATAAGAACTTAATATAGTCGAACATGACATCGAAGGCTGTGGATACCTCAGCGGTATAGATAAGTACACCATATACATAATCTTCACCGTTTTCATCACTCAAGGACTTAAACTCAACGATTTTCTCGATTTCCAATTCTATATCACTAACCAACCCTATCTCGTTCAAGGCTTGCACCACTCCCTCGGAAAAGATAGCAGAATCTTTTTCATATATATTGACAGCAAGACTTTCATCAGTTTTTAGCTTTTCATACGCACTCTCTGCGTTTGGTACATATAACAGAGCAAAAGCCGATATGCCGACAATTAGTATAAAAACAACGATAAAAAAAGAACATCCCGCAACAAAACATCCCAATCTCTTTTTATTCTTAACCTTTTTAGCCATTTTCAATTTTCCTTCGACAATTTATTATACACTTATTGTAGCATTTGAATAAGATGGTGTCAATATTTGACTTGTTTTTTATTCAAAGGTTAACCTATTTTACTATTTGCAAGAACCATGTCGCTTTTCTCATTATTTATATTATAGGATATATTATATAATACAATATAAATTATATAATATAATATAATTAATTTAATATATACAATTTATGTTACAATTAGACATAACACTTTTCAAGTCAAGATCGAAAGCAGCATTATCTGTTTTTGCAGTCACGGATACTTTCAAATGTTGCAGTATAAATAAACGCCTTTCCTCTATACTTTTTTAAATATTTCAATTCATTTACCACTTTAATCATTCACGATTACTTTCGAAATCCGACATTCAGAGTTCAACATATAAAAAAGCTCTCGATAACGAGAGCTGAAATAGAATTTCTCATTTTTAATATCGTCACTTCTTATCGTGATGCCTTTTAGTTTATGAAACTGATTAGTCCCTTTGATTATCGTATTGATTTCAATTTATCCTATCAATGCCGCCAATGTGTTGATACCGCCGATTGGTCCGTCAAGTTTGAGATTAGCGGCAGATTTTTCATCGTTCTTAATACAAGATATCACCACTCTATCAATCGAATTTTTATCATCAAGAGGACGCCAACCACCCTCGTAAAGCATTTTATTAATGTGTTCTATCACTTCATTGGCGTTATTCGAATTCCCAAAATAGCTTTCCTCGCACATTTGCAATATTATAGCTTGCTCTCTTGAGCCGTCCGCCTTCATTGCATCGCATATCCACTTCTGTTTTTCATTGGAGGGAGAAAAGAAGGACATTTTTATAATGGGTGCATTGGATAAAAAAGCTTTCCCGAATTCTGTAAGCTCACGTTTATTATCAACAACGATATAAGGTTCGTTTAGGCTGGATGCACCTTTAATATAATTCTCGACATATACCTCTGCCGCCTCAAGCTTCAGACATTGTTCGATTTTTTCAACATCGGCAAGACTCTTTTTTGATGGAGTAAGGTATTTTAATTGTTGAGCTTCGTATTTTACATACTTGATAAAATCACCACTTGTACGCTTCCGTGGAAGAGGATTCTCTTCAATCGCTTTTTTAAATAAGCTTCTGATACCATCAAAACTTTCTACCTCGTGGCAATCACTTAGCAAAGTTGCTGTTTCAGTTGCAATTATAGATGTATCATTGTTCGGAATTATGTTTTCAATGTTTAATTCTTTTTCCATATATACTCCCAAATTTAGCGTTATTAATTGCCTTTCACATTTATATTATAGAATCAAGTTAAGGAAAAGACAACCTTAAAATCGATTTTTCTATGCAAAATATAGTTGAGTTTTCTTAATATTATATAGCTTTCAAATTGGCTTCGCGATTTTATAAATAAGAAAGTTTTATTGCGTTTCGTAAAACCATCAAAAAAAAGAGTGTTGCCGAATTATAATCTATCCTTCTATAGAAAGATTAGATTCTAGATTGTCGATTTCCCTTGAGGCTTTTCTTTCGGCAACCTCCCTTTGCATTCTATCCAAGGTAGCCTCGTCAAGAATATATTTCTTGCGATAAATGATTATCCCGACTATCATAAACACTATCGGAGTTATACACATACAACACAAAAGTGCGTTGCTTTTTGATTCCGACACAGAGGAAAGCAATGCATTGACCTGCTCGTACAAAGTTCCTTTCGTCAAGTCTAAAGTCCCCGTGCTAGATGCCTGGTCCAAATCGCTTATTCCGTTCGTAACCGAAAGCACACCGATCGCAACATAGAAAACATACACCAACAACTGAACAAGTGCCGAACTCAATTTTGCAGAAAACGGGCGAAGGGAAAAAATAATACCCTCTTCTCTCTTTCCTGTTTTCCATTCATTGTATTCAACACTATTTGCAACATTCAGGAACATCAACGTATAATAACAGCTTTGACCAAAGCCGATAAGTCCGTTGATTAAGAATATAGCTATAAACTCGGAATATATAGGTAGGTCAACTATAATACCCAATAAATTGAGAATCGCAATTGGCTCGCTCTTTTTCATACATAGTCCTACGACCAACAACAACGCATACCCGATTATTGTTGCTATCGCGCCGACAGTAACGACCTTTGTTCTCCCGATTTTCTTTACAACCGACGGGAAGAAAAGGGTTACTAGGAATCCGAAGAATCCGCTTAAAATTCCAAATATAGTGACAAGCATGCCATAATATCCAAACTTGAAATAGATATACATCATGCTCAATCCGCCACCGACAACGCCTGTTCCTACAGAATATAATGTTAGGCAAACAACGGAAACAAGCAACTGATCGTTATTCTTGATTACCGAAAACATTTCTTTCAGACCTAACCCTTTATGCTTGCCAATATTATCGGGTAAAGAATAATCTTGCACACCGAAAACGGTAATGCACTGCGACACTATCATGAAAAGCGATGCAATCATTGAAATGTACATATACGCACTTGAAGCACTTCCTCCAAGAAGATCCGAGCGTTCAACGGTAAGCATTGGAACCAAAAAGCCACACAAGCCGCTTCCGACACCGGCAATTATCGTGGTAGCGGACATCAAGCTATTTCTTTGGTTCAAATCTCTTGCAAGTGCAGGAAGCATTCCCCAATATGCTATATCATTCATCGTAAAGGTAATGCTAAATAAAAGGTACATTATTGCCAGTAGTCCGATAAACGCCCAGCCGTCCAAGGGTATTGAAAACAATAAGACTATAACTACTGCAGTAGTAACGGCACCAATCAATATATATGGTCTGAACTTACCCCACTTAGTTTTTGTCAATTCGATAATTCCACCCATAATAGGATCGTTAAAGGCATCAAAAACCCTTGCAATAATAATTATTACGGTAACGCTTGCGAATTGCGCATCCGACAAATGCTTGGTAAACAGAATAAAAGATAAAAGAAAACTTGTAAAGAAATTATACAAGAAATCTCTACCCCAAGCACCAAACGCAAAACACCAGAAATTTCTTTTAGATAGCTTGTTTGATGGTGTCATTATTTCAACAGGTTGGGAATTCACAATTGCCTCCGTAGCAGTTATTAATAAGTTTATTATAACACATAATAATGCATATTTTTACACAAACCTTCAGACTTTTGCCCGCTATTAAAAAAAATCTCGTATTTGTGAAAAAATTAATAAAAAAATCTTTCAATCACTATTGACAAACAATTATCATAATGGTATTATCAATACGCCTAAATAGCGAAGAACTCTAGATTTTTGTACTACATGTCAATACGCTAAATAATATCAACTCGGAGGTATTAATGACAGCACAGCTTATAGAACAAGCAAACAATATAAAATGCTTTAGATTATCCGATGAAAAGGGTCAATTTGCCGATATACTGAATTACGGTGGAAGAATACACAAACTTTGCGTTTTCAATAAAACGGGCGACCTTGTCGACGTTGTTGCCGGATTTAACAACATCGAAGAATATCAGAATTCCAATCCCTATTTCAATGCTGTTATCGGAAGAGTCGCAAATAGAATCGGTGGTGCAAGCTTTTCTCTTAACGGAAAGACTTATCACCTAAACGCAAACGAAAAGGGAAACCAACTTCATGGCGGCTTCAACGGCTTTGACAGCAAGATATTCGATAGTCAAATTGAAGACAACGCTCTGGTACTCAGCTACACCTCGGCGGACGGAGAGGAAGGATATCCTTGCAAACTTCACGTAAAAGTTAAGTACTCCTTCTATAACGGATCATTAAAAATAGAATATTCTGCAAAGGCTGACGGAGATACTCATTGCAATCTCACTAATCATGCGTACTTCAATCTTGACGGCAGCTTTGACAAACCTATTTACGATACAGAGCTTTACTTGAATGCCTCGAGAATGCTGGAAATCGATGATGATCTGATTCCTACCGGAAATATCCTTGATATTAGAAATACACCTTGCGATTTCAAGGTTGCAAAGAAAATAGGTCGGGATATTAACTGCGACTATAAGCCCCTTAAACAGGGCGGCGGTTATGACTTTGCATTTATTTTAGATGACAACAAATCATTGTCTGCTAGTGCTTACTCAAAAACAAGCGGAATATGCCTTGAAACCTACACGGATGCACCTTCGATTCAATTCTACTCGGGGAACTTCCTTGACGGAATAAACGGAAAAAGAACAATCAACTACAGAGGTGCTTTCTGTCTCGAAACACAAGGTTATCCGTCAGCGTGCAACATCGAAGCCTTCCCCTCTACCCTTTTAAAGGAAGGGGACACATTCCAACGCACAACAATATATACCTTCTCTTTAAAATAATTGTGATTAAGGTTTACTTTCAGTGCCTTTATCCATATAATATATGAAAATTACTATGTGAGGTGACTTATGCCTAAATACAAACAATGTCCTAGATGCGAATTAAATTGGATTCTTGAAAGCGAGGACTACTGCCCCGTTTGCAAGGAAGAATTAAAAGGAAACTTTCATGACGAGGAAATGGAGTTGGACGAAGAATACGCTAGAATTTGTCCGCACTGTGGCGTCAACTATATAACAGAAGATCAAGAATACTGCGAATCCTGCCGTGCTGAAATTGAAAAAATCAACAGCATACACGATATCGAAAGCCAACCTTGGAGAGAAAGCTTGGAGACAACGTCTCTTGAAGCACTTGCCGAAGAGGAAGAGGATGACGAACGTATCGTTGACGATGAAGAAGTTGCCGGAATCGATGATGAGGATGATATCGTATTATCCGATGAAGAATTCTTAGACGGAATTGACGAGGATGAAGAGGATACCTCAAAATCAGTCGACGAAGATATTCCCGAAGAAGAACCCGATCTGGATTACGACAGCGACTATGAAGATGACGAAAAAGATGACGAGTACTTCGACGACGAAGAGGACGAAAAAGATGACGATTTCGATGATTAAATAACAAAAAAGCCCGTTGTTCCGATGCAAGGAAAGACGGGCTTTTATTATTGCTTTCATATTAACGTTTACTTTTCGATTTCTCGTCTCTATCTATGTTTTCAACAACCAATCGAGTGAAGTCGACCGGCTCGACAAAATCCCGAGGAAGATAGTCTGTAATATGAAATCTAAAAAGACTGGAAAAGTGAGGAACAAGACTGACGGGCGTGGATAAATCGAGTTTATGGCATGCCTCCGGTAAAATTTCCTCATAATTATCAATATTGAGCTCTTGGTCGTTTTCCACGACTGTGTGAGCTATCATTTTGTCACCTTTTATTATTTTAAACCACAATTTCATAGTGTAATTATATATAATCGATTTCTTGTTGTCAAGAAATAAAAAACGATAAGTCAACCACAGCACATCTCTATTATAAGAAATGCTTGGGCTTAGGTGTCAAGCGACATATCGAAAATATCTTAACAAGGATGAGATACCGATGTTGCACATCGCCCCAAGGGGTTCGACTTCAGGCTTTCGCCTTACGCTCAGTATGACTTTTTAAATGATTTTTAGATATTAATTGCATTACGATAAAGAATAATACCGCAGAAAAAGCCTAATCTGTGTAAGGGGAGGTGGCTTTGAGCGAAGCGAAAAGACGGAGGGACTGTAGGTGTGATACACATCATAGTGTAAAGATGATTTCGGGTGAAGACTAGCACCACCCTACGATGTATGATATTGTAATAATAACGATATCTTGCAAGAAACAAACCCCTACCCGCAATATATGGTAATAACAAGGATGAGATACCGACACTTCGTGTCGCCCCTACGGGGTTCGACTTCAGAAATTGTCACCAATTTCTTCCGCTCAGTATGACATTAGAAAATATTCTTTTGGATTATTCTCGGTTTTTAGCAATAATTCTCAGTTTTTGCATTTTATTTTGTAATTCGGATTCTTTATTAATTTACTGCCCCACATTCATATGACATTAGGAAATATCCTTTTGGATTATTGTCAGTTTTCAGTGGTGATCATTAGTTTTTGCATTTTATTTGTAATTCGGATTCTTTATTAATTTACTATCCCAAATTCCTTTCGCTCAGTATGACATTTATATTATGTTTTCTCCTTTTTTAAAGTATAAAAAAGTCATTTGAAAACTTTTGAAAATATTGTACCACATTCTTCCGCTCAGTATGACAATGGCATGAATTCGCAATATTTTTTAGTATTCATCAGATATTTTGTTATCAACATTTTTAGAGTAGTTTTGTCATTTATATCCTTTTTAATTTACTGTACCACATTCCTTCCGCTCAGGATGACATCTATACTTTTTTACGAGTTTATTTGATTTCAAATTGTGCTTTATGCTTATCGATTATCACATACAAAATTGTTCCGAAAATATAAACAGAAAGAGCCTCTCCTCCACCTATAGTTGCAACTGAAATCCAATAAGCTTCCTCAACAGAGGTAAAAACGATGATCAGTGGTATGATAAAAGCATTGAGAAGTACGGGGAATATTCCTCCGATAATAACTCTAAGAGAATGCTCCTTTATATGTTTTCCAACAAGCCAAGTTAATACAGCGGCGACCAATGTTGTTAACGAACCAAAAATAATGTCAAAAATTCCGTATGATGAAATAATATTTGATATTA
Organism: uncultured Christensenellaceae bacterium; assembly: GCA_964561145.1. Classification (GTDB taxonomy): domain Bacteria; phylum Bacillota; class Clostridia; order Christensenellales; family CAG-1252; genus RUG14300. Next base: position 7,358 of record CAZLNZ010000018.1, read on the forward strand.
AACAACCAACAAATAATGCAGGAATGCTTTCGACAAAAAATAAAGGAAGTAAGGTCAAGCCTTCACTTATTCTGAACTGTATTGGACCAAATGATATGGGATAAGCAATTAATGTTAGTATGATATAGAGAGCTGCAATAACTCCCGCCCTAGCTAAATAGCGTAATTTTAATTTCAAAACAATTACCTCGGTTTTTTTATTTTTGAAGTGTTTTCCGAAAACCTTCATGTAGATTATATAACTATAAGCAATAATTATCAAGCATTTTTAATTCGTTCAAACAGATAAGTATGTACATAAAAGGTCATACTGAGATACAAGCTTTGCCTTTCATCACTTACGGCTTTTTTGAGGATGCGACGTATGTCTTGCCACCCGCCCTAAATAAGATAACGTTATTACGGCGTTAGCAACATATCTTGCTATTATTTTCATACTATGGCATTACCTTAATAAGGAGGAGATACCGGCACTTCGTGTCGCCCCGTTGGGGTTCGACTCCGTAAATTGGGACCAATTTCCTCCGATCAGTACGACATTTAGACATATCCTTTGCAGCATTTGTATATTTTTAAGAAACTTATATGACATTCCTGACTGCCATTTTGTCATTTTGAAACTTTATTTATTTACTGCACAACATTCGTGTGACATTTAGATGAATGTTCTGCGTTTTTATTAGGTTGCTACCTCAAAAAAATGCTTAGCGATTGAGTTAAGTGTGTGCTACGATGCGTAAAACACACCTACAATCCCCGGTCTTTTCGCTTTACTTCGTGACAGTCCTCTTTACGTCACCGAGGTCTTTTCACAAGGATTTTATGAGTTGATATATTGTACCATATAGCATTTTCTCATGAGTTTACAGTCTCCATACTTCGAGAAACCTTTTTATAAAAAAATCAAGTATTTGTTTGTCGTACTATATACCATTAACTTTTCCCATATGTTGACAGCTTTGCTTTACACGAGGCAGACTATCAGAGGAACAAAAAAGAGACCCTGTCAAAGAGTCCCTTTTCTATTCAATTAAAATCGGAATTATTTAGTAAAGAGTGTAATTAAGCCATTAACTACAACATCTACTAAAATGCCAACATCCTTACCCTCTGTAACGGAAGGTGCGATAATTTCAACAGCCTCACCGTAGCTTACAAACTCAAGACTCGTAAGATTAACCTTTGCTTGAGCTTTGGGGAACTCAAATCCGAACATACAACCAACCTCAAAGGTAGGAATACCGAAGGAGGTCTTGTCGTCGAGAACCTTAAAGCTTCCGTTTCCGCCATATACTTTAAGTTCAACACCATCAAGGTTAGCGGTATAAGTGCCGACACCATCTTCGATTGCACCTGTAAATGTATAAGTATGAACCTCTTCACCCGTGAGTTTCAATACTATTGTGGAAGTTTCGCCTTTCTTATAGGTAAGGGTAAAGTCTACGTAGTTATTCTTTACGGTTCCCTTGGTTACGTCATAGGTGATATGGCAAACACCATCGGATTCCCACTTAGAAAGATCAAGCTTTCCTGCATAAACAGCATTGCCTTCAGCGGTCGCAATAGTTAAGGTAACTTCAGCCTCTTTCGCCTCGTCCCAGTTAGAGTAGTCAACGACTGCGGTGTAAACAACACTCTCATACTCAACCTTAACAATAGCTTTATCTTGATTATCCTTATAGTTCCAATCAATTGTTACTACTGCAGCAGTTTCCTTGAAATCGGGGATACCTGCAAGGATAGGAAGTAAATCAATAAGATTGTCTTTTACGATGGTAACAACTTGATTATACTCTTTATTGGTCAAGCTGAGGTGGAAGTATTGCTCGAGATTGGAGAACTTATAATCTAATATGGCAGATGTTTTCTCCCATTCCTTGATAAGGTTTTCCATTGCATCCTTAATTCCAAAGGCTTTGGTAATGGCATTCATATCAAGATTGATCCATGACGGAGCCTCCTCAACGATTTCGACGTCACTTGCTTCTGCAGAACCGCCAAAGATACCAATAAGCTCTTGTACATAGCTTACGATAGGAGCAATGATAGAGTCATTAGAAACAGCAAAACTTGCGAACGCACCAAACTTTTCACCCCAAGCAACATCTGTCAAGGAGCCGTGATATACATCAGAACCATATGTTAAAGTAAGAATTACATCGTCCCATTCGATATCAAAGTAAGCGTTGATAAATTGAGCATTATCCTTAAGAACATTGAGTTCCATTTGTCCTTGATCTAAAACGAAAGGATTGATATCTGATTTGAAAGTCATTGAATAACTTCCGTCAAAAGCAGTATTTGTCTTGGAAACAACGAAGTCTGCTTTAGCCTCAGCATTCAAGGGGCTGAAGTAGTTGAAACCTTCGAGTGCATCCTTTTGATTAATCTTAAGAGCGGTATCTCTTTCTTGTTCACCAAGAGAGAACTCTTTGATTCCTAAGGCAAAGTTGATGGGTCCGTAAACCTTAGCCTCGGTATCTGTGCTGCTGAAGCGGAAATCTTTCTTTGCACAGTTGTAGCTTATTTCCAAAGAGGAAAGAGCCTTAGAGTCATTATCAACAACGGAATCGATAACAAGCTTACCGCCAATACCTTGGAAGGAACCGAGATCCAATTGATTAAGAGGAGCAGGAAGTGCACTCAAATCAAGTTGACTAAGAACAGTGCTAAGTGAAGTAATTAAAGAATTCAAGAGGTCATCGAGGTCTATTACCAATTGATAATGAACACCGTCATCCAACTTTTCTTCATAAGCACCGACAACAGTAGAAATGATAGGAGAAATAATACCGGCAACAGAAGAAGCACCCTCTATAGTACCTAATAACTCGGTAAGAGAAGCAAACTCTCTTTCATACCAAGGGGTTGTATCAACGGCATCACCGGCTTGTGCTACATTATTACCCAAAAAACCGTTTACAATAGCATTGATGTCCGCATTATTGATATAGAGTTTTTGGTTATAGCTACCATAATTGATATACAAGTATATCTTTGTATCCTCTTGTGCATCATTTCCGTCATAATAAAGTCCAGCAATAACCTCATCGGAAATAAGGATTTCCAAAGCTGCGAAGGTATCTTTTGCTTCGGGAGCAATATTGCCACGAACTGCTAAAGCGGCATCGACAAGACCGTCCGTCAAATCACCATAGTTGAATTGGAAATAAGCCTTTCCGGAAAATCCAAAGCCGTCTCCGTCTTCTGAGAAGGATCCTTGTGCTTCTTTAAGTGCATTTCCAACATTCTTCAAAGCAGCGGTAACAACCTTTCCGATTACCTTATCGGCATTTGAGAGTTTACTTGAATCCAAAACTTCGACGCCTGCATGAACACCTCGATCTGCAACGGGCAACTTAATATCAATGCTATTTTTTACACCACTATCCTTAAAACTAATTTCAAGCTTAAAGGATTGAGTTGCAGCATCAACCTTATTAAGTTTTATAGCGGAAATTAATCCACTATCCTTAATTCCATTAAGTGCAGCACTTAACGAAGTGATATCAAGACTGTCGCCATTATAGTTATTAACAAGCCAAGCATTGGCATAAGCAACAATCAAATTTTGAGCAATAATGTCAGACTCTGTCAGTTCCTTTTCCGTCGGTATTACGGGATCGACGGGATCAACCGGATTAACAGGATCCTCAGGATCCCCACCGGGATTTTTTGTGTTATCACAAGCAACGAAAGAAACACATAGTGACATTATCAAAACAATAGTGATAACAAATATCAATGATTTCTTCATTATTATTGTCCTCCATTTTATTTTGCATTAAAAATAAATGCAATATTATACACTAATAATACAATATTTTATGTAAAAAGTCAACAGACATTTAAGCCGCAATAGTTTCCACTATATAAATGGTAAAAAGAAGGTATTATTTGATATTATAGAATAATGTGTCGTATTTTCGGCAAAAAATCAAGACTATTGACCAAAATAAAAAGCTTCGCTTAATATTGTTAAACGAAGCTTTTTGATTAATTATTATTAAACTAACTCTAAGATAACCATTTCTGCATCGTCACCGGTTCTCTTGCCAAGCTTAATTAAGCGAGTATAACCGCCGCCGATTCCGTTTTGTTGATTACGGGTTGCATACTTGGGTGCATATACGTTGAAGATTTTCTCAATGAGAGGATGCTTTATATCACGGATACGGTTAGCATACTTGCTCTTGCTTTCGCCGTTTTCCTTTCTCTCTTGAACATCATAAAGGTTAGCCATAAGTTTTCTTCTAGCGTTGAGTTTTTTAACGCCATCATTTACAAACTCGAACTCTTCAACCTCGCCTTTGTCGTTCTTGCGAGATTTTTTAACCTTAACGGTATCTTCATAAGTATTGATTGCAAGGGTTAATAGCTTGTCTACGATACGAGCTACATCTTTACCTCTTGTAACTGTGGTTTCTATCTTTCCGTACCACAACAGATCGGTAGCTTGGCTTTTAAGCATAGCCATTCTTTGGTCTGTGGGTCTACCTAATTTTCTAGCCATTTTGCTAATGCCTCCTAATTATTCGTCGTTATTGCGCAAGCTTAAACCTAAGTCCTCGAGCTTCTTGATAACCTCATCGAGTGACTTCTTGCCCAAGTTGCGAACTTTAAGCATATCCTCATCGGATTTTTTAGTCAAATCTTCAACAGTGTGAATACCAGCTCTCTTCAAGCAGTTGTAACTTCTTACAGAAAGGTCAAGATCTTCGATTGTCATTTCTAAAACCTTTTGTTGCTTGTTCTCTTCTTGATTTACGAGCACGTTAAACTCTCCAATGCTTCCGGATAAATCTACAACGAGCTTAGCATGGTCCTCTAAGATTTTAGCAGCCAAAGAAATGGTGTCCTTTGCAGAGGTCGTTCCGTTGGTTTTGAGTTCAACGGTAAGCTTGTCATAGTCTATGCTTTGACCAACACGGGTATCCTCTACCGCATAGCTGGTTGAAACTACGGGAGTAAATATACTGTCAATAGGAATATATCCGATGGGTTGTTTGGGATCTTTGTTCTTGATAGCAGGAACGTAACCTCTGCCCTCACCGATATACAACTCCATATCCAAATCCGCACCTTCATCAAGTGTACAGATATATAGATCGGGGTTCATAACCTCTACGTCTAAACCACAGTCGATATCACTTGCACGAACAACGCCGGGAACATTTCTTGTGATGCGAACTATAGGTTTATTTTCGTTGTCGATAGTTCCGATTGCTTTAAAGGCTATTTTCTTTATGTTGAGGATAATCTCAACAACGTCTTCTACAACGCCGGGGATTGTGCTGAACTCATGTTGAACACCTCTGATCTTGATGCCAACGGCAGCAACTCCGGGAAGGGCGGACAGTAGCATCCTTCTCAATGCATTGCCAAGGGTTGTACCCAAGCCCTTTTCTAAGGGCTCGATGACGAATCTAGCTTGGCTACCGTCTTCACTTTCTTCGGTAATTATCTGGGGACGCTTTATTTCTATCATTATTACAACCTCCTAATCAGAATTACTTGGAGTACAACTCTACGATCATATGCTCCTTTATTCTGCTGTCAATATCTTCTCTCTCGGGGAGTCTTAAAACAGAGCCCTTGAGTGCTTCACGGTCAAATGATAACCATGCTGCAACGGTACCCTTAACGGCGGAATCCTTCATTGCGGTGAAGAACTTGTTTCCTTGCTTCTCTGCTTTTACTGCGATTTCATCGCCGGCTTTGCAAAGATAAGAAGGAATATCAACCTTTTTACCGTTTACAACGATATGACCATGGCAAACAAGCTGTCTGGCTTGAGCACGAGAATCAGCAATACCCATACGGTATACGATGTTATCAAGTCTTCTCTCAATGAGGATGAGCATGTTAGCACCGGTTACACCCTTCATCTTTTCTGCTTTCTCATAGTAAGAATAGAATTGATTCTCAAGTAAGCCGTAAATTCTCTTTGTTTTTTGCTTCTCACGAAGTTGAGCGGAATAGTCGCTGGTCTTCTTTCTTCCTGTTCTGATAGGTCCCGGAGGCAAGGGTTTCTTGTCGGCACCCACTTTATCGAAGGGGCAGAGACGAGCAGCTTCACCGTCTTTATTGATATTATAACATCTGTTGCCCTTTAAATATAACTTCTCGCCTTCACGACGGCAGAGACGGCAACTAGGTCCTGTATATTTAGCCATATTATTTTACCTCCATTTTACAGTCTTCTACGCTTGGGAGGACGGCATCCGTTGTGAGGAATAGGAGAAACGTCCTTGATTAAGGTTACTATCATATCCATATTACCTAAAGCTCTGATAGCACTTTCTCTACCTTGACCGGGTCCCTTAACGTATACTTCAACGTACTTCATACCACAATCTCTTGCAACGTCTGCAGCGGTTTCTGCTACAAGTTGTGCTGCATAGGGAGTGCTCTTCTTACCGCCTCTGAATTGAAGCTTTCCGGCACTGCACCAAGAAATTGCATTACCTTGCATGTCGGTAAAAGTTACTATGGTGTTGTTGTAAGAACATTGAATATGACATTGTCCTTTCTCAACACGGATTTTCTCTTTACGTTTTGTTGATTTTCTAGCTGCCATAGATTATTTGCCCTCCTTCTTTCCGCGAGATACGGCATGACGCTTACCCTTTCTTGTACGAGCATTGCGTTTTGAAGATTGACCGCGAACGGGGAGACCCTTACGATGTCTTACGCCACGGTAACAGCCGATTTCCTTTAAACGTTTGATGTCCATATCTACTTGACGTCTAAGGTCACCCTCGATTACGAGGTTATTTTCGATATAGTCACGTAATTTTGATACATCACTCTCACTCAGATCCTTAACTCTGATGTCGGGATTGATGCCTGTTATTTCCAGTATTTTGTCTGCAGTTGTTCTGCCGATGCCATAGATATAGGTTAAACCAATCTCTATTCTTTTCTCTCTCGGCAAGTCTACACCAGATATACGAGCCATTAATTTACCTCCGATAACTCCTTAGTTAGTGTTTTTGATAATTGTTTTTTGTTACTATCTATATATAACCAACTACACAACAAGAGGACAATTGGTGGAAAACAATTGTCCAGCCGCTCTTGCAAGCAGTTTGAATTACAAAAGACTCAAAATAGATTTTATCACTCTTTTACCAATAAAGCAACAAAATTAACCTTGTTTTTGTTTATGATTTTTATATTTGCTACAAATAACCATTACGGTTCCGTGTCTTCTGATTATTTTACAGTTTCCGCACATAGGTTTAACTGACGGTCTTACTTTCATATTTTACCTCCGACTAGTTTTTATCTCTCCAAACGATTCTGCCTTTTGTTAAATCGTATGGGCTGAGCTCGACCTTTACGGTGTCGCCCTCGATGATTCTTATACTCTTCATTCTCATCTTTCCCGAAGGATAGGCAAGAATAATTTGATTGCTAGGTTCTAGCTGTACTCTGTAATTTTGATAGGGTAAGATTTCAATTATTTTACCCGTTAACTCGATAACGTCTTGCTTTGACACGAGATCCCTCCTAGTTAATATACTTTTTCAACATACAAATCAAATTTGAGTCTTGAAGCTTTCCTTCCTTTAAAAGATTAAGTACATCGCTCTCGATCTCGCCTTTGAATTTCAGATGCTTTGGATTTTTCTCTTTAGGATTATCTATCTTACGATAGCGTCCGTCGCAAACCAAAGCGTTACCATTTTCACTATGTCCGACTACGATATAAGCTCTGCCCTTTTCGTGTCCTTGCTTCGAATATACTACGCTTCCTATTTCCATATTACTAAAGTGTCAGTATTTCAATACCCGAATCGGTTATCAGAATCGTATTCTCGTAATGTGCACTGGGCTTTCCGTCATAGGTACGAATCGTCCAGCCGTCGTCCTCTTGATATACGTCCCTTTTTCCCATATTAATCATCGGCTCTACGGCAATGGTCATATTTTTTTTCAGACGCACGCCGTGACCTTGAGCACCATAATTTGGAACAGAGGGATCCTCATGCATTTTTCTACCAATCCCGTGGCCGACAAGTTCTCTGACTACCGAATAACCGTTTGACTCTGCGTGGTTTTGAATCGTGCTTGATAAATCTCCAAGTCTAACTCCGTCTTTAACCACGTTGACTCCTTTGAAGAAGCACTCTCTGGTTATCTTGATAAGTCTTTCCTTTTCGGGGGATATCTTTCCCACCGCAAAGGTTCTTGCAGCATCTCCGTGAAATCCGTGAATGCAAGCACCGACATCTATTCCTATAATCTGTCCTTCTTCCAATACCTGTTTATCGGAGGGGATACCATGAACGACTACGTCGTCAACAGAGGTACATATAGATGCGGGGAATCCGTTGTAACCAAGGAAGGAGGGGGTTGCACCTCTGTCTGTTATGAACTTATGCGCAAGTCTGTCTAGCTCCTTCGTAGTTACGCCGGGACGTACCTTTTCTTCTAAATAAAGAAGCAAATCACGAACTATGAGATTGGCTTCTCTCATCATCTGAATTTCTTTGTCCGTCTTTATGTATATCATATACTTTTGAGAATCGCTTTTAAATTCTCGTATACTTCGTCAATCGTCTTACCGTTGCAATTAAGGTCACGAATCAAACCACTTTCACGATAATAATCTATTAGTGGAGCGGTTTCTCTTTCATAAACCTCTAAACGCTTTCTAACGGTTTCCTCTTTGTCGTCTGCACGTTGGTAAAGTTCCTTTCCGCATTTGGCACAAACGTTTGAACCGTTTAGTAAAGCCAAATTATAGGTTTCTCCGCAAACGCACATCCTTCTCTTTGAAATCCTTTCAACGATTGTATTGCTGTCGAGAACGAAGTTAACTACTGCATCGAGAGCGGAGAAGCCTTTTAAGGCTTCCGCTTGTGCTATAGTACGTGGAAATCCGTCTAGGATAAATCCGTTTCGACAATCATCAGAGGATAATCTGTCCCGAACAAGCTCTATCGTTAACTCGTCAGGAACAAGCTGTCCGTTGTCTATAAAGCTTTTTGCTTTTATTCCGAGTGGTGTTTCTCCTTTAATATTTGCACGGAAGATATCTCCTGTGGAAATATGCGGAACATTTAAGTCAACCTTTAATCGGCTTGCATGTGTTCCTTTGCCCGAACCGGGGGCTCCAAGAAATACCAACTTCATTATTATAGAATTCCTCTTCCTTTGAGGTTCTTCATAGCGAGTTGAGCCTCTAAGGATCTGTTGAACTCCAATGCACAGCTTACTACGATCAACATACCTGTTGCGGAGAACGCATTGACCAATGAATTGGAACCGTCACCGAGGATAGCTGCGAATACTAAGCTGGGAACAAGGGATAAGAATGCAAGGAAGATAGCTCCGAACAAAGTTATACGCTTGTTAACGCTGTCAAGGAATTCAGCGGTAGGTCTACCGGGACGAACGCCTTGAATAACACCGTCGTTTTCCTGAATACGCTTGGAAATATCAACAGGGTCAAATTGAATCTTGGAATAGAAGAAGGAGAAGAAGAGTATCAATAATGCCATAACCACAGCATAAGCCCAAGAACCTACTCCGAGATAGGTTTGCCACCAAATATAGAAGGAACTATTAGGCCAGAAGCTTGCGATTAATTGGGGGAACATTAAGAAGGAGCTTGCGAAAATGATAGGCATAACTCCGCCTGCGTTTATCTTCATAGGAATAACGCTGTTGTTCACACTATAGCTCTTATTTCCTCTTTGCTTGTTGCCGTATCTTACTTCAATTCTGCGTTCGCTCATATCGATAAATACGATAAAGAGGAATACAATCAATACTACTACCAAGTAAAGGAGTAACCTCCAAACCTGTGTAGCATCACCGGAGATAATTGCAAATTCATCGATTAATCCGGTAAAGAATCCCGAAAGAATTCCTACGAAGATTATCAACGATGAACCGTTTCCGATTCCTGTTTCGGTAATTCTGTCGCTTAGCCACATTACCAAACAGCTACCTGCGGTGAGGAATATGATTATCATAATCATTGTGAAGGCAAGGGCTACCTTGTTGGTTTCAGCACCTGCTACAGTTTGGAAAATAGGAATGATAGATCCTGAATTATTCCAACTGATAACGATACCGATGCCTTGGATGATTGCGAGAAGTATAGCTACGTATCTTGTAATCTGGGTTATTTTTTGTCTGCCCTCTTCTCCTCTCTTCGATAACTCCTCAAGGGGTTTGATTATCAAAGTGAGTAGTTGCATGATAATGTACGCATTAATAATAGGTACAATACCTAATGCAAACAAGGTTCCGTTCTGAAGAGAGCCGCCTGTAATTGTCGAGAGAACACTAAAGAAGTCGTTTGTTGCAAGAGCACCCATTTCGCTAGGATCCAAACCGGGTACCGGAATGAAACAGCCTAGTCTATAAATAACGAGGATAAGCAACGTCCATAGTAATTTTTTTCTAATTCCCTTCACGGCGAAGGCGTCTACCAGATTTCTAAACATTTTATTTCACCTCTTCTACAGTTCCGCCAACAGCTTCGATAGCAGCCTTTGCGCTAGCACTGAAGCGGTTAGCCTTAACGGTTAATTTTTTAGATAACTCACCGCCACCTAAAACTTTCAAACCGTAAGAAGCAACCTTTGAAACAAAGCCCTTTTCTACGATTGCAGCAGCGTCTACAACATCACCGTCGTTAAACATAGAATTAAGCTTGCCTACGTTAATAATGGTATACTCTTTCTTGAAAATGTTTGTAAAACCTCTCTTAGGGATTTTACGGGTAAGAGGCATTTGACCGCCTTCGAAACCGGGACGTACACCGCCGCCCGATCTTGCCCATTGACCTTTATGACCTTTTGTAGAGGTCTTTCCGTGACCGGAACCAATACCTCTACCAAGTCTCTTAACCGATTTCTTCTCATTGATTTCGGGTTGTAAAGTATCTATTCTCATCTTTAACCTCCTAGTCAACGTTCTCAACCTTGAGCAAATGCTCAGCTGCCTTGATCTTTCCGCGAACAGCAGGAGTATCCTCTTGGATAGTGCTGCTACCGGGCTTTGTAAGACCTAAAGCTTCAACGTTTTTCTTATGTTTTTTCAAAGAGCCGATGGTACTCTTTACCAAGGTAATTTTAATTTTAGCCATAGTTCGCCTCCTTACTCTTCTACGGGAGCTACAGGAGCTTCCTCTTTAACCTCAGCGGGCTTATCAACGAGTCTGGATACCTCTGCAGGGGTTTTGCCGCGAAGTGCAGCAATCTTTTCCTTTGTGCGGAGTCTCATCAAACCGTCGATGGTCGCACGAGCGTTGTTGATAGGATTGTTGGATCCTAAGGACTTGGTACGAATATCTTGGATTCCTGCAAGCTCTAAAATGATACGAGCAGGACCACCGGCGATAACACCGGTACCGGGGGCAGCGGGCATCATCAATACTCTACCGCTACCAAACTCTCCGATGATTTCGTGAGGAATTGTATGTCCTACCATTGGAACTGTGAACATTGCACGTTTTGCAGCGGTTTCAGCTTTGTTGATAGCCTCGGTGGCTTCTGTAGCCTTACCTTGACCAACGCCGATTCTGCCGTTCTTGTCGCCCACTGCAACCAAAGCTGCTTGACGCATATTTCTACCGCCCTTAACAACCTTTGTTACACGGTTCATAGAAATGGTGACCTTTGTTAACTCGTCGCCTTCTCTCTTATCTCTTGCTCTGTCGTTTCTTCTATTTTCAGGTTTAGCCATTGTCATATCCTCCGTTTAGATTGTAAGACCGCCCTCTCTTGCGCCGTCTGCTAAAGCAGCAACACGACCTGTATAGAGATAGCCACCACGATCAAATACAACAGATTCTATATTTAAAGCCTTAGCCTTCTTAGCAATTGCAAGACCAACTACCTTTGCAGCTTCGGTTTTATTCAAATCCTTAATTTGAGCGGCGATTTCGGGCTCTACGGTGCTAGCTGCACAAAGAACCTTTTGAGCAGTCATAACGCCCTTGTTAACTCTCTCTGCGTCTACGATAATTTGAGCGTAGATGTGCTTCTCGCTACGATAAACGTTGAGACGAGGCTTGGACTCGCTACCGGAAATAGCTTTTCTTATTCTCTTATGCCTTTTAACTCTTACGGCATTTTTATCGATTTTACTAATCATATCCTAATCTCCTTATTTACCCGCAGTCTTTCCTTCCTTCTTAACGAGAACTTCGTCCTTATAACGAATTCCGTAAAGATGATAAGGATCGGGAATTCTGATAGCCTTTATATCAGCCGCAACTTGTCCTACAAGCTCCTTGTCGATACCTTTAACGCTGCACTCTGTTTGAGATGTTGCGGTAAGGGTAATTCCTTCGGGAGCTACGATTTCTACGGGGTGAGAATAACCAACGTAGAAGGTGAGGTTTTTGCCGTTTTGAACTACCTTATATGCAACGCCGTTTACAACGAGGTCCTTTTGGTATCCCTTGTCTACGCCGTGAATCATATTGGCAATCAAAACACGGGTCAAGCCGTGAAGAGCCTTAACTACCTTTGTGTCGTTGGGACGAGTAACAACTACGTGATTATCGTCCAACGCGATATTGATTCTGGAATCGAAAGTTCTGGTTAATGTGCCGAGTTGACCTTTAACCGTTACCTTAGATCCCTCTAATGTTACTGTTACACCGGCGGGGATAGCAACCGGTAATCTGCCTATTCTTGACATATTCTATTGCCTCCTTACCAAATATAAGCCATAACCTCGCCGCCAACCTTTAAGCCGCGAGCTTTTTTATCTGTCATTATTCCCTTGTTTGTGGAAATAATAGCAATGCCTAAGCCGTTTAAAACTCTGGGGAGCTCATCACAGCTTGCATATATTCTCAAACCGGGTTTACTAACTCTCTTTAAGCCGCTGATAACTTTTTCGCCGCCTTGTGCATATTTGAGCGTAACGTGAATGTTACCGCTGTAATCCTCGTTTCCTTGAAGCTCGAAGTCCTTGATATAGCCTTCTTCTTTAAGTATCTCAGCAATAGCAATTTTAACCTTGCTTCTGGGAATATCAACGGTTTCATGTCTTGCGGTGAGAGCATTTCTGATTCTTGTAAGCATATCCGCTACTGGATCATTAACTACCATATTCTGCCTCCTTAATTACCAACTTGATTTCTTTACACCGGGGATTTGACCCTTGTAAGCCAACTCTCTAAAACAAATTCTGCAGATGCCGTACTTTCTGAGAACTGCATGGGGTCTGCCACAAACAGTGCAACGAGTGTAGGCTCTTGTAGAGAACTTGGGTGCTCTTTGTTGCTTATTCTTCAACGATGTTTTAGCCATAACTTAAACCTCCTAGTTGCGAGCGAAGGGAACGCCGAGTAAGCTCAAAAGCTCTCTAGCTTCTTCGTCGGTATTAGCGGTGGTAACGATACAGATGTCCATACCTCTTGTTCTTTCGATTTGATCGTAAGTAATTTCGGGGAATATGAGCTGCTCTTTAACACCCATTGCATAGTTACCTCTGCCGTCGAAGGACTTAGTGCTTACGCCCTTAAAGTCTCTAACGCGAGGAAGAACGATGCTAATCAACTTATCGAGAAAGTCGTACATTCTTGCACCACGAAGGGTAACCTTAACGCCAACGTTCATACCTTCTCTGATTTTGAAGTTTGCTACGGACTTGCTTGCCTTGGTAACAATAGGCTTTTGACCGCTGATTTGAGTTAATTCCTCAACTGCGAGTTGGAAGCTCTTTGCGTTATCCTTAACGTCACCTAAACCCATGTTAAGAACGATCTTCTCGAGTTTGGGAACCATCATAGGATTCTTGTAACCGAATTTCTTTGTTAATTCGGGAACTACCACGGTCTTGTAATAATCCTTTAGTCTGTATACACGATCATCGGAAGCCTTAGCGATACTAGCTGTAGCCTTTTTGCCGGAAGCTTGTTGCTTCTTATCAACTTTCTTATCTGCCATAATACACCTCCGAATTAGTCGTTAGACTCAACATCATCCGCCTTTTTCTTAGCGGCTGTTTTTCTTGTTTTCTTAACGGTTTTCTTAGCATTTTGAACACCGTCGATCTTAGCTCCGCATTGTTTGCAATAACGAGCCTTTTCTTTTCCGCTTCCTTGGTGGGAAATACGGGTAGCCTTCAAACAAACGGGACAAATTACCATAGCGTTGCTTGCGTCGAAGGGAGCGGGCTCGGAAACGATACCACTCTTCTCATCGGCCTTACGAGCACGTTGGTGCTTGTTGACGATGTTAACGCCTTCTACAACGATCTTGTTGGTTGCGCGGGACACCGCAAGAACAGTTCCTGTACTGCCTTTATCACTTCCGGCAATAATTTTTACTGCATCTCCTTTTTTGATTTCCATTGTTTGCCTCCTTAAAGCACTTCTGGTGCGAGAGAGATTATCTTCATATAATCTTTATCTCTGAGTTCACGTGCGATCGGTCCAAAGATACGGGTACCACGAGGCATTTTTTGTGCATCGATGATAACGGCGGCATTGTCATCAAAACGGATATGAGAACCGTCTGGTCTACCTACGCCCTTGGTTGTACGCACGATAACTGCTTTTACGACGTCGCCTTTCTTTACGGTTCCGCCGGGGGTAGCGGTCTTAACACTGGCAACGATAACGTCACCGATGTTTCCGAATTTACGGAAAGATCCGCCCATTACTTTTATACATTGAATAACTTTTGCACCGGTATTGTCGGCTGCTATTAAACGTGATTGTGGTTGAATCATAACTTATCTCCTTACTTAGCTCTTTCGAGAATCGTTACAAGACGCCAGTTCTTTGTCTTAGCGAGCTTTCTGGTCTCTTGAATCTCTACTTGGTCGCCTACATGAGCGTCGTTGTTCTCGTCATGTACTTTGTATTTACGGGTTTCGGTAACCGTCTTCTTGTAAAGAGGATGCTTGTATCTAACTTCGACAGCAACGACCACGGTCTTATCCATCTTATCGCTGACTACGATACCTACTCTGGTTTTTCTAAGATTTCTTTCTAACATACCTATGCCTCCTACTTAGCGTTCTTCTTTGCGGTATTAGGTTCGCTAGCAATGTTTAATTCACGCTGACGAATGATGGTTTTAACACGAGCAATATCTCTTTTGCACGCTTGAAGCGATTGGTTATTTGTTTGCTGTCCGGCTGCTAATTGGAAACGCAAGTTGAACAATTGATTCTTAAGCTTGCTGAGTTCTACTTGCAAATCTGCCGTACTCATTTTCGAATAATTTGACGCTTTCATTAGTTCTCACCGCCTTCTTCATTATTAACCGCTGCATTTGCGGCTTCTAATTCCTCTCTTGTCTTGATCTTAGTCTTGACAGGGAGCTTGTAGGATGCAAGTTTCAAAGCTTGTCTTGCATCTGCTAAATCGATTCCACCGATCTCAAAGAGTACTCTGCCGGGCTTTACTACTGCTACCCAGTACTCTACAGAACCTTTACCACTACCCATACGAGTCTCAGCGGGCTTCTTGGTTATAGGCTTGTGAGGGAAGATATCAATCCAGATTTGACCACCACGCTTTGTAAACTTTGCCAAAGCTACACGGGCTGCCTCGATTTGGTTACTGGTAATCCAACCGCACTCGGTTGCAACTAAACCGATTTGACCGTAAGCAATCTTGTTACCTTTATTTGCATTGCCCTTCATTCTACCACGAGCAACACGTCTTCTCTTAACTCTCTTAGGCATTAACATAATTATTCATTGCCTCCTTTTTTCTCGGACTTTTTAGCCGCGAAAACTTCACCGTGGTAAATCCATGCCTTAACGCCGATCTTACCGTAAGTGGTATTTGCCTCTGCAAAACCGTAATCGATGTCTGCTCTGATGGTTTGAAGAGGTATGCTACCCTCGTGATATTGCTCACAACGAGCGATTTCAGCACCGTCTAAACGACCGGAAACCATAATCTTAATACCCTTTGCACCAGCTGTTTGAGCATTCTTTATAGCAAGCTTTATAGCACGACGGAAGGAAACTCTCTTCTCGAGGTCCTGAGCTACACGCTCTGCAACCAAGGTTGCATCGCTAGCTGCGGATTTGATAGCAATAAACTCAACATAACAGTTGGGATAGTTATGACCACACTCTTTGCAGATACTCATAACGTTCTTACGAATAATCTCTGTTCCTTGTCCGCCTGTTCCGATTAACAAACCGGGACGACCTGTATGAACCTTAACCTTGATATATTGATTGCAACGATCGATGCATATCTTGCTGATAGCAGGCTTGTCGTCAAGTCTTCTTGTAGGACGAGCTTCGCCTTCTTGTCCCTCTGATACGGGGGTGAGAGGAGCAGGCTTATATACTTCTTTTATAAACCTTCTGATCTTGTAATCCTCAATGAGGTACTCACCGAAGTTCTTCTTTCCTGCAATCCAGGAGGATTGCCACTCTTTGTTTACGCCAATTCTTAAACCGTTAGGATTAACTTTTTGTCCCATAGTCTACCTCCTACACTGCCTTTTGATCAAGGATAACCGTGATGTGACTTGTACGCTTCAAAATGCGATGAGCACGACCTTTTGATACGGGTCTGATACGCTTGAGCGTAGGACCTTGGTCTGCAAAGCACTCTGCTACATATAAATCGTTAACGTTCAATCCGAGATTGTTTTCTGCGTTTGCGGCAGCGGAATTAAGTAACTTAATCAATACGTCGCTTGATGACTTGTTGGTATGCTTAAGTACTGCAACAGCCTCGAGATAATCTTTTCCACGGATTACATCCAAAACCTGTCTTACTTTGAAGGGGGAGATTCTGATGTATCTTGCAATAGCTCTTGGGCGTCTGTCAGCATTTTCTTGACGAGCTGCAGCTTTTTCTTTCATTCTTTTAGCCATTTATTGCCTCCTTATTTGCCGGACTTAGCGGAGCCCGCATGTCCGTTAAAGGTTCTTGTGGGAGCAAACTCACCGAGCTTGCAACCGATCATATCTTCTGTAATGTATACGGGTATATGTTTCTTACCGTTGTGTACTGCGATTGTGTGTCCGATAAACTCGGGGAAGATTGTAGAGCTACGTGACCAGGTCTTGATAGCCTTTTTCTCAGTCTTACCTTCGTTCATTGCAACGATTCTATCGAATAATCTTTGTTCAACATACGGTCCTTTCTTAATTGATCTACTCATCTTTCTGCCTCCTAGTTGACACGCTTAATTATCATCTTGTCAGATGCCTTCTTCTTACGGGTCTTATATCCTAAAGCGGGCTTACCCCAAGGAGTAACAGGTGTAGGCATACCGATAGGGGATTTGCCTTCGCCACCGCCGTGAGGGTGATCGCAAGGGTTCATTACAACACCACGAACTGTGGGACGTACGCCCATGTGTCTCTTACGACCTGCTTTACCGATAGATACGATTTCACTGTCTACGTTACCTACTTGTCCGATTGTTGCACGGCAACGGAGGGAGATGTATCTCATTTCACCGCTAGGCATTCTTACGATTGCGCCTTTGGCTTCCTTAGCCATCAATTGAGCCGCATTACCTGCAGAACGAGCAATTATTCCGCCTCTGCCGGGATTCAACTCAATGTTGTGAATCATTGTACCGATGGGGATGTTTTGTAAAGGAAGGTTGTTACCTACTTTGATATCTGCCTCGGGGCCGCTCTCTACGGTGTCACCTGCTGTGAGTCCTACAGGAGCAATGATGTATCTCTTTTCGCCGTCGGCATAGCAAAGGAGAGCAATGTTTGCTGTACGGTTAGGATCGTATTCGATTCCAACTACCTTTGCAGGGATACCGTCTTTGTTTCTTAAGAAGTCTATCTTTCTATATTTTTGTCTATTACCGCCACCGATGTGTCTTACGGTAATTCTACCGGTTACGTTACGACCGCCGCTGTGATTTTTGGATTCGAGGAGCGATCTTTCAGGTGTCTTCTTGGTAATTTCGTCAAACGCCGATACAGACATAAATCTGCGAGCAGCGGTTGTGGGCTTATATTTCTTAATTGCCATTGTGCTACCTCCTCTTAGGTCAAGCTGTCGAAGAACTCAATTGCCTTGCTATCGTATGTTAGTTGAACAATTGCCTTCTTGTAGCTTGGTCTGCGACCTTCGGTTCTACCGCGTCTTTTAAGCTTACCGAGTACGTTTACGGTGTTAACCTTTGCTACTGTTACTCCGAAAACCTCTTCTACAGCCTTTTTTATTTGAACCTTATTTGCATCGGGATGAACAATAAAGGTGTATTTCTTGTCCTGGATTCCGTCAAAGCTTTTCTCTGAAAGTACGGGACGCATAATAATATCGTGATTATTCATCTTATTCCTCCTCGCTGTACTTAGCGTTAATTGCCTTTACTGCTTTCTCGGAGCAAAGACATCCTACGTGTGAAACGAGATCGTAAACATTGAGTTCGTTTACATTGATGATATCTACGTTTTTGATGTTGCGTGCAACTACGTAAGTGTTTTGATCATCATCGTCAACTACTACTAAGGTCTTTTTGAAGCCGAAGGCTTTTACAACCTTTGCAAAATGTTTTGTCTTGTTCTCTTGAAGCTCGAAGGTATCTACTACCTTGAACTCATCATCTCTTACCTTCTCGGAAAGTGCACTAAGGATTGCACCTCTGTTCATTGCCTTGTTAACTTTTTGAGAGAAGTCACGAGGCTTCGGAGCGAATACTACGCCGCCGTGAATCCATTGAGGAGCTCTTGTACTTCCTTGACGAGCATTACCTGTGCCTTTTTGTCTCCAAGGCTTTTTACCGCCACCGGAAACCTCTGTACGAGTAAGAGCGGACTTGGTTCCTTGTCTTTTATTTGCAAGCTGTGCAACTACTACTTGGTGAATCAAGGATTCCTTGAATTCAACGCCAAATACGTTTTCACTTACTTCTACTTGATTAACTTCTTGTGCTTGCTTATCGTATACTTTAACTAACATAGCTCAACCTCCTACTTTACAGTACTTTTGACGATTACTAGACCGCCCTTAGGACCGGGGATAGCGCCTTTGATCAATAACAGGTTTCTTTCTTTGTCAATCTTTACGACTGTTAAGTTTTGAACAGTAACTCTTTCATTACCGTATTGACCTGCCATTTTCTTGTTTTTGAAAACTCTGGAAGGATCTGAGTTTGCAGCCATTGAACCAACGGATCTGTGGATAGGACCGGTACCGTGGGTCATAGGACCGACTCTTTGTGCATTCCATCTTTGGATAACACCGGTGTAACCTCTACCTCTGGTGGTTCCGGTTACGTCAACCTTGTCGCCTACTGCGAAGCAGTCGGTTGTGATAACCTTGCCAACCTCGCAAGCTACTTCTGCACCGTTCTCGATAAGGCTATCGATTTTAAACTCGCGCATATAACGCATGGGAGCGATACCGGCTTTCTTGTATTGACCTTCTTCCGGCTTACCAACACCCTTATACTCTCTAACGCCCTTTGTTTGAGCATTCTTGGAGTTGTTTCTCTTAACTGCAGGTTGGAAAGCTACCTTAACAGCTTTGTAGCCATCATTCTCTACGGTCTTAACTTGCACGATAGGACAGGGACCCGCTTCTACAACGGTTACGGGAACTACCATGCCGTCTTGCGTAAAGACTTGACTCATTCCTAATTTTCTTCCGACGATTGCTTTATTCATTGATAAAGTTCACCTCCAATATATTTTTGAAATAATTTACTTATATTATTTAGTACTTATAATCACACCTTGATTTTGATATCTACGCCTGCAGGTACGTCGATGAGCATTAAGCTGTTTACTACCTTTGCAGAAGGATTGTAGATGTCGATAAGACGCTTGTGAGTTCTCATTTCAAATTGCTCACGGCTATCCTTATACTTGTGGGGACAACGAAGAATGGTAACTACCTCTTTCTCTGTGGGAAGGGGGATAGGACCGCTGATATTTGCACCGTTTGCGGTAACAACTTCTACGATTTTTGCAGCTACGCTGTCAACAAGCTCGTGATCATAAGCTTTCAACTTGATTCTGATTGTTTGATTTGCCATTGTTAAAACCTCCATGTTTCTAACTCGAAAATATATTCTCGCTCGGGTGTTTCACACCGCCCATTAAATTTGGCAAGCCATAATGCGTTCGCTTGTAAACGCGACTTGCCTCATTGAGTTAGCGCCCGATGTCCGAACTAGTCCGCATAAATTAACCCGAGGAGGGAAACCTTATGCATCATCCGTTACAAGGCGGTACTCTGCCCTAAGCACGTAAGATTATATCCCTATACCCGAAAATAGTCAAACGTACTGCTTGACATCTAATATTAATTTTTCTTAATAATTTGTTTTTTTCTCTTCACATACATCGATCACTCCCGAAAAACGCAATCCGACAAGAAAAAAAGACGGCATTTTCAAAAAAAAATCCGTCTTTATCTAGATTATGTTTCTTTGATAGGTGTTACCTCTATTGTGACACACAACCTTTTCCGTTTTCTTTATGTCGACTCAAGTAAACCTCGGCTGTTTCGATCAGCGTTTTCTTTTATACTTTTTCTTTGTCGCCTTTCTTTGCGGTTTACCTTTTGCCATATTCGGTCCTTTGTGCGACTTTGAAGAAGGTTTCCCCTTTGACAAATCGATGGCTCCCTTCATACCATTCAACAAGGGGTTTTTCTTTACCCCGTTTGAAATCAGCAATACAAAGCTCACTCGGTGCGTTTTCAAATCGGAATCGACAACCTTAATCTTAACCTTATCCCCGAGCCTCAAATTAATAAGATCGGAAACTAAAGTAAAGTGAAGCTCATCAAAATAGAAGGCACAATCTAAATCATCGGTACGTGCTTGACCCTCTATTCCGTTTGGAAGGGTAACATAGATATTGTACTCGGTAACTCCCGATATAATTCCCTCGTACTCTTCTCCTATATGGTCTTTCATATATAAAGCCTTATAAAAATCATCGGCATCTCTCTCGGCACGTTCCGCTTCTCTTTCCATTTCAGAGCAATGTTCGCTCTTCCACTTCAATCCCCAGCTCTCTTCGGTATATTCCGACGGCTTAAACCCTTCAAGATACTTTTTTACAATTCTATGAACCATCAAATCGGGATAGCGACGAATAGGAGAAGTAAAATGACAATAACAATCGCTAGCCAAACCATAGTGTCCTATATTTTCCGGAGAATACACTGCCTTTCTCATGCTTCTAATAGCAACTCGGTTTATCAATGCCCCCTCTTCGGTATCGGGAATTTGCGAAATAAATTCGCTTAGTTCCTCGGGTTTCAGTATCTTGCCCTCGGGCATGGAAATAAAACAAGCTGCGAACAATGATAATTGTTTGAGTTTAAACTCATCGGGAAGCTCATGAACACGATAAACACACGGAAATCCCGCATCTGTCAAAATCTCGGCAACCGATTCATTTGCAGCTATCATAAATTCTTCGATCAAATTGGTACTATCCGTAGCACTTACGACCTCGGGAATTGCCTCTTCGCCGTAAACCCTAACACGCCCCTCTCGAGATAAAAACTCAACACTTCCCCTTGCACGTCTCTGTTCTCCTATTTTCTTAGCCAAGGAATTAGCATATAAAAGAGAAGAATATTCTTCATCGCATTCTCCGTCAAACAAGCTTTGGACAAAATCATAAGTCAAGCGATGATTACTCCTAATTACAGAAAGAAAAACTTCGCAAGATAGCTTATTACCCTCATTGTCAAAATGCATCAACACCGTAATGGTAGGTCTATCCTCTCCCTCTCTTAGGGAGCAAAGATCGTTACAAAGAATTTTCGGAAGCATTGGATATGCTTTATCGGGAAAATATACGCTTGTAGCTCTGTCGTAAGCCGCCTTGTCGACTTTGTCTCCTTCCTTGACATATTCCGATACATCGGCAATATGCACATATAATGAATATCCGTCAGAGGTTTTCTCAAGACTTATTGCATCGTCAAAATCTTTCGCATCTTTACCGTCTATGGTAACGGTAAAAAGATCACGCAGGTCACGTCTTTTTCCGTCATAGACATACGGAATATAAGCATCGGCACACTTTTCGCCGCTCTTAGGGTATACATCGGAAAAACCATGAGAAAAAAGTATTCTCAAAAGCTCGGTTTCTTTATCCTCATCGCTACCCAAAACCTTTATTACACGTGCAATAGGCGTACGCCCCTTATCGTAGTCAACAATCCTAACAAAAAGTTTATCACCGTCCTTGGCTCTAGGCTTCGATTCAAGGTAGGCAATTGAATAATAGTTTGGATCATCTGCCTCAACATAAGGGGTTCCCCTATCAAAATGAAGGGTTCCGCAAAATTCAGAGTAACCTCTTTCAAGAATTCTAACCACCTCTGCTCTATCACCCGTTATTATTTTAACAGCAACTCTATCCTTATGCTGTGCACCATGCAAAAAAGCCGGCGGAATGAACAGATCATCTTTTCCGTCACCACGAACAAGGAAGGCATAGCCTTTGCGACTACCCCTCAATACACCCTCGATTACTTGGGTTCTTTGAATATTTCTTGCAATAGAGCGAGATTTCATTTAATAATTACTCCATGAGATTATAAATCCACGAAAAAATGGATCTTATTATTTTTTATGTCTTAACTAAAATAAAAGCCGCAAGAAAAAATCCTGCGGCATTATTTTTGATTTTTGAGTGATAATTACTCGATAACGTTTGCAACAACGCCGGAACCAACGGTTCTGCCGCCTTCACGAATAGCGAAACGCAAACCTTGCTCGATAGCGATAGGTTGAATGAGGTTGATTTCCATATCGATGTTATCACCAGGCATAACCATTTCTACGCCCTTAGGAAGGGTGATGGTACCTGTAACGTCGGTGGTACGGAAATAGAATTGGGGACGATATCCGTTGAAGAAAGGAGTATGACGTCCGCCCTCATCCTTGGTTAATACGTAAACCTGAGAGGTGAAGTGGGTGTGAGGATGAATTGAGCCGGGTTTAGCAATAACTTGTCCACGCTCGATATCCTTACGATCGATACCACGGAGGAGAAGACCTACGTTATCTCCGGACTCAGCATAGTCGAGGAGCTTACGGAACATCTCAACACCGGTAACGGTGGTTTCACGAGACTCTGCACGGATACCAACGATTTCTACCTTGTCGCCCATTTTAACGATACCACGCTCTACTCTACCGGTAGCAACGGTACCACGACCAGTGATGGTGAATACGTCTTCTACAGGCATAAGGAAGGTCTTATCGTTCTCTCTCTTAGGATCGGGAATATAGCTGTCGATTGTATCGAGAAGCTCTTGAACAGGTCCCCAAGCGGGGTTATCCCAGTCACCGGCTGCACCGGCGTTCATTGCTAACAAAGCAGAACCTCTGATGATAGGTGTGTCGTCTCCGGGGAAACCATAGTCGCTTAACAACTCACGGATTTCCATATCTACAAGCTCGAGAAGCTCTTCGTCGTCAACTTGGTCGCACTTGTTCATGAATACGATGATATAAGGAACACCAACCTGTCTTGCGAGAAGGATGTGCTCTCTGGTTTGAGGCATGGGACCATCGGTAGCAGCAACTACGAGGATAGCACCGTCCATTTGAGCAGCACCGGTGATCATGTTCTTAACATAGTCAGCGTGTCCGGGACAGTCTACGTGTGCGTAGTGTCTCTTAGCGGTTTGGTACTCAACGTGAGCGGTATTGATTGTTATACCTCTGGCTTTCTCTTCGGGAGCCTTGTCGATTTCGTCATATTTCATAACCTTTGCATTACCGATATGCGCGCTGTACATGGTAATAGCGGCGGTCAAAGTGGTCTTGCCGTGGTCAACGTGGCCGATTGTACCGACGTTTACGTGTACCTTACTTTTATCAAATTTTTCCTTTGCCATTTTGTAATCCTCCTATTTTGATTAAACGGGCATATTATTTTTGTATTATTTTCAATACATATCAATATTAACAATTTTTCTTAGCTTAGGCAACTGTTTTTTCTCAATTTAGTAGAAAAATAATTTTAGACGCGTTTCTTCAGGCAAAATATCGAATCTAAGGAAGCTCATCATAAAGGTTCCTCGTCCCGATGAAATGGTTCTCAAATCACCGGCATATCCGAACATTTGTCTCAAAGGTATCTCGGCGTGTATTGTATAAATATCACCGTCCGCCTCTGTTCCCTTTATCTTGCCACCTCTTTGACTTATATTGTTATTTATGTCACCAAGGTATTGAGAGGGAGTCATTATTTCTACCTTCATTATTGGCTCTAGTACTTGGGTCTTAACATTTTCAACTGCTTGTTTGAAGGCGTCAGACCCCGCAAAACTAAATGCCATTTCACTGCTATCAACCTCATGCATCTGCCCCGTCAATACCGTTGCCTTGAAATCAACGACCTCATAACCGTAATTTCCCGCATGACGCGCGTCCTCGATGCCTCGTTGCGCAGCTTTAATAAATTCTTTTGTCAAATCTCCGTTTCTAACGGAATCCTCGTATATAACACCCGAACCACTTGGAAGGGGCTCGAATAAAACGGTCACTTCACCGAATTGACCTTTGCCCCCGGTTTGCTTTATCTGCTGTCCTGTAACCGTGACAGAACGAGCCAAAGCCTCACGATAACTAACCTGAGGTTTTCCGATTGCCGCTTCGACCTTGAATTCACGTCTTAGCCTTTCAACCAAAATCTCCAGATGAAGTTCTCCCATACCGGCAATGATGGTTTGTCCCGTTTCTCTGTCCACGTAAGTGCGGAAGCTCGGGTCCTCCACCGAAAGCCTTTGAAAAGCGGCTTCCATCTTATCTCGGCTAGCCTTTGTACGTGGCTCTATTGCCTGACGAACAACGGGCTCGGGAAGATTGACTTCTCCGTATATAATAGGATGTTGTCCGTTGCATACAGTATTGCCTGTAACAGCCTCCTTTAATCCTATTATTGCACCGATATCACCGGTACGTAGCTCGTCGACGTCAACCCTTTCATTTGCGTGAAGTCGTACAATTCTTCCGACTCTATCCTTACATTGCTTGTTAGCATTGTAAATCATGTCATTGGTTTTTACAACTCCGCTGTACACTCTTGTGTAACAAAGCTTTCCGTATTGGTCACAGGAAATCTTAAACACCAGTGCACTGAAGGGCTCATTATCCGACGGGATACGCTTTATTTTTTTATTGGTATTTTTCGGATCAACGCCTTCCGTGTACTCAATATCCAAGGGGGAAGGCAAATAATCGCATACAGCATCTATTAGCTTTACAATTCCCTTATTATTGTAGGCGGAACCGCATAATACCGGTACGAGTTTGTTTGACACAACGCCTTTTCGGATGGCTCTTTTTAAGGCTTCTACGGAAATGGGCTCATCCATCAAGAACTGCTCCATTAGGTCATCGTCAAAATCGGCAGCCTTTTCGATAAGTTCCGCTCTTTGAAGTTCCGCATCGTCTAGAATATCCGCAGGAATATCAACGTATTCGGCATACTTCGTTTGAGTTTCACCCTCTTCGTCAAAGAGCAATGCCTTCATTTCAACGAGATCTACAATACCTCTGAAATTCTTTTCCGCTCCGATAGGCAATTGAATCGCCACGGCGTTGGCGTTAAGTCTTGCTCTCATCATATCGATGACTCTGGAGAAATTAGCTCCGTCTAAGTCCATCTTATTTACGAACGCAATACGAGGAACATGATATCTGTCCGCTTGACGCCATACCGTTTCCGATTGAGGCTCCACGCCGCCCTTAGCACAATATACGGCAACTGCTCCGTCAAGAACTCTCAAGCTACGTTCAACCTCTATAGAGAAGTCTACGTGTCCCGGAGTGTCGATTATATTAATCTGACAATTCTTCCAGAAAACCGTGGTAGCGGCAGAGGTAATTGTTATCTTACGCTCCTGCTCTTGCTCCATCCAGTCCATTGTCGCCGAACCCTCGTGCACCTCTCCTACCTTACGGATTTTACCGGTATAAAATAGGATACGCTCGGTCGTGGTGGTCTTACCGGCGTCTATATGAGCCATTATTCCTATGTTTCTAATTAAATCAATGGGTTCTGTTCTCATAATCTCACGCCGAAGTTAAGCTTTGTTTTTTTTAATAACGATAGTGAGCGAATGCCTTGTTTGCGTCTGCTTGACGATGCATTTCGTCTCTTCTCTTAATTGTTGCGCCTACACCGTTGTAAGCATCGATAAGCTCACCTGCAAGTCTTGCATCGCTGGTACGCTCGCTACGTTTACGCATAAACATAACCAACCAACGGATTGCAAGTGTTTGCTTACGCTCCTCACGGATGTCGCAGGGAACCTGATAGGTTGCACCACCGACTCTGCGGGCTTTTACTTCTACTTGGGGCTTAGCATTTTCCAATGCCTTCAAGAATACCTCGTGGGGATTCTCGCCCGTCTTTTCCTTTATCATTTCAAATGCGCCGTAAACGATACCTTCCGCAATACCCTTTTTGCCGTCATACATAATTTGGTTGACGAGCTTTGTTACGATAGAATCACCGTAAATAGGATCGGGAAGTACTTCACGCTTCGGTACGTTACCTCTTCTTGGCATAATTAATCTCCTATATTAAATAAAGTCGCATCATCCGAACGATGATTATTTGGGTCTCTTCGCGCCGTATTTGGAACGAGCCTGCATACGTTTTGCAACGCCTACAGTATCACGAGTACCACGGATTATATGATATCTAACACCCGGTAAGTCCTTTACTCTGCCGCCGCGGATAAGAACTACGCTGTGCTCTTGAAGGTTATGTCCGATACCGGGGATATAAACGGTACCTTCCATACCATTGGACAAACGTACTCTTGCAATTTTACGCATAGCGGAGTTAGGCTTCTTAGGGGTGGTCGTGGTTACAGACAAACAAACGCCTTGCTTTTGAGGGCATTTTTGAAGAATAGGACTCAAGGTCTTCTTGGTTTGTCTTTCTCGGCCGTACCTAATTAATTGATTGATTGTTGGCATTACCTTAACCTCCTGTTAAAAATCGGATGAGCTCTCCACCAACCCAGAGGATAACTCTTCTCTCCCTTGCCGCTAAACCAGTCCTACAACCGCAGTAGGAACGTCAACGCCCGCCGCAAGTCCCAACTCCCATCGGGTGGGACAATAAACGACTTCCACACACTTGGCGTCTATCGCCTCTAATACACATTGTTTGACAAAGTCTTCGCTATCCAAAGCCACGACGACACACCTGACCTCGTTTTTCTGGATACCCTTTAACACTTGACGCAATCCGACAAGCATCGAAGAGGACTCGGAAATACACTGCTTGTAATCCATTAGCGCCTCCTTGTATCTTCTTATCAGCACATAAAAAGACACTTGCACTTTTCTACAAGTAAAAAGATTCTAACACCCCAAATAAAAACTGTCAATTGATTTTTCAACAATTGTTTCTTGATTTTTATTTATTTCAATAAAAAATACTTTATGCCCCGATTTTTATTGCCGATTTTAACAAAACACCTAAAACAGTACCCCCGACCAATGCATGAACCGTTAAAAGAATATTATTGTTAATGTTTGTGGATTTACATGCTTTATATAAAAAACAACCCTTGACCAAAGAGTTGTATTTTACAAATTCCGATAACCTTTTTTATGTTAATAAATGCGGGTTGTCATATCACCTATACAATCCTACTGAGAGGACTTCCAGCTTGCAGTAAACGTACGATCCTTGTCAAGCGTCATTCCGTCATAATAGCCACCTGCCCAACCTAGAAATACCAATCCTTTCCTTTCCGGTGCGTCGGGTGGAACAATAACTTCACCGTATTCGGCAACAACAATCTTGATTGCTTCACCGCCAACATAAAAAGCATAGGTATATTTTCTCAATGACTCCGCAAAGGTCGCTACAAATTCGACATCACAACGAATTTCCATTCCTTCGCTAAAATCGGACCAACCTATAAAGGTATATTCATATTTGTTCGTAGCTTCTTTTTCAGGTGACGTAGGAGGAACAATCAAGGTTCCGTATTCCGCCTGTCCGCTAGATAAAACCTCTCCGCCCTCGTCCAAAAACGAATACGAATATATTCTGGTCACGCTATCATACATTGCATAAAAATCGGTTGTTTCCAATATTTCATCGAGACTTTTGTCCCAACCTATAAATATATAGTCGAATTGTGCAGTCGATTCTCTGGTCGGTTCGGCTCCTATATATTCCGCACTAGAACCATATTCCACTTCTATGCTCTGCAAAAGCTCCTCTCCGTTATAAAAATTGACACTAAAGGAAAGGGGATGTGCTGCAAACAACGGAACTGCGGTAAAGTCTGAAATAACCCTTTGAGGCAGCTCGTCTGCAATACCGTCACCGTCCAAATCCCAACCGATAAAAGAGTAAGCGTATGCCTCATCGGATGCTTTTGTGACCTTACTCGGAGGTAGTATCGCAGTACCGTAGTCCACCTTTTGGGACTTCAGCACATTGCCCTGTGCGTCAAGAAATTTGTACGTATATTTAAAAACAACTCTCTCGAATCGAGCATAAACAATCATATCGCTATGTATATTTGAGAAATCCGCACTCCAACCGATAAAGGTAAAGCTCGCCTGATCGTCATTCGGAAGCTTCGGATCATTTGGCAATTCAATCTGTCCGCCTTCAACGACCTCTCTTGTCGCATAAGGCTCGTCATCCGTACTTCTTGCATAGAAATAAATATGACATATCTTCAAATATCTTGCCCAAAGCTCGACATCATCGTCTAAGACCTCGGGAAGTCCCTCCCATTCGGAAAAGGTGTATCCGTTTCTGTTCGGAGCTTTAGGGTAACGGATTTCTTCAAAAGAAGAGATTTTTTGAGTTGCGACTTCATTTCCGGAATAATCATAAAAAGTAACGTTATAATACACCTTATCATCGGCGATAGCCTTCCATCCGGCATATAGGCAACAATCCCCTTCTATATCAGCCATATCCGCAGGAATTGTACCTTCGGAATCGAGGAACCAACCTATAAAGTCATAGCCCTCCTTGTTTGGAACAATATCGTCTCCGTTTTGATATTTGAAAAGGGTGGTTTGTTTCAGAAGCTCGTCTCCGTCATAAAAGGATAGATTGATATCCTCAACCTCGTTAAAGCTACAAGCTACTGCCGATGTGCATATTAACAATAAAATCAATAAAACAATACCCTTTTTCATACATTTCCTTTGTTATTCACCGATATTATGCTATAAGTTATATCTTTGCTGTCAAAAATCGTTTTCATTTTATTATTTATTTCTTCTTTTGTCAACATTGTCCTTTAACACATCATCATTCTTAACTAACATTTAATCATATTAATTACTTCTTAGTAAAAAAACATCTTCTCATCTTGGGGATAAAGTGTACAATATCACAAGATAAGCCTACGTTAACAAGGCGTATTTTTCCATAGGGGCTTGCTTTATTCTTTGCGATTAATATGGTGAAATACAGATATTGCACATCGCCCCGATGGAGTTCGACTACAGGTTTCGCCTTTCGCTCAGTATGAAATTTGGCTTTTTTTAATATTTTTTATTACTATTATACCCCGAATCTACTATTCATATGTTTGTCAATTTGTCATTATATTGTACCACGTCTTTTGGCAGTATGACGTATATATGTAACATTATAATGCTCTTACCTATTATTTGTAACAATTCTCAGCTTTTACATCTGCCATACTGTTATTTGGATGCTTTATCAACATTCCGTACCCCATCTTACATTGACAAGTTATTCTGAAGAAAAGCCAATAATTGTTTGTTAAGTCTCGTAATATACTCTCGAGTATATCCGAACCTTTCGGCAGCACTCTCTTGGGTATTATTCTCCACATATATACGCATGTATATATCATATTAGTTTAGGAGAAATGAAATCCCCCAAAAATAAGCTTAAAATAAGCAATTTTCCTACAAAATACGCACTTTTTTTTGCATACGCACTTTTTTTGCATATTTTTCGTCCGTTTTTGGTACTTTTTTGAGTATTTTTTCGATTTCAAAATATTTTTCAAAATAAAATAATACTAATTTAATACCAAATTCGATTTTTTATTTAGCCCTTGATTTCACTAACAATACAATGTTTCGTTTCAGCTCCCGTCTCAATTTACGAGAAACTCTAAATAAGGTCAATTAGTAATTTAGAGCACAATCGTATATGTTTACTTTATCATAAATAAAAGTGTATTGCAAGCGAGAATATCAAAGTTATGAAAAATGTGTTTTCAATTCAATACCGAATAATATTTCTGAATAAACTTTTTTTCATTGGTTAATAGGTCTCAGTTTTTTATAGCCTTTCATGGTGTCGTTGTAATATAGAGCAATTATCGCAACAATAATGTTCATAGACTCTCAATTAAATTCAAAATTGAACAAAACCGTGTGCAGCCAGTCTTTCAAAGAGCAGTCACACACGGGCTATTTTAGAGATTAAGATATTCGGATCATCAGAACGAACTCATATTATCCGTCCAGAACGGAGCCCTCATCTGTGGCACCGAGCTGACACCCGCGTCCAAATACGCAATAGACTCCATCTCTTCGGTGGAAAGTTCAAAGTCAAATATGTCGATGTTTTCGGCAATGCGCTCCTCGTGAACTGTCTTTGGAATAGCAATCATATCCGACTGTATATGCCATCTTAAGATGATCTGTCCGACGGACTTTCCATGCGTCTCGGCAATCTTTACGAGCCTTGGATTTGAGAAGATGTTGTATTGCCCCTGTGCAAACGGGCTGTATGCTTCAGCCGCAATTTTGTTTTCCTTCAGAATGTTCCGAATGAGTCGCTGCGCATTAAAGGGATGCATCTCAAACTGCATAATTTGCGGTTTCTCCTCATTGTGAATGATAAAGTCTTCCAGCCTGTCCGGGACGAAGTTGGCAATACCGATTGCCCTGACATAGCCGTCCCTGTAAAGCTCCGTCATCGCACGCCAAGTTCCGTAGGTGTCGTTGTAGGGGTGGTGGATCAGAAGCAAATCCACATAATCCATCTGAAGCCTTTTCAGGGATTCAAAGAAGGACTTTTTCGCATTGTCATAGGTGCAGTTGGCAATTTTCAGCTTGGTCGTAACAAAAAGCTCCTTCCTTGCCACAGATGCCTATTTGACTGCATTCCCGACAAATTCCTCGTTCCCATAGCTCTGCGCAGTATCAATCAGACGGTAGCCCTTGTCGATGGCCTTGACCAGCGTTTCCTCGCAAAGTGCGCCGTCCTTGACCGCCAATGTTCCAATGCCGAGCTTCGGCATCTTTACGCCGTTTCTTAATGTGATGAATTCCATTAGGTTTCCTCCTTATCTGTTTTCGTATCTTTGATTTTTGTTTATCTCTGCTATCCTTTGTATCTCACCATCTGCCATTTCAAAGTTAAACACATCGATGTTTTAAGCGATATGCTCCGGATCGCTGGATCCGGGAATAACGACATAGGTTCCTTTTCTTCATTATTTTTTCTGTTTTCTTGGTTTGTTTTCCGTAATATCGAAACTCACATTCACAAGAAACTCCAAAAGGTCATTGGGGGCATCCGGCAGAAGTACCGATACCCAATGCAACTTGTTCATATGATAAGCAGGATATACTCCATCCGAGGCTCCAAACGAACAAGATAGCACAAATGGTAATTTCAAATTGACAACATCGATGACCTCATCACTGTTCTGTCCGAACTTGTGCCGTGATACCCTCATCGTCAGTGCGTACCATTTCTGATTATCTGTATGTCTCAACACTGCGGTTTGAGATTTTCCATCGAAAGGATAATCAGGCGATATACCATGCACAGAACGGCAGTATTCAAAAAACTCTTCTCTTGTCATATGTGTTCCGACTTCCTCCTTCGACGTTTACCGACGTATTTTCCGAAATGTGCTTTGATAGTCTACATTTTAATTATTAGTTTATGGCATAGAATGTAGCCGGACCGTTGCCGTGTTTCGTTATAAAGCCTTCGGTGCAAAGCTCTCTTATGGCTTTTTCAACAGCAGAACGGCTCAGCGTTGGACACAACTCCATTATATCGCCTTTGGTAACTTTGCCGACTTTCTTCCCAAATGCTTCTCGAACCATTTCTTTCGCGTTTTTTTTGGTAGAAACGATTTCCAATCTCTCTTCGAAATCTCTATACGCAGAAAGAATAATACCGAGAATATACTTTACAAAAGCCGTATCATTATTAGTGCCGTTATGCCAATTTTCCGATGCAGACTGCAAAGCATCGTAATATTCGTTCTTGTTATCGTGTATTTTCTTTTCAAGCGAGATATATTTACCTACAACATAACCGCTTTTATATAAGAGTAGTGTTGTGAGTATTCTGCTCATGCGACCGTTTCCGTCATTAAAGGGGTGAATACACAAAAAATCGTGAACAAACGTCGGAATAACCACCAACGGATCAACTTCGCCTGAAGCAATGATTTTGTTATATTCTTTGCAGAGTCTATCCACAGCGTCCGGTGTTTCAAACGGTTCAAGCGGTTTGAAACGAACCACAACAGAACCGTCTGCTCTTATTTCGTCTATTTCGTTTGCCGTAGTCTTAAAAACGCCGCCGAAAGAAGAAGGCAAATAAGAATATAACTTTTTATGAAGTTGTAAAATGACGTTTGCGGATATAGGCATATATTCGAAACTTTCGTGAACCATATCCAAAACCGCTCTATACCCAAGAATTTCTTGCTCGTCACGATTGCGAGGCGAGGTTTTTTCCGCCATCAACTGTTTTAGACGTTGATTTGTTGTGACGATACCTTCAATAGCATTAGACGCTTCGGTGCTTTGTATTTTTGCAAGTTCAACAAGCCTATTTAATTCCATAGGCTTTTGCTTAAGATATAGCTGTTGTCTTCCTTTATATTCGTGGATGAGTCCGATATATCCCAATATATCTTTATCCCATTGTTTATTTTTAAGATTATCGTAGTTAAATTCACGCATAATCGCTTACTCCTTCTGGAAATCTCTTACATTATAGCCAAAAGTAAGAGATTTGTCAACTCCGTTGCTGAGCTATATTAATTATGAGTAAAAACCTGATGTTATATCTATATAAGATTCGCGAATTAAATTTCATCGATTAAATAAAAAATAATACCAAAAACAATACCAATTA
>CAZLNZ010000019.1:0-40036 GCA_964561145.1 uncultured Christensenellaceae bacterium
AATTTTATTGCAAACGGGAATCCTCCTTCCATTATATAGTTGCGAAGCTCGGTTTGATTATCGGACGCTATGATTTTATTAAAATACTTTTTGGCATTGAGATATTCGTCGAAAGAAAACGGCAAAATATTAAATTCAATATATCGTCCTGTTAACTTTGTAACGAGTTCTCCAGACAACAAATAAGAATTAGAGCCTGTTATGAAGATTGAAAAAGTGCCTTCCTCACGCCATGCGTTTAATATCGTTTCGAAATTATTAACATTCTGAACTTCGTCGATAAATAAATATTTCTTACCTTGCGCAGTATTATGCTTTTCAATTAAGGCATCCAGCTTTTCGGGAGTATTTATGTTTATATAAGGCTTTTTGTCGAGATTAAAATATAAAATATTATCTTCGCAAACGCCTTGCGACAAAAGTTCGCGTATAATTAAATTCATAATAGAAGATTTTCCGCACCGTCTAACTCCGGTTAAAACCTTTATTATTTCACACTCGTGATAGAATCCCCTTATTTTAGATAAATATTTTTCTCTACTATACAAATTTTGCTGTATGTCTATCTTCATATAAACACCTCTTTTTTAATTAAGTATACCATGATTAAATGCAAATTGCAAGTTAAAGGGGTATATTTTATAAAAAGTTATTTTTTTACCCCCTTAAATGCCGTTTTTGTAAACATAACGAAACATATTTATTATTTGTAGAATTATATGACTATGCCGATTGCTTTAAAGAAGCAGACGATGATTTCAATAATCACAAGGATATGTATTATATTATATAGTATCCGGTGTGGATAGAGAACCATTATATCCGCAAACAACGTTTAACTGGTTGAAGAAATTTAAAGAAAGGAACGGATTTAAGAAAGTTACTTGCTCGGGCTCAGGTATACGTATTGCAGTTTGCTTTTGGCTCAAAACGTCCCGATGCAAACCGTTAGCAAATATATGGGACACAGTGACTCAACTGTAACGCTTAAGGTTTACAGCCACTTTATCCCCGACACGCAAGAGAAGGGCGTATTCGCTCTCAATAACTTAACGAGGAGGGACGATTGAAAAACAGGTGCAATAAAAGGCGAAAAATTAGTATTAAATTGGTATTAACGAAAAATTAATGGCAAAATCAATTATGGTTATAAAAAAATAAAGACCACAATATGTAGTGGTCTTTTTGGCGTTCCCGGCGGGAATCGAACCCACATCAGAGCTTTAGGAGAGCCCCGTTCTATCCGTTGAACTACGGAAACAAATTGGTATTTATTCTGGTTTTAATTATTATCTGCCTTATGATTAATGATTATTATCCCTCTTATGATCAAATATATTTTAATCTTTTTATTCATAAAAAGCAAATGAAATCAACTTGTTTTGCAGATGATTTTTATGCGAAAACTATTTTGAACAAAATAATTGAAATTATTTTGCGATTATGTGTATTATTTGAGAAAAATGGACATACTAGAATTATGAAAAAGGACAAGTCGAAAAACAAAACGAAAAGCAAAAAGAAGTCCTGCTCGGACGAAATAGTCAAACTATATAGAACTAAGAGCAAGGAAGACCCTTTTGGTTCCTATACGGGTGTGCCTATAGATGGCGGAGAACCTGTTCAGGATGTGGACGATTTATAAGCCTTTTTTTAGTCTGGGAATGCTATGTTTTTAATATAGATATTTTTCAGACGATTTCGGGAAGCTCTCGACGGGATTTATGTTTTAAATTTTTCCCCGATAGTTTTTCGATAAAATTCCCTCTTCGAGATTTTCCCGTCGAGGGTTTTTTATATGTATATTTTTTCTTATTCTTACTCTGCAATCACGAAACCGTCACAATTGATTGTTACAATTGTAATGTAATTGAAGCAAATTCTTTCATATAATCCCAAAGTCCCTTATGACTCACTTAGAAAAAACGGCCTTAAGCGGTCGTTTTTTCCGTTATTTTTTTTGAAATCAATCATATTTTTTTTATTTCTAACAATAGACGAAAGGGTGGGTGGAAGTGGTATAATAATTAAAGTAATAAATTATCAAGGAGATGTCAATGAATAATCCTAGAAGTAAGTACATTAGTGCCGCCAAACCTTTTTTAAAGGCATTGATTGAGGAACTTTATAAAAAGTACGAGTATGCTCATGTATTGGCGGTTGACAGTTTATCCAAATCCTTTAGAGTGTCCAAAAACGGTGTTGTTGTTGACGAGACTCCAAGATTTACAAAAAAAGGTTTCGTTGTTAGGGTTTATAGAAATCACGCTTTCGGAGAACACTCCTTTAATGAGATACCGGATAATGTAAAGGCATTTGCCGATTTAATTGAAGCAAAGCTTGAACCAATGATGAGCATACCGCAAGGGTTATCTCATACGGAATATCCATGCTTGTCCGATGAGCCGTTAAAAGAATACAGGGGTTTTCCGATTATCTCCGATGAGCAAGGCTCTGAGGATTATGTTATTTCAAAGATGCATCAAATCCGCACAGAGGCATTTGCCTTATCCGATAAGCTTTATGATTTTGTAACAACTTTTTCGTATAGAATATTCTCGAAGTATTTCCTTTCGGGAAATCGTGAGCTCGAGCAGGATAATTGTTGGACACAAGCGGGATTTTCCGCTTTGGGTAAACGTGGTGAAGAAATAAAACGTTATTACAAGGGATTTTCTGCATTGGGCGGTGACGGTGTTCTCGAGAGTGCGAGGAAATGTGTTCCCGAGATTGTAAACGGAATGTTGGATCTTTTGTATAGCGAAAGAATTGTTCCCGGAGAATATGATTGTATTTGCACTCCGGAGGTTGCCGGAATGATCGCACATGAGGCTTTCGGACACGGCGTTGAAGAGGATATGTTTGTAAAAGACCGTGCACTTGCAAGGGAGTATATCGGTAAGAGGGTAGCATCTCCTTTGGTTACGATGCATGACGGAGCAAGTAGTTGGGAAGAGAGTGCAACCTTTTTCTTCGATGATGAAGGTGTTTTGGCACACGATACATTGGTAATAGATAAGGGGATTTTGGTATCAGGTATAAACGATTCATTATCCGCAATGAGACTAGGTGTTGACAATACCGGTAATGGCAGAAGGGAAAGTTTTGAACGTAAAGCTTATACCAGAATGACAAACACCTATTTCGAGGGTGGAGACAGTACAGTTGAAGAAATGATAGCATCTGTTAAGTATGGATTTTTATTGGAAAACCCCTTTAGTGGAATGGAAGATCCAAAAAACTGGGGAATACAGCTTATGGTAAATATGGCTAGGGAAATCAAGGACGGTAAGCTTACCGGACGTGTATTCTCGCCAATCGTTATGACAGGATACGTTCCAGATCTTCTTAAGTCTATATCTATGACTTCTAAAACTCCCAGACTTTGCGGTAGTGGATTTTGTGGCAAGGGTTACAAGGAGTGGGTTAAGGTTTCAGACGGTGGTCCCTATATAAAGGCTAAAATTAGATTGGGATAGGAGGGTTTTATGTTAGACAGAATTATAAATATTCTTGAAGAAAAAAATGTAGACGATTATTCTATTGTAAAAACAGATACCTCTTCGGTTGAGTTGTTCTTTGTAAAAAAAGCACTTGACCTACATCGTGCAAAGGATGTCTGCTATTACAAAACTACTATTTATATTGACAACGACGATAAGACTCAGAGAGGCTTTTCTACAATTACATTTGACTCCTCTTTGTCCGACGAGGAGATAGCAGAAAAAGCTGAACTTTGCATTTCGGCTGCAAAAAGTGCAATGAATCCCTATTATGAATTGCCGTCGCCCGAAAATCACCAATCCATACTTGGTGAGAAAGAACTGCTAGACGAGGCAATGAAGCTTGCAGAGGGATTATTTGCACCTTGTCACGAGAAAGCCTTCGTTAATTCTGCAGAAGTGTTTGCAGTAAGACATCACATCCATATGATAACATCTAGAGGGACAGATATTTCCTATTACTCTCAATCTGTGTCCGGTGAATTTGTGGTACAGTGCAAGGAGCCTTACGATGTTGAATTGTATTATTCCTACGCCTATAAAACCGCTGATAAGGAGCAAATCGGTGCGTTGGTTAGGAGTGCCTTGGATGCAGTTGAAGCAAGGTCAAGAGCTATTAACGCACCTAAAAAGGGCGTTTACGATATAGTTATTGACGGAAGGTATTTTAGAAGGCTTTTTTCGATTTATGAAACGAGGTCAAGTGCCTCATCAATATATGCAGGCTATTCCGATTATGAGTGCGGTGATGACATTCAAGGTGATAGTGTAGGCGAAAGAATCAATTATGTGCTCAAGTCTAACGAAGAGTTCGACGGAGAGGGAATTAGGATGCACGATCGCATTTTATTGAGTAATGGCAAGCTTCAGACCATTCACGGTAGCAATAGGTTTTGTAAATACCTTGAAGAAATACCTACGGGAACCTATGATTCCTTTGAATTGAAAAACGGAACTAAACCTATGAGCAAGTTATTAGAAGGTAAGGTTTTGTATGTCGTAGCTTTCTCGGATTTCCAATGTGACAGCTATAACGGCAATTTCGGTGGAGAGATTCGGCTTGCATACTTATACGATAACGGAAAGGTTACGCCTTTAACCGGTGGATCCGTATGTGGCGATTTCTTTAAACAACAAAGGAATATGGTATTCTCATTGGAAAATTATTCTTCATTGAGCTATAATGGTCCTAAGGCGGTCAGAATCGCTGATGTTACCGTAGCAGGAGAAGAGTGATAAAAACGATTGTATAATTGAAAAATCTCACAGTACAGAAAAACATGCTACTGTGAGATTTTTTTATTTTACAAAAATGAGAGCAGAACTCATAATTAAGCGAATTGGCTATAATAAAGGGAAGCATATGCTCCGTTCTTTGCCAGTAGCTCTTTATGGCTTCCTTGCTCGACTATATTTCCATGCTCCATGTATAATATAACGTCGGCATCTCGTATCGTGGAAAGTCTATGTGCTATTACAAAGCTTGTTCTTCCTTTCATTAATCTTTTCATAAAATAACCATTTGTGCCATCATCAGGAAGAAGAGTGCAAGCATTGCATACTCTATAATAGCGGTTATATCACCGATTCCGAAATATCCTTTAGTGATTCGACCACCACTCAAACAATAGACCACTATTACGAACATATTGACGGCGAAAAAGGATATTCCGTCAAGAATAACAAAGCGTTTATTTACCTTGATGGCAGTTTTTGCATAGCTTCTAAACTCATTGTTTAGTCGCTGTTCTTCGTGGTCCTCTTTATTGAATGCACGTATTACTCTAACGCCGGTTATATTTTCAAGTAAAACCTTGCTCATTCTGTCAAGCTTTTTTTGTAGTTTTCTGAACATAGGTGAAGTCGAGTGCATAATAAATGCACAAACAATAGTGATTATCACAAGCACTCCCAAAAGGATTAATCCCGATAGCCAATCCATCCGGAAAGCAAAGACCAGAGAAACGATAAATATAAAAGGTACGGGTAATACCATTTGAAAACAGTTTCCCAGTGCAAATTGAATATTGGTTATGTCGGATACAGTCCTTGTAGTAATCGATGCTGTGCCGAAGGTGCGGAAATCCGCAACCGACAACCCGAGACTTTTTTTGTATAATGAATTCCTCATGTCTGCTCCGACCTTTGAGGTTAAATCCGCACAAGTATAAGAGCCGATAATCGTAGCTACTCCCGATATTATAGCGGCAATAAGCATTTTAATGCTAATCG
Organism: uncultured Christensenellaceae bacterium; assembly: GCA_964561145.1. Taxonomy (GTDB): domain Bacteria; phylum Bacillota; class Clostridia; order Christensenellales; family CAG-1252; genus RUG14300. The sequence goes on from CAZLNZ010000019.1 coordinate 5,736, forward strand.
TTAGTAGTGCGGAAAAATCTCCGCCTACGGTCCCGATATTGAGCATGTCGGCAGCGTATGTCGGAATTACCAAAGCACCGAGGACATCGACAAATGCCAGCAGAATCGTAATTACGCAAAGTTTCCAATGCGGTTTCAAAAAACGTAAAATAATCTTCATAATTATTAAAATTCCTTGCTTTTTCAAAGTATCTGCGGTAGTATAAACTATATAGTAACTATACAGTCAAGAGGATAAAGCCATGTTTTCAAATAAATTACTAAATATTTCCGAATTTGCAAAATTAGCAGGAGTTAGCAGGCAGACCTTGATTTATTATGATAAAATAGGTCTTTTTTCTCCTGCCTTTGTTGCAGAAAATAAGTATAGAATGTATTCACACAATCAGGTCGACAATATCGGTATAATAACGATATTGGAGGATTTAGGTGTACCCCTTAAAAAGATAAGAGAGATACTTGCGGATATTTCCGTCGAAACGATGTCTAATACTTTTGCATACCAGTTGGACGCAATTCAAAAAAAGATAGAAAAACTTGAGTTGCTAAGGGATATGACGGAAATACGATTGGAACAATTAAGAGAGGGTGCACGCCATTCTGATGGTTTACACGATCTCCATATTACTGAAATCAAAGAGGATATTCCTATTTACTTGGGTGGTGAATTAAATGGCGAACAGCATGGGGTAGGAGATGCAGAGGTTATGGTTTTTTTTGAGACAATTGAGAAAACAGAACTTCCCCTGATATTCACTTTCGGATACGTGAAAAACGGAAGAGAAATACAACAAGGGATATACGATAAAGTGTCAAATATGTGGTTTAGATTGAAGAATGAGCAATATTCGAATTCTAATATTTCGAAGGGTAAATATTTGATCGGCTACTGCAAGGGCTATTATGGAAATACCAACTATATTTATGACGAATTGATGGAATATGTAAAGAAAAACAATTTGCATATATGCGGCAAAGTTTACGAAGAGTATCTCATTGATGAGATGTCCGAGAAAAACCCGGACGAATTTGTCGTAAAAATTATAGTAAAGGTAGAATAATATACACAGACGTTCTTTTATAGGTAACGTATATTTATATGCTAATCCTCCTACTAAATAGCAATACCGTCTTCTTCAAGGGATTGTTGGATTATTTTAGTAAACATCCCTGTTTTTAGCATTCATTTTATCATTTGGATGCTTTATTAATAACTGTACCGCATTTCGGTATGACATTTAGATAAAACGATAAAAACCAATCAAAGTTTACACTCTTCTGCCAACTTTTTAAACAAAGGAAGACTTTTCTCTATTCTATCGAAGGAAACGCAATAGGCGATTCTGACCCATCCGTCCACACCGAAACTCTCGGAGGGAACAAATAATAGTCCTAGAGCCTTTGCCTTTTCCATAAAAAGTTCATTGTCAATAGGTGATTTTACAAAGAGATAAAACGCTCCTTTCGGGTATAAACATTTGAAACCGAATTTTGTCAAGGCATTATACAAAGCATTCCTATTTCTGTCATAAAGGGACATATCGGAGGTTGCTCCTTGGCACTTGGCTACAACTCTTTGAAAGAGAGAGGATGCACACACATATCCCAAAGCACGACCGGCTCCGCAGATGGCAAAATAGAGCTCGTCGGCATTTTTGATTTTAGGAGATAGGGCAATATATCCTATTCTTTCACCGGCTAAGCTCATAACTTTAGACCAGGAATAACAAACTATAGTGTTATCATAATAATTAGGAAGATAGGGAACCTTAACTCCGTCATAGACAACTTCTCTGTACGGCTCGTCTGTTATAAGATAAATAACCTTATTAAGTCTTTCACTCTCCTTGTTTAAAAGATTACATAGTGCAACTATTTCATCTTCGGTATATACATTTCCGCTTGGATTGTTTGGAGAGTTGATGATAATACCTGCAGTATTTTCATTAATAAGAGAACGTATTCCCTCGATATTTAAACCAAAGTTCTCATCAAGAGGGGGAACGATTCTCAAACTGCAATCTGCCGCTTCTACAAAAACCTTATATTCAGGGAAAAAGGGAGCATTTACTATATACTCTTTTGAATTGGAATCGGCTAAAGCCTTGAAAACAATACTCAATGCACTTGCGGCTCCCGAGGTCATATAGATTAGATTAGAAGGAAGGTCGAAATCATACTCTTTTTTGATAAATCGAGAAATCGAGGCTCTTACCTCGGGATCACCCGCTGCAGAGGTATAGCCATGAATATTTTTAGATTCTTCAATGTAAAATCGAATAGCATCGTCTACACATTCGGGTGAAGGAATGCTAGGATTACCTAGGGTAAAATCGAAAACAGAATCTTCGCCATAAATAGCTGCTCTTTCACGCCCATACTCAAACAAATCTCTTATCACTGACCTTTTACTGCCTAATTCGTATGCCTTTTTGTTCATAAAAGCTCCTTAAATATCGTCTACAATGATTTTAAAACTTTTTCTAAAGAATGTACAACTATATTTCAATAATTGGTACACAAAAAAACTGCTGCAAAAGCTTGCCCGTATTTATGGAGAATAACCAAAAACAAATACTTTTTTATGATGTATCCGTTACTTATATTTACTGATAAGATGCTATCGTTACAATTTATTATATTACACTAACCGTATCCATAAAACCCCCGATAACTCAAGTTATTGATAATCAAATATTTCAAGTAATTACAGAATTGTCAACAAATCGCTATTCCAACGCTAGACTCTACTTCATATCAGTGAATTACTGTAATAAAAAATAAAAACAGTCTTGAAATTGTCTTTGTTTTGGTATACAATAGTATTAGAGTCGGAGTTTAAAATTAAATATCAATAAAAGGAGTCCCATGAAAAAACGCTACATACTTTCTCTCGATGAGGGAACAACGAGTGCCAGAGCACTTCTTTATGATACCGTAGAAAGAAGGATCGTATCCATTGCCGCACAGGAATTTACTCAAATATACCCTAACCCCGGTTGGGTCGAGCATGATGCTCAAGAAATATGGCATGCCCAGCTCACAAGTATGCAGCAGGCTGTTGCATATGCAGATGTCGATGCCGAGGAAATATACGGAGTTGGTATTACAAATCAAAGAGAAACCGTTGTTATGTGGGATTCTGCAACAGGAAAACCAATACATAATGCTATATGCTGGCAATGTCGACGCACTACCGACTACTGCGAAGGGCTTAAGGAAAAACATCTGGATTTCATCCGAGAACGTACCGGACTTGTTGTTGATGCTTATTTTGCAGGATCTAAAATCAGATGGTTATTGGACAATGTTCCTGAAAGCAAAGACTTATTAGCAAAGGGAAGACTCAGAGTCGGAACAATAGATACCTTCCTAATTTGGAAATTAACAGACGGACAGGCTTTTGTCACCGACTCCACAAATGCCTCAAGAACAATGCTCTACAATATAAAGAGTAATGACTGGGATGAGGAGCTTCTCTCCCTGATGGATATACCTCGCGAAATACTTCCTCAGATTGTTCCGTCTTCGGGCGTGGTTGGTTATACAGAACTTCTAGGCAAGTCGGTTCCCATTGCAGGAATTGCAGGAGACCAACAAGCAGCTCTTTTCGGACAAGCCTGTTTTGAGGAGGGGATGGCAAAAAACACCTATGGCACAGGATGTTTTATTCTAACCAATATAGGAAATGAGTTTAAATTGTCGGAAGATAACCTTGTTACAACCGTTGCTTGGAATATAAACGGCAAACTTACCTATGCTTATGAGGGTAGTATCTTTAATGCGGGTTCTAGTGTTCAATGGCTGAGAGACGAGCTTCTTCTAATTAAAAATGCCTCCGATACGGAACGCTATGCGTTGAGGGTTCCCGATACAAACGGGGTATACTTTGTGCCGGCATTTACGGGACTGGGTGCGCCTTACTGGGATATGGATGCCAGGGGGACAGTGTGTGGACTAACAAGAGGAACCAACAAACATCACTTTGTAAGAGCGGTACTCGAATCCATGGCATACTCCACTTATGATGTAATCAAAGCAATGGAGAAAGACGTCGGTAAAATAAAAATATTGAAGGTGGATGGCGGTGCCTCTAATAATAACTTCCTAATGCAATTTCAATCTGATATTTTGGGCGTTAAAATAGCTCGTCCGGAAATAACGGAAACCACGGGACTGGGTGCCGCATATCTCGCAGGACTTGCAACAGGAGCATATCAAAACCTTGACGATATTGCAAAAAACGTTGCAATAGGTAGAGAATTCTCGCCTGATATGGACAGAGATATCGTTGAAGGCAAGCTTCGTGGCTGGCATAAAGCGGTCAAACGCAGTCTTGATTGGAACGAATGATAATTTCAGTTTTTACCGATAATACACCGATTTTGTCAACGAGTTGTTTTATAGTTCATAAAACAGCTCGTTGTTTTTTAGAGGGGAGATTGAAAATACTTTTTTTCGCAATATTATCGGCGCAAACTACAGAATAACCGCCTATATCGTAATCCCGATATGTTTCCTTTAATATTTGTTCCCGTTCTTCGCAAGTTCCGTTAGAGTTAATGGTAGCAAGGCTTTTACAAGAGCGAAATGCCCCGCACCAAATAGGCATCACACTATTTGAAATTGCGATCGATGTTATTTCCTTGAATCTAAAAAAAATCTGCAATCCCGGTCGTTCCAATCTTTGATTTTATGGAGCCTATATTTATTTGAGAGGTTTAAATATATACACACAACATTTCCCCTTTGCCCTGCATCTACGCATTAGTATTCATTAATTTGACAGATAAGATATAATAGTGTTATAATGGTTTATAATAGGTAATTTTGTGCTCGGTGAAAAACCATACTTGCCTACAAGTATTTATCGTGCGACAATAAGTATTTCTGCATTACCTATTACCTTAAGGTAAAATATGGAAGAAAATAAAATAAAAACAAATAATAACGGAAAAGAAAACAGACCCCGTAAAAACGGGGGCAAAAACCGCAACAAGGGTTATAATAACCAAAAGAAAAAGGGTGAAAAAAGGAGCGAATATATCCCTATGTATCCCGAAGAAGTTTTGGCTATTAAGGTTAAGGACTTAAAACTCTCCCCCGGTCTCACTAAGGTTTTATTGGAGGGCGGAATTGATACCATTAATAAAATCGCAAGAAGAACAGCTAGAGAAATGTACCAGGTTAAGTTTTTTAATAAAAAGCATTTTATCGAGTTGTCAAAAGCTCTTAATAATCTAGGCGTAGATTTTAAACCCGATGAAAAAATACCTCACACAGATGTAAAACCTGCGGAGATACCTAAAATCGATGCAACTCCCAACGAAACAAAAAACGAAAGGAAGCAGGAATCGGAAAAGAATAGAGAAAAGAAGGAGAAATTTAACAAGCAGCCAATGGCAGATATTTCTCCTAAAAAGCAAAAACCTCAAAAAAACGTAGAGACGGAGCAAAAGGAGTTACCTCAAAAGGGTAAAAAACAAGATAATTCTTTCGATGTTTATAGAATCTTCCCGAGAGCTCCCTTTAGACCAACCCCGCCCATTGAAGCAAAAAAAGATCACTATATCAAATTCCAGCGTGGCGGGAAATGGGGGTTTAAAAACAAGCAAGGCAAAGAAATAATACCTCCTATTTATGACGAAGTATTCTCTTTCAAAGAGGATATTGCCTGCGTGGAACGCAAGCAAATGTTTGGCTTCATCAATAGAGCCAATGAATTAATAATTCCATATAAATACGAATGTGCCTCTAGCTTTTCAGAGGGACTTGCTTGCGTTTGTTTGAACGATAAATGCGGTTATATCAATGCTAAGGATGAAATTGTAATACCCTTCATTTACGATGCGGGAACAGCTTTTTCCGATGGTACCGCACGGGTTAAGCAAAACGGCAGATGGGGCACATACTACCTTGAAACCAACGAGGTGGATTGGGCAAATTAATTAACATGTTATTTTGAAAAGTTATTTTTTAATTATGAAACTGAAATTATTTAAAAAGAAAACAGAAAGCAACGAAGAGGTGGTTGAAAGTTTAAACCAAGTCGAGGAACAAAACGATACTATCGATGATGATATCGTATTGTCCATAGAAGGATTAAGTAAAAAGTACCTCAACAGCGAAAGATATTCGATTCATGACCTAACCCTTGAAATTAAAAGGGGTGAGATATTTGGCTTTTTAGGTCAAAATGGCGCGGGAAAATCCACAACAATCAAATGCTTGACCGGAATATATCCCTTCAACGAGGGAGATATCAAGATTTGCGGTCACAGTATTAAGACCGATCCCTTAAAAGCTAAGCTTAACATCGGATATGTACCCGACAATCACGCCGTTTACGATAACTTGACAGGAAGAGAGTATGTCAACTGTATTGCAGATCTCTACGGTGTAAGCGAAGAGGATAGAACCGCAAGACTTAATGAGTATCTCAAGATATTCAAACTCGGTTTTGCAATAGATCGTCAAATAAAGGGTTATTCCCACGGAATGAAGCAAAAAATATGCATTATCGCGGCTCTTATTCACGAGCCAAGGCTTTGGGTTCTTGACGAGCCGATGGTCGGATTGGATCCTCAATCGATTTTTGCTATCATAGATAGAATGAAAGAGCATTGTGAAAAGGGAAATACCGTGTTTTTCTCCTCTCACAATATCGACTTAGTTGCAAAGCTCTGCGATAGAGTAGCAATAATCCACGACGGAGAGTTATGCTCCGTTATCGACCTTTCCGAGCCAAATGCAAGAGATAACTTGGAAAGCGTTTTTAAGTCCTATACAATGGCAGAGAATAAAGCATGAGTAACCTTAAAGCATTATTGCGTTTAGAATTAAAGTCACGTTTTTCACAAAAAGGCGTGCCTAAAAAGAATTTGGTTTTAAAATATACCTTCGGAGGTATTTTTGCTCTTGCTGTCTATGCGGTATACGGTTACCTTATGTACTACCTCGTACAAATGTTCCACCTATACGAATACGACTACTCTCTCCTCCTATTGTTCACCTTCCTTTCGCAGATAGTTCTTATCGGCTTCGGTATAAGCTCGGTTAACAAAAATCTCTTCTTTAGTGGCGATAACGAACTTTTATTGCGTTTCCCTGTCAACTCTCGTACAATGTTTATTTGCAAAAACACGGTTTTGCTTATAATGTACGCGGTTGTTGCGGTCTTATTACTTCTACCCTTCTATCTAATATTCGGTATAGAGAATAACTATAGAGTATACTACTACTTAATGCTCCCTGTCGTAATTGCCGCACACGTAGGTTTTTCCTTTGCTATCTCTAATTTCTTAGCGATACCCTCAATGATTGTATCGCAGAAATTCAGACATAAATATTTCTTAAACCTTGTAATCAACACTGTGCTTATTGCAGGGGCGTTTGCAGTGTATATGATGTTAATTAACGGCATACTTTCCTTTATGAAAGACCAATCTCTTTCCTTTTTCACAGAGGACGGAATGAAACTGCTTTCCTATCTGCATTACGTATATCCGCTTAGCTGCTTTGCCGATGTATTGGTGGGAAAAAATCTCGGGTTATCGATTCCGGTGTGCATTCTTTCAACCATATTGCTTTGTTGCATTGCCATCACATCTACACGCAGCCACTTCTTGAAGATAATTCACAGAAATGTTGAATCGCAAGGAGCCTCCTTTAAACTTACAACAACAAATAAAAAATCATCGCCGCTTACTGCGGTATTGAAAAGGGAAATGAAGGACATTTTCCGTTCCTCTACCTATTCCTTCCAATACCTCGTAATGGCTGTAGCTGCACCGGTTATGGTTTATAGCTGTAACCGCCTTGTTGAAACCGTTGCATCGGAAACCTTGGATTCTATAACATCACCAATGGTTACCATGCTTGTAATGCTTATTTTTGTAACAATTATCGTGTCCTTTGCAGGGTCTTGTATATCTAGAGAGGGCGGAGCCTTCTATCTTACAAAAATCTCTCCCGTTTCCCCTACAAAACAGGTCTCGGTTAAAGTCGGTCTCTACCTCCTGGTCGGCACGTTAAGCACTATTGTTTCACTAAGCGTTGTAATGATTGCCAAACGTCTTTCTGTTTCCGATGGTTTTATCCTTATGGGTAACTGTATTTTATTCGGCTTTGCTTTAACCTGTTTTGCGGTTAAGCTGGATATGACACATCCGAGATTTCCCGTTGGCGGAGAAAACGAAGTCACAAACGGAAATATGGCAACCTTTGTAACCCTTGCCTTGGGCTTTGTTCTCTCGGTTATTGAAGGGTTATTCGGTCTTGTAGGCTTTGTATTTATGCGTCCACCGTTCACTTACGGAATGCTCACACTTTTTAATGGTGTGATCGCTATAGGTGCAGCGTGCTGGTTATTTATTAGGCTTCAAAAGAGCTATAACAATATTATGGAGAGGTAAGAGTATGAAAAAAATATTAGTAGCGATCCTTTTACTCGTACCCTTAATTATCATTCTTACACTAAACGTATCAAGTACAATTGTTTCGGCAAATGTCGAAATCGGTGTTGAAAGGCTTGTTTTATATCATCAAGGAGAAGAGGTCTCCTTTGTTGAAATCACCCTTGAGGATTATATTACCAATAATAAAAAATTCCTTTTAAACGTTGGCTACACTCCTTCATATGTAACAGACAAAAGTGTAACTTGGACAAGCTCCAATGAGAAAATTGCCACCGTCAAAAAGAGTGGAAACGGTGCCGCCGTAACCTTTAAAGAGGGACAATACGGTGCAGTAGATATCATTGTACAATCTACAAGTAATGACTCTATTACTGCCTCCTGTCGTTTCTATGTAACAGGTAATTATGTAGGACGTCTTTCCATTTGCGATTTTAACAGCGGTGAAGAACTCAATGCGGTTAGTCTTGCCGTAGGTGAAAATAAAAGCTTAAACCTCAAAGCATATCCTGCGGAGGCACTGGGAGAACAGCACATTACTTGGACAAGTAAAAACGAAGATGTCGTCAAAGTAAACAATAACGGCGTTCTTACCGCAACGGGAGAAGGCGAATGCTATGTCACTGCATCTATTGATTCCTATGACGGTGTGGTTTCTAGAAACCTGTTAGTTCAAGTTTCAGGAAACACCCTTTATCCTGATAGAGTGCTATATACATCTAGCGGAAGTGTTTCTTCATCCATCTTTACCACCAATGGTACCACCATCGACGCCCTTGAGGGAATCACCCTAAACGAAGAAGAACTTAAACTCGAGGGAGATGAGGGTGTTGTAGTTCTCAAAAACGGTTCAAGAAAACAAGAAGTTATTATTTGTAGAGTTTTACCCGATGCCTTGGTTGTCGAGCATTATTATGATTATCTTGACGGAATTTGGAGAGGTGCTAATTTCGTTGCCGTCAACAGTGCTAAAGTCTATATATCGGCTGTTCCCGCCTTTGGCGGAAATGCAGACATCCGTTGGACTTCCTCTGACGAAGGAATTGCCATTGTTCGTGAAGACGGTTACATTGTCGGAAAAAGCAGCGGAACAGTCACTCTTACAGCATCAGCTCAGGGATATGAGCCGGTATCTATAGAAATACTTGTATCACATACAATCGGTGATGTCGAATTGGAATTCGATGACAGAAACGATAATGCAGGACTTGATGAAAGTCGAGTCTTCGGAATATATACATGCGACAAAGATTTGAATGTTACCAATACAATTGATATCAAATTGCGTTCGGTATACCCGTCAAGTATCGCAGATATCCCGAACTATTACGATCTCTTTACCTTCTCTGTCGATAATGAAGAGTATGCAACCATTGACAATAACGGTATCATTTCTTTCAATAGAGCTGCCATCGGACATCAGGTTACCGTAACGATAAAGGCAAACTTTTCCGATAACGAAGCAAGTGATAGCTATACATTTAATGTTGTTGACGGTATCAATGTCGGAATTCACGATACCGTTTACTACGACAAGACAGTAAGCGAAGAGTATCCAAGTTTCGATCAATTCTATGAGTATAAGTTTCTAATGGAAGAGTACCTCGATGATCACAAGGAAAGCGGCTCTCTAGGTGCCGTGGTTCTTCATAGTAACGTGTACATCCCTCCCGAAAGCATCTGTGGTGGTCTTGTTCCCTTCAACAGACCGATTTACGGAAACGGTTATGCAATCGACGGACAGCTTCATTCCACAAGTTACTCCTCCCACATGTTCAAAACCGGTTTGAACCACGATAGATTCAGAGAACTATGCGGTGACGATTACACTTTGGTTATAGAAAATCTTTACATCCAAGCTTATGCACCCATTTCGGACGATTCCGAAGAAGCCTTTAGAGATCTAAAGGAAAAAGGCGGTACTTCTTGGAGATACACAGGAAGCGATGAGGAAGTCGGAAATATCAAAGTGCAGTTCCGCTTCTGCATGTTTAGATACGCCTATATGCATCTAAACCCCGCAGGAGGAAATCTATCTTTTGAAGGTTGTATCTTTACAAATTCCGCAGGTCCGGCAATTTCTACTCAAACAAAGACCGATGCAACCTGTAGAATAACTATAAAGAACTGTATATTCTCCAATACAATATCTTCGGTATTTCTTTCGACAATCGGAGATTTTAACGGTTATAATGAAGAAACAGGCAAATATCCCGATTATAAGTACTTGGTTTTGAAGCTTGAGGGCAAAAACTATATTTACAACTGGAAAAATCTAAGTGAAATACGTATGGATATTTTCCCCGAAGAAAACGAATATATATCATTACTAAACGACATAGTATCTCAAGTAATCAGAGAATGTTTCTCCGATCCGGATAACGAAAAATTCGTAAACACCGCACATGTCCAAGGTGCTACCATGAACCTAGGATTCGTATTAGCAGGAGTATGGTATGATAATAACCTTCATGTCAACCCGACTCAAGAGGAATTGGATGCAGGGTTTGTCCCAGGTCGAGACGGAACAACTCTTTATATGGATGAAAACTATTTCTTCTGTAGTGATGTCGACGTAAAGTTTATAAATCAAGAAAAGTATAAGTTCTGGCGTTCAGTCTTAAACGCATACCACCTTGATCCGATTAACAACAAAAATTACTTCGTGCTACCTACGGAAAAAATAACCACTCCCAACGAAAAATATTATCTTGACCAAAAAACAAGAGATCGTTTGCACGGAAGAGATTAAAGGAAAATATGAAAAAGGAATTAGATGTAGTCGGTGCCATTTTTATTGAAAACAATCGGGTATTCGCCGTAAAACGAGGAGAGGCTAAAAATCGTGCTGTTGCTTATAAATATGAATTTGCAGGCGGAAAAATTGAATTAGGCGAAAGTGGTGAGGAAGCTTTGATTCGTGAGATAAAAGAGGAATTATCACTTGACATCGAGGTAATAAAACCCTTTCAAGTTGTTAGATACGAATATGAGCTTTACTTCGTTACACTGCACACATATCTTTGCAAAATGCTGTCAAGCTTTACGCTTAAAGAGCATATCGAATACAAATGGATTCCTATCAATTCTTTAGACCCGCTTGAGTGGGCACCTGCAGATGAGGTTATTATCAATAGGCTTATATCCTATAAATAAAAAAAACAAGGGCAATGAGTTAATATCACTGCCCTTTTATATTAAATATACAGAATAAATAGTTAAACCTCAGTTTCACACCTTAAGCTTTTGCCTCCTAATATATTTGATTACGATTAATGGCAAACAAATCAAGGCTAACCCCAATAAAACGGACACTACAATTATACCTATTATAACACCGTTATTATTTTCCGGGGTATCTACATTATTCGCTAGTCTTTCCAGCGTTTTTTCTGCACCTATAAGCTTTCCGCTATTTGAAATGAGTGATCTGTCATTTTCGGGTAATGCATCGTAGGCTTGGCGAATTGCGGTAATTGTCTGTAAGTCGTCAAGTGTAATATTTTCAGAAAGTTCATCAAGTGCATTTTCTATTTTCTCAGGTGACATGTAAATATCCGAATCGATCAACTTGATTGCACGAGAATAAAGAGTATAGGATAGGGAGTCTGTATTATCCGAGATGCTAAAACGATACTTTAGAATTACATATTCACCGTCCGCTCTTAGTTCTCTCATAAACACCTCGGCATTTACGGTAGTGCTGTTGCCGAGATAATCCTTAACAATTGCCGATACCGTTTGACCGCCTATAACATAGTCTTTTTCAGGAGTCAATTCCTTTGCCAATACGCCGAATGTGTCTGCTACATTGTTAGTCATTCCAAGAACACCGGAAGCATAATAATTTGCAACTTCAGAATTACTCCCGTATGTCCAGCAGTAACCCATAAATCCCCTAACGAGCATTTCATTTGCCATAAAATATTCGTTTACGTTACCATATCCGGTATCGGGAACGGTGTTATAATATCCGCACATAATTAATCCGTCTACAAATCCGTTATAAGTGTAAGCGTTTAAATTCGCAGTGGGGATTTCCGGCAATTGGGTTTTCATAACATCGAGCTGCTCGGGATCAAAGGCAATAACTATTATTTTGCTTACCATTTCAGGTCTTTCCTTTAGTAGAGAAGCTAGCTTATAAACAAGTCTTGAATCAGAACTTTTAAGCTCTAAGACAAGAACAATATCCTTGTTCTCGAATTCATCGAAAAACTCCTCTAGGGTCGGAATATTAACACCTGCTCCAATAACGGCACCATTATAATTTTTAACAACCTTATACTTGCGTAGTTCTGCCAAGGTCATCGAAGACACAATGCCCGATCCGTTTGTCGTACGAGATATATCATCGTCATGCATTATAACAATATGCTCGTCTTTTGTTAATTTTAAGTCGATTTCAAAATGAGTAGCACCGCTGTTGTAAGCCTCGATGCAACCTTCAAGAGTGTTTTCATAAAAGGAAAGGCATAAGCCTCTGTGTGCAATATTAAAGGGAGTACGGCTTAACGAATCTAAATCCGCATAATTCTTATATGCGTTATATGCAACCTCGTAGTTGTCAAGCCAGATACCATAGACTCCAGTTGACACCAGATCCGCTACAGCGAACTCTGTACTTGCTTCCGTGTTAACCCAAACCGCCTTTAACCTTGCTTGCAAATATTCGACATTTGCCCTCGTTACCTCCTTTTCCGCCAGTACAACCGTACTAGCCATTGCCTTATTGGCATTAGCTACGATTGAGGATAGGTCGATATTATCTTCTTCGGTACAATCTAAAATTGCACGAGAATAGCTTATTGAACTGCGAACCCTTTGCAAAAGGGATATATCCGTTGAAACAACTGCAAAATCCAGTATTTTGCTTTTCTCGAGCCACTTAACGAGCTGATCGGCTTGTCTTAAGGAATCGATACGTATCACCGGAATTGCTCTACTTATCAAATCTTCATTCAATACTTCGTCTATGGCTCCGAGTTTTTTTCTGTTCTTATCGATTATATCCAAATCACCGTTTATGGTAAATACGGCATTTTGCGGAACTATCGTATTAGATAATGCATCTAGTTTTTCTTGAGATGATATATCGGTAATAACGGCAGGTGCCGCAACAAGTCTTGTTTGAGGAATATAGGTTTCGGCATAGGATGCCTTAACGCCGTATTTGTTGACATTCTCCTCGCCTTTTGTTCCGCTAATGGTCAGAGAAGTTATTTCAATAGAGCTTCTGTTAACGATAATAGCGAAACCTCCTTCGTTTTGAACCCCGCCAAGAACTCCGTACTTATCCGATAGCTTATAGCTATGGATTAAAGAATCGTCAAAATAATGCTTCACATCTCCGTCATTACAGGTTATTCTCATGATATGCAAGTTCTTGTCTGCAGGGTTGGATCCCGTTTTAACCTTATCTGCGTCCTTAAATGACGGTGTAGAAGAAATGGTAGATTGTGCACTTTCTCCGTTAACACGTAAATTCATATCATACCCTTCCAATTTTCCGTCGGTAAGCTTGGTGTGATATAGAATTGCAATCCATCTAGAAGTATTATCATATGATAAATAACGGAAAGTCATTGAAATATCAAAATCCTCAACACTTCCCAAAGAGGTCGCTATTTGATACAGCGAACCGTAGTATTGTGATTCCGAAATAGAAGAATTGGAGTGGGTTAAGGATATACCCCCCGTAGTTTTAAGTGCTGTGCCGTTTTTATAATCGGAAAGATTATAAGGAGTCCAATCTTCAGGTAAACCCTCGGAAAAGTCTGCCTTATACGTTATTGAGTCCCCTACTTGTACCTCTGCCGCAAAAGCAGTGATTCCTACGGATAATGAGAGAACTACGGATATCATACATATTAAAATAATAAGTTTTTTCATTTTTCCTCCAATGGTACTGAAGTACCGAACATGGCAAGTCTGATGTTAGTTATGTTTTTTGCTCTTATATAGGGCAAACATAACTATACAAGCCGGTATAGCCAAAAAGGCCATGGCTGCAAGGACAATAAGAACTATTGTAAGGCTATCGACTTCACCCTTCGCTTCCGTTTGAGATAATCCGTCAACCGTTTCAATGGCTGACAATAGCCTGGAATAATTGGAAACCTCCGCTTTTTCACTATCGCTTAGTGCGTCGTATTGACCTCTAATCGTATCAAGAAGTTCTTTGTCACCTTTTACCAAAACGTTATTCGAGGGAATAGCATCAATTGCCGAAATGACTTTACCGATACGCTCATTCGCTGACTCGACTAAAGCTTTTTGCTCAAGGTAGCGTTGTTTTGCATTCTCGATATCCGCAATGTTTGTAACACTTTCTTGCAATTCTTTATCAAGACTACTATACAGCTTCTCAACCTTTTCAATCGCTTGATACAGTTCCTCATAGTCATCGACCTGTTTTAGCCCGTCTATTGCCGCCACGACCTCATCGACCATCGCTTTTTCAAGACTTTTAATAGCCTCTTCTGCTTGGGTTAATCGAGAATAGTTTGTAATCAATGCACGCCCCTCCTCTGTCAGTTCATCGTACTGTTTACGTACAGTCTCTATAGCCGACTTATCCGTGTATTTCACGGAAAGGGGAAGCTCTGCAATAGCACTGTTGACAATTTCGGCTTGATAGGAGGCATATGATGAAACTTCTAAACTATATATTTCAACATCCAAAGAGCTAACCATCACTCCGAGATTGCCCGATGACAAGTATTTTTCCCCTTCGGACAACCCCTTCGTCAAAGATACCTTTGATAAATCGTAGCTTCCTCTGTCACTTCTTTTTCCGTCAATTTCGACATATACGTTAGCGGTTCCTTTGTTAACCACAATACCTAGAGTTACAACCTTGTTTTTAATATTGGACCCGCTAATCGCACTTTGATCGTAGAAGGTAACGTCATTATTGTAGCAATACCCGGTTATATTGGTAGCTCCGTTAGCCCTCATTGTTAAGGCATATCCGTAACTATGACCACTTTCATCTGTTCCATAATAGAAAAGCAATCCAAGTAACCTTGAGTCATTTACATAATCCGTTATCTTGAAGGTCATTTCCGCAACGAATGCGCCTTCCAATTCGTTATTCGTCTTAAAAAACGAACCATACCAATCTCCTTTGTAAACTTGTTTGTCGTTACCGTCAACGAAAATGCAATCTTCTCTAAGTTCAACCTTATTATAATCGGCACTCTCTTCGACATAACTCCATCCTGTGGGTAGCTCTTCGGCAAAGGCAAAAGGCGTAGTGCCTAAAAAGGCAAACATACAAAGGATAAGAGTTATAATTACAACATAGCTTGAATACTTTTTCAGCTTAAAAACTTTTCTCATAATGACATCTCCCTCTAATATGTTATTTTCAATATTCCTTCCCAGACCTTAAAGCAAAAAGTTTTACCGCCTGATGTCAATTGTTGAGAAGTATTAATATCGGTTGCCATTATCTCACTATCACTGCCATCGATAACAATAACGATATCGTGCCAGTTTCCTGCAACGGTCATCTTGCTTAAATCAAAACAAAACTCCATAATTGACGGGTCACTTGACGAATCATATACCGAATCGACAACTATTTTGCTTCCGCTAGAAGGTTGATATCTTACTTCAAGGTGCGCATCGACATTATCCTTTGTTGCCCCATTCAACAGAGCCGTTCTAACTATAAGGGTAGGCTTAGAATTAACCATTTTTAATTCCGCATCGGTACTACTAGTATCTAGTCTTTCCGTTCTGAAATTAATTTTCAAGGCTCCATAGTACTCTTTAAACTCATAGGTTGTCCTTCCGCACTCGAGTGCTGTCCCCTTCGACAATCCGGCATCTAGGTCGTAAACGGTACCTGTTTCGACAATCTCGATAAATACGTCATACCAAATGCCCTCGGCTTTAAGCGGGGATAATTCCAAGTCAAACGAAAGCTTTGTGTTACTGCCTGTGTTTAGTGCATTTAAAGTCTGTCCGTTTTCTTGGCGAACAACCAAACGATAGGTATAATCTATCTCGTTTTCCACCGCTCTTGCATCTACATGTAAAATCGGTTTATTGTCCTCATTTTTTGCAAAGGAGGCATATGCATATTGAACCAAAGTAGTTGTCTCCTGTGCCCCTTGCGAGATATAGGTCACACGTCCATCCCTGGAGGTAAAGGAGGCGTAGTAATACGGCTTATTGAAGGAAAAAGCATTATCCGAATCGCTTTCAGATGCTAACGACAAATCGATAGCAACAACCTCTGCTGTAGCAAAATCGAATACCGCCTTCGAAGCTTTATAAAGACTCTTTCCCTTTGATGAATAATAGGAGGAAATCGTAGTAAGATTGTTGTAATTATAAAAAATATCCGCACTACCGTTGTCATTGAGATAAACATAAAGGTCGGTATCGGGAATATATACCCTCTCATATACCTCCTTGTCCTTATAGCAACGCCAAATATATACGCTTCTGTCCTTTGCGTCTGAAAGAGTTACCGTTGTCGTAAAACTTGTTGTTCCGTTTTGCGAGTCGATCTCGACAATATCATTCTCTCCATAGTTCTCTTCGGTGGTAACGTAGTACGTTGCCCCTTCCAAAAAGTCACAGCTAATGTCAAACACCCCGCCGCCACGATTAATAATACTTATATAGGAAAAATCCGCTCCCTTTTCTGGAAGAGCCGGCTCGGGATCACTGCAAGCACATAGGCAAAAGACACAAGCACACACAATGATCAAAAGAGATAAAAAAGTCTTTTTCATTAAATCCTCCTTGAGAAATATATGATAATGCGGACAACAAATGTTAGTGTTAACATTTTCGGCAAAAAAAACCATAGCATTATCTTACTTACATTATTTCATAGAATCAAGTGGATGTCAATACTCATTTTTTATTATCGGCTTTACAAAAAGAGATTTTATATCCACAATAATGTTTATATGCCTGTATTTATGGAAAGAATATAAATATGGAGCTTTTATTTTTATGTATTGGAAGTGAAAAAATTAGCGGTGATAGCATTGGACCAATTGTCGGAAGTCTATTGAAAAGCAAATACAATCTTCCCTTTCCTGTTTTAGGAACAGAGGAAAAACCTGTAAACGGAATAAACCTGCCGCACTATATAAAGAATATAAGAGAATGCTTCCCCAATCATAAAATTATAGCAATCGATTCTGCTGTTGGTGATAAAAAGGATTTGTGGACTATTAAATTCAAAAAAGGTGGGGTTGTCGCAGGTGGTGCGGTAAACTCTAAGAATCCCAGAATCGGAGATATAGGAATTCTTGCTGTTGTCGGTGAAAAAGGCGATGATGTTTTATCAACTCTCCTTCAATCACCTCTTAACAAAGTAGAAGAGCTTGCAGAAAAAATAGCAAAGTTAATTTACAATGTCTTTACTCCGATAATAAAAAACTCAAGCTATAATCCGTAATTTCCGCTTAAAGGATCTTGAAAAAGAGCTATTCTTGGCGGGAAAAAAGTAAAGACAATAAAAAGAATGGCTATAATAAAAAGAACAACATTTGAGATGATCTCTCCTCCTTTCTCTCTTTTTTCCCTCTTAAAACTCAAATACTCGGTATAATATTGAAGAAAACAAGCTATAAAAAAGATTGATATGTTAATAACTCCCAATGAATATCCGAGTATACCAGTATATGTATATAAAATTGTCGGGATTGTAATTAATCCCATCAAAATACCTTTCAGCTTGATACACCAAAAAGCATCTTTCTTGAAAAAGAAGGATTGAAATAAAGCAAATATGAACGAAGGAAAGAAGAATATCTTCATGTGTTCCCAGGTAGACTCGTTAACCGCAGAAAAAGGTGCTACCCAGACCCGATACCCACTCCACGCATAAAGGAAATGAAGGATTGCACCGAAAATACTCGTAAAAAGGAATCCCGACAATTGCCAGATTAAAAGTGCTTTTTTTCTAGTCTCCATTCTTTTCACCGTATATTATATTTTTCTTTTTATTTTTTTATAATCTCTATTGAAAAAAGAGAACGGACTTGTTATACTTTATAGAAAGAACCGCTTTATCGGAGGAGTGAATGAGTATAATAAGCAAATTTGTCAATATGTTTTCGTCCACTGCACAAAAAACAGGAATGGGTGAGGATAACCTCTTTGTCGTTTCAAAACAAATGAGCGAAGCCGCAAGAGCACTCGCTGCCGAAGGTATTGTACTTCTCAAAAACAACGGAGTACTGCCTATAACGCAAGAAAGGGAGGTTGCCGTTTTCGGACGTACTCAATATAATTATTTTTGTGTCGGATACGGCTCGGGCGGAGATGTAAATGCTCCCTACAAATCAAGCCTTATAGACGGACTCAATGCTTCGGATAATAATATAAAAATAAATAGAAAACTTGAAAAAATCTATATTGACTGGTGTAATAAAAATGTGCCCGACGAAGGTTTTTGGGGACATTGGCCTTACTGTTTTAAGGAAATGCCTTTAACGGAAGAAATTGTATGTGAAGCAAGAAAAACCTCGGATGTTGCCTTTGTGGTGATAGGTCGCCCTGCAGGTGAAGACAGGGAACAAAAGCTGGAACCAGACAGCTTTTACCTCAACAGCCAAGAACTTGATATGATAAATAAGGTCGTGAAGGTATTCCAAAGTGTAGTACTTATTTTAGACGTCGGCAATATAATCGACTTTGAAACCATTAACTCCTTTGGGGATAAGATATCCGCTATAGTACTCGCCTCTCTTGGAGGAATGGAGGGAGGTTATGCACTTTGTGATGTACTCTCCGGTAAAGTCAATCCGTCAGGTCGTCTTGCCGATACCGTTGCTCTTAAGTATCAAAGCTATTCTTCGGCAGATAATTTTGGAAATCGTAAGTACAACAATTACGAGGAGGACATATTTGTCGGATACCGCTATTTTGAAAGCTTTGCAAAAAACGAAGTATTATATCCATTCGGTTTCGGATTATCCTACACCGACTTCGAACTTCAAGGACAGGTTGTGCGGATAAGCTCGGGCGTGAAAATTTCCGCAATCGTAAAAAATATCGGAAAGAATGCGGGGAAAGAGGTGATACAGGTTTATGTTAAAGCATCTCGGGGAAAGCTGGTAAAACCTTTCTTGGAGCTTAAAGGCTTCGCAAAAACAAAAACATTACAAGTCGGGGAAGAGTATGATATAGAAATATCGTTGGACGAATATTCTTTATCTTCCTATGATGACGAAGGGTTAACCGGTCATCTCGCTTGCTGGGTATTAGAGGAAGGGGATTACGAATTCTTTATCGGTAAAAACGCTCGTGATGTAATATCGTTAGGTGTGATACATTTCGATGAGAAGGTAACCGATGTATGCCATACGGCTTGTGCTCCGAAAGAATCTATTTCTGTTTTGGAAAACTATGAGAAAACGCCGACCGTCACCTCACAAGACAACACATATATATGGAAATACAGAACAAAGCTCGCAGCCTCTGATTATCTAAAGGATAGAATCGAAAGAGAACTCCCAAAGGAAATAAAGCCTACAAGGACGAATGTTACATACGACGATGTAAAAGCTGGACGTGCAAGCTTAGACGAGCTCGTTGCTTTACTATCCGATGAGGAATTGGATTGTCTTTGTCATGGGCACTTAAAAATGAATAGTCCTTTGGGTGCGAAAGGAAATGCGGGGTCATTCGGAGGAATAAGTGAAAGTCTGCAAAAAAGAGGTATCCCTGCCGCAATAACCACTGACGGACCGAGCGGATTAAGACTCTGCGAAAAGGCATCTTTATTGCCATCGGGAATGGCAATAGCTTGCTCATGGAATCAAGAGCTTACCGAACAATTATACTCTCTTTTTGCAGTTGAAATGTTAGAAAAGGGTTCAGACGTGCTTTTGGGACCGGGTATGAATATTCACCGCAATCATCTTTGCGGACGTAACTTTGAATACTTTTCCGAGGATCCAGTGTTATCGGGTAAAATGGCAAGTGCTGTAGTTAAAGGAATCCAGAGCAAGGGAAAATCTGCTTGTCCGAAGCATTTTGCCTGCAACCATCAGGAGAAATCGAGGAAAAAAAACGATGCCAGGCTCAGCGAACGTGCCCTACGTGAAATATATCTCAAGGGTTTTGAAATATGCGTCAAGGAAAGCGATCCCAAATGTATAATGGCATCCTATAACAAAATAAACGGAGTGTACTCTTACCATAACTATGACCTCTGCACCGTTATTCTACGCCAAGAATGGGGATATAAGCATTTGGTTATCACAGACTGGTGGACGAAAAATGCAAAAAATCCCGATTTTAAAGGGGTGGACAACAATGCCTACAGGGTGAGGGCACAAGTAGATGTGCTAATGCCCGGCGGAAATCGATTGGGAAAATATGTAAAAAGCCCCTTAAAATCACTTGAAAAGGGAGGCTTAACAAGAGCGGAATTGCAACGCTCTGCTAAAAACGTAATAGCATTCCTTATTGAAATAGGAAAATAAAAGAATCTTTTACATTGATTACGGAGTATCTTTATGAAGCTTAAAAGCAAAGTATTAATTGTACTACTTATCATATGCATTTTTGCAGCATCGTTAATTGTCCTTCAAGGATGTCAAGGGGCAAAGAAAAGCTTTTATAAAGCAAACGCTCATAAGGACGGTTATGCTACCGTTTATGTACCCGAGGGCGAGGACTTTAGAATCCTTCTCTTCTCCGATCCGCAGGTTGACTCAACGGAGAAATATAAAAATGTAGGTTCGACGGGAAATGAAAAAACCTATCAGTTTATAAAGGATATGACACTTACCGTAAAACCTAACCTCGTTATTATCAACGGGGATCTTGTAATGCACGACGAGTATACCTCCTCTACATTCTATTATAAACGATATGCGGAAATTTTCGAGGAGCTTAAAATACCTTGGAGCTTTACATTCGGGAATCATGATCTTGACGAAAAGTATGTCGACCGGGATGCAGAGGCTGAGGAGGAAAGCGGTCAATGTACTAAACAGGTATTGATAGATTTTCTAGACAAAGAATACAAGTATTGCCTTATCAATTCCGATAATCAATCCACGGGAGCAGGAAATCATACAATTAATATAAGAGACTCAAAAGGAAATCTCATTTATTCGTTATTTTTATTCGACTGCGAATATAATGAAAGAACTCTCTACTATAATAAAATTCCCACCGCAGAACAGATAAGCTGGTATAGAACCACCGTTAACACGCTATCAGATAAAGAATATGGAAAAAATAGAGATGCGGATACCGTTATCAAATCAATGATCTTCAATCACGTCGGAGTACCGGAGTTTTATAAGGCTTGGGAACTTGCTTGGAATGACGGAACTCCTACCGAGGATTATTATTACGGCAGTCTGCTAGAGGGTGATTACACCCATAATAACGATGGTGTTCCGGAAAACGAACAGCTTTTCAATGTGGCGAAGGAGCTACAAAGCACAACGGCTATTTTTATGGCACATCACCACGATAACGATATGTCTGTAAACTACGAGGGCATCCGCCTAACATTTGGTCAGCATTCCGGGTACTCCCACTATTACCGCACGACACAAGAATTTGCCTCCTCGATTCTACCGAATAAAACTGATCTCAAGGATTGGAGAGATATTAGTTTTGAACTTTTAGATAACTACGGAGACCAAAGGGGCGGTACCGGAATCACTATAACTGAAATTGGAGATTTTGACGTTCAACCACTGTACGCAAGAGAGACATTAAGTAATTTCAAAGAAGAATACTATATAGATTATGATGCTCTTGCCGCCGCCCTTGATAATAATGAAAATTACAAAGGTACCGTTAAAAGAGGAGAATATAGAAAATGGCAAATAGAATAATTCGCACTACTACTCCTATTTCTTAACAGGAAATCCTTAATAGCACTATTTGAGATAATCGGTTATGAATGTTATTTCGTTGTAAATATTCCGCATACGTGCTATAATATCATTATCTTATTTTTGGAGAATTACTATGAATGTGCTTTTTCTAAAATACGCCGTAGAAATCGCAAAAGCGGGATCGATATCCAAAGCCGCAGAAAATCTCTGCGTATCACAGCCCAATTTGTCAAGAGCAATCAAGGAACTTGAAAAAGAGCTGAATATCGAGATTTTTGAACGTAACGCAAAGGGAATGTCCTTAACCCCCGATGGAGAAAAGCTTGTATCCTACGGAAAAAAAGTTTTGGAAGAGCTCGATTATATAGAACGTACCATTAAAAACGGTGGACAAGAAAAGAAGCTATTTTCCATATCGGTTCCTCGCGCAAGCTATATAGGAGATGCCATCGCTCACTTTTCGCTTACGCTAAAAAAAGAAGACAGTATCGAGTTGCTATATGAGGAAACCAATGCCTCAAAAACAATAAAAAGTGTCATTGACGGAAGCTATAGACTGGGAATAATCCGCTACGCCGCAACGCATGACAGGTATTATAAAGAGCTGTTAGAGGAAAAAGGACTGGTCGGAGAGGTTATTACCGAGTTCTTCTATACCTTGCTAATGAATAAAAACAATCCTATGTCAGAGCTTGATGAAATATTATACAGCGATTTGGAAAATTACATTGAGATATCACATGCCGACCCATCCGTTCCCTCACAATCTATCGCAACCGCAAGAAAAGAAGAGCTTCCCGACAATGTGAAAAGAAGGATTTTCGTATTTGAACGTGCTAGTCAGTATGAAATACTTTCATTGAATGATGAAACATTTATGTGGGTATCCCCTATATCAAAGGATATATTGACAAGATACAATCTTGTAGAACGCAAATGTATTGAAAATACTAAGGTGTACAAGGATATTTTAATACATAGAAAAGATTATAAGCTTTCAAAGTTAGACAATATATTTATTTCAGAACTTTGCAATGCTAAAAGAAATATTTTTTAGGTTATGAAATTATTATTCGCATCAGATATACACGGATCGGAATTATACCTTTCCCGACTTATAGAAAGATACAAAGAAGAGGGTGCAGACAAGCTAATTCTTCTCGGAGATCTTTTATATCACGGACCTAGAAATAATCTTCCGGAGGGATATAATCCAAAAGCTGTGTTTAAAATATTGAACGAGCTTAAAAAAGATATTTTAGCCGTAAGAGGCAATTGTGAGGCGGAAGTCGATCAAATGGTGTTGGAGTTTCCGGTTCTTGCCGATTATGCAACTCTTTTTGTAGACGGCAAAGAGATTATGCTAACCCACGGTTCAACATTCAATCCTCAAAGCCCCCTTCCGTTAAGTAGTGGTTCTATAGTAATGTATGGTCATACCCATATTCCGTCAAAAACAGTGGTTGACGGTGTTTATTATCTAAATGTCGGCAGCATTTCCCTCCCGAAGAATAATTCTCCAAGAAGTTATGTCGTATATGAAAACGGCACCTTTTATTGGAAATCACTCCTTGACGGTGCCGTGTTTGATGAATTATCGGTTTAGAATCCGCAAGTTTTTGGGATACATTACAAATTAATCAACTGTAATTTTTGAGATTAACGGATTCATCTTCCTTAGTTGAAACTATCAGCTAAGGAGTTTTTTTATATTACCGAGAAACCATTAAGCTATAGGTCTATGACACAAAATGTAACGCCGCCGTGATTAACGAATGTAATGTGTATAGTGTTTGCAATCATCGTTGAAAGGAGGGAAGATGTTGAATTCCTTATAGTTATACTCAAAGAATCGCCTTGCTTTTGAACATCATAAAATCCGCTCGCAAGATAGAATTCTTCAAAATCCTCCAAAGCGGTCGATATCGAATTATATACCATAAGCTCTTGTCCGCATAATATACGAAAATTGTCCTTTCTGCTTCCGGCAATAAATGGAAAAGGAAGTAAAAAATATCCATTCGTATCCTCGCTTAGATAAAGCTCGTAGGTCATATCGGTAATTTCCACTCCGGTTTGCGTAATACCTAAATGAAAAATATCTGAATAACCCTCTTCGTTCTTGAAGAAAAAAGTAAAACCGTCTAAATCGTTATCGATGTAGATTTCCGCACCCGACTCTAGTATGTCTTTTTTTACATCGTTAAAGAGTTCTGCAGAGCTTTTGCCTTTCTTTTGAATGGGCAGCATACCAAACGCAAGCATATCTCCTTCGTTGATTCTTACTTTTTGAGAAAGCCGTACTATATGTTGTTCACCACCGTTCAACGACATAAGGGCGATTTGCTTTGTTTTTGTCATGCCGTCTGTCGGAGTAAAGGCAATTCCGAAACACACCGATAATACAACAGCTATTACTATAACTAACGACGTTATCGTAAAAGAAATCGCCTTAACTCTAGAGGTTCTTCTTTTGATTTCCGCCGCCGATACTTCAATGGTCGCTACAACGCCTGCATCGACCTCGTGAATAACAACCTCTTCATGTCTTTTTCCTTCAACAAGTTCCGAGATACTTATTTCCAAACATTCGGATAAAGGTTGTAATAATGAAATATCGGGGAAAGATAATCCCCTTTCCCACTTGCTTACAGCTTTGTCTGTAACACCAAGCTTATCCGCAAGGTCCGCTTGAGTCATTTTTTTAGTTTTGCGTGCTCTCACAATGATTTTTCCTGTTTCTTGAATGTTCATAACGTGCCTCCTTTTTTTCTTCATTGTATCACAACGAAATCATTTGTCAATCGACTGTTGGTAGAGTGCTTATTAATAGTTTTTTTAATACTTTATGCCAAGTTACCTTGGCTACAATACCTCAGACTTGTCCCTGCGTTGCAACCCATCTTCCCCCTTATATAGATAAGCCTATTTCAGAGGATACTATTAATCGGAATATTGTACAGTAATGAATACTGATAATTTATCAAGTCCTCGCATTGCTTTGCACAAGGCAGTCTTTTTGCGGATTTGTTTGATGATTTATTAAAATTCCTTATAAAGTCTCTGCGTAAAATGTCATATTCGAAAGGAGAAGCCCGAAGTCGAACCCCATCGGACGATACATTTCTGTCGGTATCTCATCTTTGCAAATAATAGACGACATATCGCTTAGGTCATACTTCAACATCGGTATCTTCCATTGGATTGCTCGAAGCATTTTCAGGGGATTCTTATACACCGATTTTTTATCCTTAAATCTATAGATGAATAAATATTAAGAATTTATAAGCATTCACTACCGTCTTTTTTTTATTTGGTCCCCTAAACACTTGCGAAATCGAGGGATAAAATGTATAATTATAAATAAACTATTAATCAAGGAGCTCATTATGAGAAAAAATACTAAACAAGTGTTGCTTATAGTCCTTGCCATACTGTTGACTATTTCAGTATGCGTGATTTTGGCTTGTTGTGAGGATAATCCTGACCCTAATCCCGATGATAAAAGGGAAAACGGAAGTGTGCAGACTGTACTTCCACCTGCAGACGGCATCGATAAGGTTGATTATAACGTAACCATCAAGCTTCCTGACGGCTCTGCTGTTGTCGGTGCCGAGGTTCTACTGTTTTCAGTTGACGACGAAGAGGAAGCATATGCCGGAGCAACCACAGGAAACGATGGTATCGCCTATATCAATGCCGGTAAAGGCTTGGAGTACTTTATAGTTCTCAAAAACATCCCTAACGGCTATCTGTATGAGGACGAGGTCACCATTAATTCTAATGAAACCGATAAGGTTGTTTTCTTATCTAATGCTAACGCTAGCAATACCTATAAATTTACCGTTGTTACCGTAGGCGGGATGCCCATGGAAAAGGTCGTTATAACACTTAAGGACGGCAAGAATATTGTTGGAAAGAAAAATACCGACGCTAACGGTGTTGCTTCCATCCGTGTAAGCGAGAAAGGTGAATATTCTATTGAATTGTCCGAACTTCCCAAAGGATATAGCTTGGTTGAAGAGAATCCCGTTACTTCCGATAGCATTGTCGAGCAAGAAATAAAGGTCCAATCTTCTGTTATCCAGGAGGATCTTCCCAAGAATTACAGATATGAAATGGACGATATCATGTATGACTTTACTTATACAACGTCGGATGGCAAGCAATTTACACTTTCCAAGGCATTGGAAGAGTACGACTTTGTACTAATCAATTTCTGGGCAACATGGTGTATTCCTTGTAAATCAGAGTTCGAAGGCATACAAAGAAGCTATGAGCGCTATCAAAGTAAGATGGCGGTAATCGCTTTATCTATCGACAATACCTTAACAGAGATCGAAAACTTTAAAAGTTCTTATCCTACGACATTGACATTCGATATGGCATCGGATAAGAGTAAAACCCTGTATTCCACCTTTACAGCCTATTCCGGCGGTGGTATTCCTCTCTCGATATTTGTAGATCGTTACGGCAAGATTTGTAACTTCATCAAGGGAAGCAAGGGTGAGGCTGTGTTTAGACAGGAATTCGCTCGCTATACCGATCCCAACTATGTTCAAGTGGCTTATGATCCCGCTAACGATGTCGAGACCTCGGAGGAGGGGGAAAAACCCGATGTGGAAATGCCCTCTTCGGAGAGTATTAACGCTGCAATCAACAAAGACGGCTTTACAGGTGAATATGTTGCGGAAAACGATGGAATTAAATGGCCTTGGGTTTTATCTGACAATAACGAGCTTATTCCCGGAAATATCAAGCGTAATAATACCAGTGCTATTATAAGCTATAATTTCAAGCTAAAGGCTGGTGAATTCCTGACCTTTGATTATTATACAAATACCGAAGATGTCGAAAATGCCGATATCCTAACGGCATACATCGATGGTAGCGAGGTTCAAATTCTCGATAGGGTTACCAATGGCAATTGGAAAACGGTGCACTTATATACCCCCTTGTCTGCCGATGTTGACGCAAATGATGTCGAAAGAGAACATACCCTTATGTTGATTTACACCAAGGATAACAGTGACGGATTCTTAACCGGTGACGAGGTTGTAGCAGTTAAGAATGTACGTGCGGTTAGCCAATCGGGTATTTCCGGTGATGTAAATATTCGTCGTGATGCAGCTTGGGCATATGATTCCGAAATCGGTCAATGGACATCGTTCATTACTCCTGTATTTAACGAAGAAGACGGCTATTATCACGTCGGATCTGCAAACGGACCTTATCTTCTTGCGAATCTTGGCGGTTCAACAAGATATTCGTCCATGTCAATAGTCGAGTACGCCTCGGGCGGCTACTTCAAACTGGCAGGAATTTCTTCTTTGGCAACATACATTACCACCGGTCTAGATAATCCTCCAGAGGGCAGTTATATTGAGTCTAACAAGGGATATTCATGGTTTGCCGCATATTCGACACTTGAGAATTATACCTTGGTCGATAAGACTTTAAGGTTAACTCTTGATCAAATGTGCAAGAAGATGGCGGAAGCAAAGTATCAAGGAAATAAGCTTGCTTCCTACTATACTGAGAATTCATGGCTTGAGATTTGTAGCTATTATGATAATTATAGCGGTGATCCAATCGAGAATCCTCTAATCGGTATTGGCACCAAGGAAGCTATCGTTGCATACGATAACGGCTATGTTAACCATGTTGTTGTTGACAGAGTGTTTGTTCCTAGAGGCATGGTTTACAGATTTGACTGTACCGTAAGCGGTGCATACAAGATTTATTCCGTAATGCCTAAAGACCTTGTCGGTAAGCAGGGTGCGTATGTTTTCGTAAGCGGCAAGGGCGTTGACGTAGGTGATGACGCAATTGATGATTTTGAAGTATACGCAACATTCGAAGCGGGTGAGTCTTATTATATTTACGTAGCATTCGATTCTCCGTCAACCCTTGGAGAAATGGATTTTTATATTGAGATGTTAGGCGAGTCCTATGATAGATTTACCTATGTTTCCACCGGCCTTTATACTTGGGTACTTGACGAAGATGGTGAGCCTATTTATGATGAACACGGTATTGTTTACATTTTAGGTACAGAAGTCGAAGCCGATTTTGATGTCGAAAATAACGTCTATCGTCAATTGTTGCCCGACGGAAGTATGGACATGGGCGATAAGGGACAAATTTATATCGCTGCTTCAGTAGGTAATACCCTCTTCGATTATACTTTAGAGCAACTTGCAATCGGAAAGGTAGGTTCGACGAATATTAGCTTTGACGTTCTTGACGGAATCGGATTCTTCGACTTTACCAATGAAGAGGGCGGTATCGATTATACCGAAAAGGTTCTTGAATATGTTGAAAAAGCAAAAGCACAAGAGGGTGAACTGAACGGTTACGTTGTTGCAGATGCAGAGCTCGTTGATATCCTCAAAAAGGCAATGGAAAGAATCGATCATGATTCCTATAACTCTTGGATGGGATTTGCATTCTATTATCAACACTTGGGAGTTTATAACAGCTAAGATCTCGAGTCAAACGTAATATTAATTGATATGTTTAAGGCACTAAGATTAATTATTGGGTTAAATATGTTTATTAACAAAAACGTCAAGGTATTCCTTGGCGTTTTTGGTTTTAGTATGAAAAGCAGTGAATAAAAATGCATAATATTCATTGTTTTTGATTAAAAAATAAAGCAATCCCCCGATTTGGTTGCATTTATAATAATAATATGCTAATATAAACAAGAAGAAAAGCAATCCCGATTGGGATAATATGGAGGTTTATATGCGTAAAGTATCTAAAATATTAGTGCTAGTATTGGTACTAGCTTTAACAGCTTGTTGTATTGCAGCCCTTACCGCTTGTGTCGATAATAATCCGACCGAAAATCCCGATGATAATAAGCCCGATGCAACTAAGAACTATGTATTCCATGTAGTTGATGAAAACAATGATCCTGTCCAAGGTGTAAGAGTTCAACTATGCATTCCCGGTGATGATGGAAGTTGTTTCCTTCCTGTAGAAACCGATGAAAAAGGTTATGCCGTGTTTGACGGTGATACCGTTGCCAATCAGGTTCTGGACATTCACCTTCTTCTTGGCGATAACGGTAATGTTCTGATCAACGGAGAGGAAAGCAAATACACATTTGACAACAACAGTTTGCAAACCACCGATAGCTATGGTATGATAGAAATCTATCTTCAACTTGCGGACTAATGCAAAAGACAATCAACTTGCAGATTAATGAAAATAATATTACCATAAAGGATTTCCCAGGGTAAATTCCACCTCAAATTCCACTGTGGAATTTACTTTGGGAACTCACTATGGATTTTTCTTTATCGTAAATTCTCAAAGTAAATGCAACAGTAGCAGTAGGGGTTGCATTTACTATGAGAAGAATTTTTTCAATAAATACGTGCTTTGAATAACTTAGGTTGCTTCAATTTTCGAGATACCTAAAGCATTCGCAAGTTCTTCGGAATAAGAGAATGCAAACATTTCGTACGCACTTTTACCGTTGAATTGTTTTCTTTTAACAGAGTTAACGTGCGAGAAAATCAAATTAACGGTATCTTGTGTAAACTCGTTAAAGGACATTCCGGTAGGAACAATATCCCTAAACAAAGTGTGGTTTTTCTCAATATGTGCTTTCTCATGTGGAGAACACGGCTCACAGAAAAACATATGGCTTTCAAGATTGCCTTCCGCATTGTTTTCAAATGCAGAAACAATACTAAATTCGCCACCGTTATCCGTAAGCAATATCGGAGCTATCTCACCAAATTTAAAACCACTTTTTCCAAGGCTTTTCTTGAACTCGGTAATTTTAGAAGCTGCCTCTGCTGCGGTTTTGTTTTCAAGCAGCAATCCTATCATAAAATCCGTATTTACAAAGTGAATAGTCATAATTACCCTTCCGCCAATTTTACCAATAACGGTATCCAACTGAACGACGGAAACGTCCTCGTTTTGTGAGATAAACTCTAAAAAATCTGCATAGGTACGCCCTTGTTTAGCCCAATACGGTACAAATTCGCTCTTTTTCTCGTTCCTAGCTTTGAATTTAACGGCGCGAGGAAGGTCTATAAACCAATGGAATAGTATCCTGCCTTTATGTACCTGTAAACGGAAGAAACAGAAACATTCACGTTGTTAGAAGTGACGGCGTGGTAAACGTGTTGTCCGTTTCTTACTGCGTCTGAAATCGTTTTTTCGGCTTCATAAAAGCTTTCTTTGTTCAAGGCTACTCCGCGCTTCGGGATTCTACGAGAAGATCCTCGTACGCTTGTTGTGCAATCTTAGCAACGTAAAGCTGCCTTTTATACGGACAACTTGAACGGCTCTTTTTGTCGCATTCGTTACAAACAAACGGAGCTTTTAGTAAGCGTGGGCATACTTCGTCCGTTTTTGTATATCCGTTGCTATGCACTTGCAGATGCCGTTTTACCTCTCGCGAAATCGTGGTTGCACTCTTTCCGATTCTTTTGCCAATGTCTTTGAATGAAATTCCTTTTGCCAAGCATTCTTGAATTTCAATTCTGTCGTCTAAGGTCATGTGTTTGTTTTTCATATCTGAGTTCCTCCTCGGTATTATTCTAACACACAATTTCTCAGACTAAATGCAACCGCAAAATCTTTCCCAAACTAAATGCAACTCTAAATTGCACTGTTGCATTTACTTTGAGAATTTACAAGAATATTGCTTTAAGAGATGCAATATTAATTGGTTCTTATATGGGAAAAGGACTTGATGAAGAAAAAAGAATCATCGATAAGGAATATCGAACTCAACAAAAAATATGCTTTAATCAAAAATATCTTGAGCCATTAGAAAACGCTAAAAAGGTTCTAAATATTGGATACTTTGCAAGCAAATTAAAAGAACTGTTCCAACTCTTCTTTGAAAAAGAAGGAGAGGAAGAAACTTGTGTTAATTCGGAAAGCATTCACCACTCATTTAAATACAGGAATCTTATAGATTTAGAGCATAGTCTTCACATCACCGCTACATTCGAATACTATGTTCGTACCATATTACCCGAAATGTCTTCTACATCGACGATAGAATTTATAGAGGATATGAAAAAACTTCTTGATGAATATATTAGTTCTACATCAGGAAAGAAAAAAGCAAAGGCAAAAAGCTTCAGAAAAGGCTTAAAGCCACAAATATCCTTGGAGGAAAAAATTCTTAAAGCCTATAATGGCTATGGAGATTGGGCTTCTCTATCTGAGGTTTTGTTAGAATGGTTTGGAGTTGATGTTTCGGATTTGGCAGATGCAGCAAACGAGTGGAGAAATGAATTAGCACACGAAAAGAGAGAGTACTGCCCCGATGCTAAGGCAATCCGCACTATCAGGCTTGTTGAACATTTAAATTATTGTATTATACTTCGAAAAGCTGGCTATAGCAATGAGGAAATCAAAAGCATTATACAGGAAATATTGGCAAGATGAGAAAAATCCATCATCGGCGAGAGTCTGTGATGGATTTTTTCTATGCGGTGAGAGTTAACAGTTTGTTTACTGGACTTTTCTCTCTTTCTGTTTACTGGACTTTTCTCTCTTTCTGTGGTAGTGTGTTGTGCTAACAGAAGGTGCAACGTATGAACAACCCAATAAAAGAACTATGGCACGAAAACATAATACCGCAAGAGGATAGCCGAACGAACTCAAAGGAGATGAAGGAACTCCTCGGCTACATGGCAAGGCATCACGAGGAACTCGAAAAGAGCTTCTCCGACGAGCAGAAAGAAACATTCGAGAAGTTCCACGATTGCTGGAGCGAGTACATGAGCCTTGCCGAAGCAGCCATCATTGAAAAAAAACCTTTGAGTTAGTTCAAGGGCACTTCGCAGGTCGGAAACGCCCCGATAAGCAAGGCGAGATGGACAAGTATGCTGGTTACCTCTCTGCGGTGAGTGTGGAAAACGCTTGTACCTTCACAGAGCAAAAACACTCGATCCATCGAAAAACAATTTCATGTGCGGTGGTTACCAAACTCGGTCAACCGATTGCACCTCGCATTATATCCGTGAAAGTGTGCTTGATGAAATCGTGTTACGGAATCTCCGTCAGGTAACCGAGTTCGCAAGAGAACGTGCCGAAGAATTCTATGCAATGGCAACCGCTAACGGCGAAGCTGAAGCCGAGCGATTTTATAAGGCGGCAGAAAGAGAAAAACAGCAGTTTGAAAAGCGTATCAAGGAGTTTGACGATATCATCCGATGCTTATACGAGGATAGAGTCTGCGGAAGAATTACTCCCGAACGCTACGACACGATGGCAAGCGGATACGAGCAAGAGCAGACAACACTAAAAGAAAAGCTGATAGCCGTGAATGACGGTATCAGCAGAATGTATATGCGAGATAGTTGCATCAGGGAATTCATTGCAAAGGCAAAGCAGTATATCGAGATGCCTACGCTGACACCCGAACTGCTCCGAGTATTCATCCGAAAGATCGAAGTCTTCGAAAAATTGGAGAAATACTCCCGTACCGCAGGCAACCTCTACGCATTCCAACTCCCCGAACAAGACGGAATGACCGTGCTTGAAATGCTCCTCCCAAGCACTATGCGAGAAACTGCCTAAAAAAGCAGTACACGGAAGGCTATTTGCCTTCCATGTACATACCTTCTTTTTTTACTCTATGGATTCAACTATAAAGAAATGTATTACGTTTACTAAGGTTATAGAAGCACCGATAGAAGTTGAGTGCTACATATGATTTTAGGGCTTAAATGATAAATAAATCGGTTATTTTGGCGTTTTTACCCCATAAAAACTAAATAGAACCTCCAAAATTGGGGGTTCTATTTAGAAACCTCTTGGCGGAAAGTTTGGGATTTGAACCCAAGTTACAGTCTCCCGTAAACACGATTTCCAGTCGTGCGCCTTCGACCACTCAGCCAACTTTCCACATCAATCCATATAGTATTAAAAAGTGAACATCAGTACATTCTAAATGGTATATTAATTATATATCAAATATCTGTTTTTGACAACAGTTTTTTTATACTTTTTCATGCAATTATATAAGAAATACGAACAGATAGGTGTTTTTTAAATGTTTTAAAATGGGTTGTCTTCTCCTTTTATTCCGTATAAACTATTAATATTGTGACGCTCGAAATGAAGATTCACTGGAAGAAATGTGCGGTTAAATGCCACAAGCAAATAGCCCGTCTTGTTTACTTAAGTACAAAAGTGCAGTATGTTTTGGTTAACAGACTGAAGCCACCGATGGTTTTTTATTGGTTCCCTGGTGATTATCGGGAACTTTGTTTCTTTTCAATACCAAAGATGGTTTCGTTTAACAGTCTTTTGTCTTATATCCTTAAGGCTTGATTCATCTTTCACTTTCGCGTCATAGTATACTTTGGTCAATAAAGAGAAATTGGAATTCTTCTTTGGAACGATACTATCGACCATTACGCAAGAGAAACTGTCGCCCCTTTTACATGTTGTAAAACCTATTTTCTAGAGATGTGCAAGCTCTCATAATGCCTCGAAGTATATGGATTATTAATATTATGATCAGAGTTTTTACAATAACCAAACTTTCCACTATATTTCATAAATATGATAACAGTCATTCTTATACCAACCTACGTACAACTTTCAAACAACCTATTGAAAAATGGTAAATTCTTATAATAGTGATGTTAATAAGATGGATGTCCCTTTTAGAATGCATCACCTCGGTATCGGAATGATACAGGTTTTTTAATTTAAAATGATTTTTCCATCGTTCAAGCGTTCTATTCCTAGCCATTTATGTTCCTTGGTATCAGCATTGACCATCCGCCCATTTTTCCAGTACTAACTTATTTACTACGATGCTATCGTTCCATGATAATTTCTATAGTCCCTCATCAACTACGATGCTCTCCGAATCAACTCTACTTGCATCACTTGAGTCGATTTAGACGGATTTTCATTAAGTTAGATCATTGACTTTAAAGAATGACATTGAGGAGCATTCATTATTTGTTTATTTCTTTGTATCCTTCCTATGGTTGTAAAATGTAATCAACATCTTACTTATTTGAAATTTTACGATATTGTA
>CAZLNZ010000020.1:0-39635 GCA_964561145.1 uncultured Christensenellaceae bacterium
CTGCCTTACAAGCAGAGGGTCATAGGTTCGAGCCCTATTGTTCCCACCAAAAAAAATATCGTATCGACTGATACGATATTTTTTTTATCAAAAACTGTAAAAACGTATCAAACTTATCTTAGCAAAAAGAATATAGCAAATATAATAAAAATCCAAATATTAAAATTTCACCGACTAGATGATAAGAAGTGGCTTTGTTGTATTAAAAATAGCAAAATGACATTTTGATGTCAATTTTGCGGTATTTGACGATTTTATTGTACTAACAAAGCGCCGTTGGTCATACTTTAATATCGTAATCTGCATTATTATTGTATTGACGAAAGAAATATCATAGACTCGATTGTTATTTGTGGTATTAATAGCTATCATTCTTATAGGTCTTTTTTTGAAGATACTTTTTCTTATGGAGAATGATATGAAATACCATGAATGGTTAGAGGACTGGCTTGAAAACTATGTCAAGCCAAGTGTAAAGACGCACACGTATGAAACATATAGAAGAGTTGTATTATTGCACATTGTACCCAATATTGGAACTTGGAATATCAATGATATAACCCCGATTATGTTACAAAAATTGGTCAACAAACTTTTAAAATGCGGAAACCTAAAAACGGGACTTGGGCTTGCTTCGGGGACGGTAAACTTAATAATAACATTAATTCAAAGTTCACTTCGAACTGCTTATTCTGTTGGGGAAATAAAAGAAAATATAGGATCAAAAATTAAGCGTCCGAGAATTGATGCGAAAAGAATAACGTGTTTTTCGATACCGGAGCAAAAAAAACTTGAAAGAGGTATTCTTGCGGAGGGACGCAAAAAGCTTTTTGGTATAATTATATGTCTATATTGTGGCTTGAGAATCGGAGAATTACTTTCACTTACTTGGGATGATGTAGATTTTGAAAACAATCTGCTTACAATATCCAAGACTTCCTATGAAATGCGAACGGGGGAGGGAATGAGGCATGTTATCGATACTCCGAAAACGGAACAATCAAAGAGGATTATACCTATTCCGAAACAATTAATGAAAGACTTAAAAGCGTTAAGAAATGAACAATGCGGAAAGTATATAGTATTGCAAGACGGCTTACCTGTTACTGTTAGATCCTATCAGCGTTCATTTGAGCTTTTGCTTAAAAAGCTTGATATTCCGCACAAGTGTTTTCATACGCTTCGCCATACTTTTGCGACAAGAGCTTTAGAATGTGGAATGGATATAAAAACCCTATCGGAAATATTGGGTCATAAAAACGCAACAATAACGTTAAATAGATATGCTCACTCGATGCTTGAGCATAAGTATAATATGATGAACAAGTTGGGAATGCTATTTGAAGAAGAATAAAGTTATTGTGGCGAGGTTAATAAGACCGCAGTATTTTTTTGTTCATAAAATATATCATAACATGTATTTTTTATACCACAATTATACTGTCTTTGTTTTTTATTGTCAATGTAAAATCTGTTTTTTATCGTCAAAACTGCAATCAGCGTTTATTAGCGTACTTTAAGACTGAAGTTGTGTTCAGGTTATGATATATATTATGAACATGCTACAATCTGAATTAGGTCGTAATGTAAATTCGAATAAAATCGGAGGATAAAAACATGAATAAAAAAATGAAGAATGCATTGGGTCTTCTTGTTCTTATATTAATATTGTGTTCCGTTGCTTGTAATGATTCAAATGGCGAAATGGTACAAGTGAAGGAATATACTATAACCTTTGATTCAAATGGTGGAAGTGCTGTAGACGAGATAAAGGTAAAGTCGAATGAACCTATTGTATTACCAAATAATCCAACAAAAGATGACGAATATTTTGTCGGTTGGTTTAGAGATGAAAAATATGAAAACGCCTTTAAGCAGTCCTATTTGTCGGGAGATGTGACTCTTTATGCCAAATGGTGTAATCATAAGCTTGAAAAGGATTCATCTAAAAAAGGAGTCCACATAATAGAATCAATTGCTGCAACATGTATTGAAGTCGGAAGTACCGAGGGGTTGATCTGTGATGACTGCGGAGTACTTATAGAAACAGTGGTCGTATCGGCATTAGGGCACATACCGGGAACTGACTGTAGATGTACTGTCTGCAACGGGGTGGCTCATGATTACGAGAATGGTACATGCAAAAACTGTAAGGCGAATATTTACACTAGAGAGGGTGATTATTTTTTTTTGGAAACTACCCCCAAAGCCTTGTAAGTGATGAAAACCTTTTATCCGTTCTTAACGTAGCTGCCGGTAATCTACCCGATTCGGGTGTGGAGAGTACAGAGAAAAACCATATGTGGAATAGTTATGAATACTATACAGAAGGTTTTGCGGCGGAGTATATGTGGTATCGGGATATAACCGTTGGCGAAGAAAAGTATAGAGGAGTATACTTCACGTCATATCGTCCTAATAGGACCACCGATAAAGGAGACGCCGGAAATTCATATCAAGATGACAATGGTTATTATACACGTACAACGTATTGGTTTAAATACGAGCCAATTAAATGGCGAATAATAAGAGAGATGGACGATGTTGCCCTTTTAATCTGCGATAGTATAATTGATAGCCAAGCATATAACAATAGCATCAATACTCTAAAAGGCACGGAGGATACGGTGTATGTGAATAATTATATGTATAGCAGTATCCGTTCTTTCTTGAACGAGAATTTTCTAAACAAGGCTTTTTCTGAACTGCAAAAGAATGAAATATTAACCATGAGCATTGATAACAGTGCGATAAGTTCCAATCCGAATGATAATAGCAAGCACTGGAATGACGGAGTAAACGAGTTCTATTGTAATAATACACAGGATAAGGTATTCTTGTTAAGCATTCAAGAGGTAACCAACGCGGAATATGGTTTTTCCACTTCCGTTAAGGCGGAGGATGTTCAAAGAGAGAGAAAATCGACGGCATATGCGCAATGCCAAGGAGTATATGTGTCTACAGGTAAGAATCGCAATAGTAATGGTTGGTGGTGGCTCCGTTCCCCGAACTGTCACGATAACAAGTATGCGAGAGATGTTAATAGTTCCGGATCGGCGGACCGCTATACCTTTGTTAATATGACGCAAGGAGGAGTGCTTCCCTCATTATACATAAAACTTTAAGAGCGATTATTAACCTAGATAATAATAAAGAGTGCTATTGCCAGTACTAACTGCCACAGTAAGCCAATGATGTTGATTACCCAAAAACGAGGCTTTTGTGTTTTGTGTCTGAAAATCTGCATTCCCGTTATACCGCCTAACGCACCTCCGAAGAAGGAGAGTAAAAGAAGGGTTTTCTCGGGAATACGCATTTCTGATTTTTTAGCTTTTGATTTATCTGCCCCATAAAGTATGAATGTGACAACTGATAGAAAAAGCAATATCCCGGAGAAGGCGTAAGGAATATATTCCATTAATGGTTACCTCGTTTTGTAGCCCTGTCGATGTCTTTTTCCATCAAGTCACGACGTTTGTCGTAGGTGTGCTTTCCTTGTGCAACGCCTATTTCGACCTTGACAAGCGACTGCTTGAAATATAGTTTAGTAGGGACCAAGGTATAGCCCTTCCTTTCAACCAGTGCTTTGAGTTTGTTAATCTCTCTCTTGTTTAAGAGTAATTGCCTTGGTCTTTTGGCTGGCGGATTAAAGGTGCTTCCTTTTGAGTACGGGGATATACTAAGGTTTAAAAGGGTTACCTTGTAGCCTTCGATTGTTACATAGCTGTCTGCGAAGGATACGTTGTGCAGACGGAGAGATTTGACTTCGCTTCCTTGCAAAACGATGCCTGCTTCGTAGGTGTCCTCTATAAAATAATCATGATAGCCCTTTCTGTTTGTGGCTATTAATACGTTCTCTTCTTTTTTCATAACCCTATTATAGGATTTTTCTGCATAAAAATCAACCTTGTTTATTAATATTGGTTGATTATTATCGTCATTGACAAAAATGCTCTTTTATCATATAATGTAATCATTAAAAAGTTACATGACAAGGTATGTGTATGAAAAAAATAGTATCGATGGTTGTATGCTTGGTTTTAATATTTTCTCTTTGTGCTTGTTCCCTTATCGGAAATACGGGCGGTTTCGATAATGAAGACCCATCGGATAATCCCGATAAGCCACCGATAATTTCCGATGATCCTGTTGATACGCCCACAGATCCTTCTGACAATTCCGGGAATAATACGACGGACCCAAGCGACACACCGATAGAGCCTTCCGAAAAAGATCCAGATCTCAGTGATACACCTATTTCAGTCAATGAGGAACTTGAGATATATAATGCTCTTTTTAATTCCAACAATAAGATAGAGATTAGTTTGGACATATCCGATAGCGAGTTTGCCAAGCTGCAAAAGGATTATGAAAAGTATACCAATATGGGTTCAAAATCTCCAATATACAGAAGGGCGGATTTTTATATTACAATCACCACGAGTGATGGGGTGAAAGAGTATAAGCTTGCACAGGTAGGCGTCCGAATGAAGGGAAATACCTCTCGTAGTAGCTTTTGGAGTGAAAACGATGGAATGTATAATCTTGTGCATTTCAAACTTGACTTTGGTGAAACCTTCGACGATGAGGACTATTACGGAGAAGACGCTATTGTTTGGGAGAATTCTGCCGAGAGAAAGGAGAGAAAGAATAGAACCTTTGCGACCTTGGAAAAGCTTGATTTAAAATGGAACCGCAACTTCGATTCGACAAATATAAGAGAAGGGTATATGTACGATTATTACAGAGAATGCGGGGTCATTGTACCTCGAACCAATTTGGCAAGTGTTGACATATCCTCCGATCATGTCGGAGTGTTTAGAATATACGAGCCGGTTGACAAGATATTTCTTGAAAAGAATCTACCGGAAGATGCGGTTGGCGGAGATTTGTATAAGCTTGGCTGGACAAACGATGGAGCAACTTTCACATCCTTTAGTTCCTACGGTGTAGAAGATGAAGATAAATGTCGATTTTATAATTATGACCTAAAGACTAACAAAAAGAAAAGCGATCATTCTTCATTAAAAAGATTAATCGAGGGCTTAAACTCCTCGGAGCTTACAAAAGAAGGTTTCGAAGAGCTGGTAGACATTGATAATTTTTTGGCGTATTGTGCCGTATCATATATAATAGGAAACCCCGATGATCTACGTAACAATTACAATAATACTTATGTTTATTTCAGGAAGGATACCGGGAAAATGATTCTTATCCCCTACGATATGGATAGAGGGTTTGGTATAAATACTTGGAATCCTTTTGGCAACTCTATGACCACGGATAATCCTTTACAGGCTCGAACGGCATATGACACCCAAAGAAATCCTCTTTTTTATAAAAGTGTTGTCGAGGGTGGTTTCTTTGTTGATGAATATATTGACGAGATAAAAGCGGTTAGTCAAAGTAATATGCTCGAGCTTGCCACTTTCGAAAAGGCATATAATACTGCAAAAGAACTTTATGAGAAGGATATTCGTCCTTCTAAGGATTACCATAACGCAAACAAGAACTCTTTCTATTTTGATTTAAACAAAACATGCGATGCAAGTGGTAGTAGCAATATGTCATTCAAGGATTATATTACCGCAAAGCTTAATTACCTTAATACCTTTTTATCGGGAGAAATTCTTGCCGATTTGGCTATCAGGGGAGATTTTACAGGATGGAATATAGACAATAATTATCTGTTAGAGCAATTTGACGGAGAGATATATTCTATCAGACTTTCGAAAAACCAAACGATTATTTTTAAGATATATGACAGAACCTCCGACAAATGGTATGGTGCGGATTCGATTGACAAGGATTGCAGTGTCGAGTACGAAAGTGTTACTGAAAACAGAGATATAAAGCTCCTTGAGGGTGACTATATCGTTTATTTTAATGTGAAAACCAGAATAATTAATATAGAAAAACAATAAAAAATTGCTGTATCGAAAAAAGTATCTTTTACTACACCCGAAATATTTCTAAAAAGGGAGATTTGTTAATTTTTTGTAAAAAATCTCCTGCTAAATGATATGAACTTGACATTTTGTACCATTATTTGTTAAAATAGTATCGATTTTTGCAAAATCGATACTATTTTAACAAATGGCTTGATGGGAAAAGTTGAATTTGTCTGGGTTATCTTCTCTTTCCGTTGGGCGTAAGCTTTGGCTTAAATCAATTCAAAAGAGGTAATTTATGTTAAGATTACAGAATGTGAAAAAGGATTATGGCGAGAATGAACAAGCGGTTCATGTTCTGAAGGGCATATCCATTCAGTTCCGTCCTTCCGAGTTTGTAAGTATTTTGGGTCACTCCGGTTGTGGTAAAACTACACTTCTAAACCTTATCGGTGGTCTCGATAAATGTACAGACGGTGCTGTTTATCTCGATGGTAAAAGCACACGTGATTATACCGATTCGGATTGGAATAACTATCGCAATAAGCAAATAGGCTTTGTATTCCAAAGCTATAATTTGATTTACCATATGACCGTTCAAAAGAACGTCGAACTTCCGATGGTGTTAGCTGATATCCCTAAGGAAGAGCGTAGAAGAAGAGCAAGAGAAGCACTTGACAGAGTTGGTTTGCTGGAACACGCAAAAAAACACCCGACACAGTTGAGCGGTGGTCAAATGCAACGTGTAGCCATTGCAAGGGCTTTGGTTAACAATCCTTCGATTATCCTAGCCGATGAACCTACAGGAGCATTGGACAGTGAATCGGGCTTGCAAGTAATGGATATATTGAAGGAAGTAGCACAGGACAAGCTGGTTATCATGGTTACACACAATGACGTTCTTGCTGAGCAATATAGCACACGTATCATAAGAATGGCTGACGGTATGATAATGGGAGATACTGATGAGTATACCTTAGAGGAGTGTTTAGCTCTGGAAAAAGAAAATCAAGATGCCATAGAACAAGAATATTTACAACAGGAAAGCAGTTTTTTAAACGATGTTCAAAATGCTCGCCCCGATATTGCAAATGATAAAAACGAGAAAAGGAAGGAAAAACGTAAAAATCTCATAAAAGCCATTTTTAGACGCAGACATAAAAGGAAACAAAGGGAAAAACAACGTAAAACCTCTATGTCCTTTGGCACAGCCGTTAAGCTTAGTCTTAGCAACCTTAACAGTAAGAGGGGTAGAAGCTTGTTAACATCGATAGCGGGAAGTATCGGTATTATCGGAATAATGATAGTATTGGCACTTTCCACCGGTGCTACTAATTATGTGCGCGGTATCGAGGAAAACGCTCTTTCACAATATCCTATGACAATTAACAAGATGAACATGGATATTAACAGTGTTTTGGGCATTCTTACAGGTGGTTCGTCCACGCTTCCCGATAACCCCGATCCCAATATCATTTATACTAACAACGTCCTTGGAAATCTTATTGGAAATCTCGACAACGTTATGTCAAAAAATGACTTGTCTGCCTTTAAGGAATATCTTGAGAAGAACCCTATTGACGATTACGGATATGTAAAATATGATTACGGTGTGGAGTTCCAGGTATATTCTCTTACCGAGGATAAGAACGGAAACAAGGATAAATATACCAGGATAAGTCCTTTCCTTGATTTAATCGATGATACTATTAATTCCAGCGGTTTAGGAACCCTATTGTCCGGATATACCGACATGATTACCGAATTCTGCGAGATGATGGAGGTATGGGATGAAATGGTATCTAATGACGAGCTTCTCAAGGCACAATATGAGTTGGTCGGAGAAAACTCCAGATGGCCTACAAATTATGATGAGATTGTCATAGTCGTAGATTCTAATAATCAATTGAATGACTACTCTCTCTTTGCTATGGGTTTGGTTTCACCTGATAAGGTTGTAGATGCAATTAACCCCGAACAATTCTTTGGTGATGGGAATGCTGCTGCGGATCTCTTTGCTACCAATACGCAGTTCTCTATTGATGATTTATTGAAATTAGAGTATCGTGTAACGACAGGTTGTGACTATTATGTTGAAAACGAAGACGGAAACTTTAGTAAAATAACCGATTCCGACACTATTCTCAGTAAGGAATGGATGGAGGAAAACTCGATTACATTAAAGGTATCCGGTGTTATTAGACCTAAAGAAGGTGTTAATGTTACTTCGATAAACGGAAATATTGCTTATACCTCCGCTCTTGCTCGCGAGCTTTCAAAGAGAGCTGAACAAAGTGCAATTGCGAAAGCTATTAGAAAAAACATGTACAAGAACCCCGTTACCGGTGAAATCTATTCTAGTAGTGAGGCTAATTTCCAACTTCTTAAGGAGCTAGGCGTGATCGACGAAAGCGATCCTGAAAACATAAGCATATATGCCAATTCCTTTGAGGATAAAAACAAAATTGTCGAATATATAGAGAAATATAATAACGAGGTCGAAGAGTATAACGTTCCGATCAAAGAGGCTATGGAATGGAATAAAAACAATCCGAATGATCCTCGTGACGTAGATGGCGAGCTTAAAACTGGTATTAAGTACACTGATAATCTGTCAATGATAATGGGTTATGTTGACACCTTGACAGAAACCATTACCAAGGTATTGGTTGGCTTTGCGGCAATATCTCTGGTCGTATCGAGTATAATGATTGCAATCATTATTTACACCTCGGTACTCGAACGTCGTAAAGAGATCGGTGTTTTGCGTGCAGTAGGTGCTCGTAAAAAGGATATATCGACAGTCTTTATTTCAGAGTCGGGATTGCTCGGTTTATTATCGGGTGCTATAGGTATCGTTGTAACATATGCATTATGTGCCATTGCTAATGTGATTCTCGAGCTTATGGTCGGTGTAAGCAACCTTGCTCAAATTCTGTGGTGGAACCCCATACTAATGCTATTAATAAGTGAAGTGCTTTCCATTATTGCCGGATTTATACCTGCACGTATTGCATCTAATAAGGATCCCGTTGAATGCTTGCGTAGTGAATAAAGACACAATGTCAAATGTTGGAGCGTAGATATTTAACTTAATAACAACATTTTAATCTCTCCGAATTGTTGTACAGGACGGAGAGATTTTTATGCTTAGCTAGTCGGTGATTCTACGTTGGCAAACCGAAATATGCAATTATGTTTAATGGATTTGATATGCATTGTTCAATGATGTATGGTGAAGATTTTTTGTGTTGTAGGAGGGTGGTTTGATTTTATTAAAACCAAAAAAACTATGTCGTGGTTGGCTGTTTTGTTGGATTTCCGAAATAAAAGCCGTTTCGACTATTATTCGAGCCAAGATTTTTGTTTTTAGTTGACAATAAAGTCAAATTATGGTTCAATAGAATTATCAAACAAATTCAGGAGGAAAATATATGGCAAGGAGCGATGAGCCGATTTATGTTTTATCTGAGAATGAAGAAATTATCAGAGCTTGGACGTATGCCGTCGATAACAAAAACAGGGGAGAACATGAACTTGTTGTTACCAATAAAAGAATAATATCAATCGATCGTCATAGATACGCAAACGGTACAAGAACCGATAGGCAAGAGCTACGTAACGGAGATATCTCGTCCTTATCTTGTAGTGCGGGCGTCCAGACACATTTTGTTGCAGCATTCATTTGCTGTATAATAGCTATAATTAGCTTGGTCAGGACCATCATTGGTACAGTTAGCGAAGGAGAATTTAATATTTACATTATCATAATGGCGGTGATCACAGTACTTTTTCTTGTGCTTGCTATTTTATTCTTTACTCGTAAAAGGACGATGTTGAATCTTGCTCTTTATACCGATACAAGAAATAACTATGCTTTATCCTTGGGAGCGAGTATGGGATTAAAGCTGAGAGCAAGACGCAGAGGTAAAGTCAAGATCAAGGTTGA
This sequence comes from uncultured Christensenellaceae bacterium, assembly GCA_964561145.1. Taxonomy (GTDB): domain Bacteria; phylum Bacillota; class Clostridia; order Christensenellales; family CAG-1252; genus RUG14300. Next base: position 9,841 of record CAZLNZ010000020.1, read on the forward strand.
TCCTGCAATTGCAGGCGAGATCGTTTCTACCATCGGAGCAATATTGTTAACCAACGATAGACGGTAAAAAGTATAAAAAGAATAGTGAAATAGGGTCTGTAAAAAAACAAAAAACTGAAAGAGGAGATGTTCAAAAACCCATTGGATGAACATCCTCTCTTTTTCTTATAGGACTATTTTACATCCCCTCTTTGCTTTTAGATTTGAATTCAGAATGGTTGTGATTACGTTGCTTAGTTGTTCGTGTTGTTTTTGACAATTCACGAGGGCGTATGCTATAATCTTAATGCGATATTGTTAAGTTATGCGGAGGTAATATGAAAAACAGATTGTTCGTGGTTATTCTTTTGGTTATACTAGTCGTTAGTTGTGTTTGTGCCTGTAGTGAAAAATCATCGGAGTCTTCTTTTCCGGATGGTGCTATCGAGCTCAATACGAATAATTTGACGGACTACTTTGACATTAAAACCGATGACGACTACGACTTTTCCAATCATTCATCGGTAGTAACACTCAAGCTTGCTTTTGTACCTAAATATAAATTTGACGACTGCAATGTTGAAATAGAATATTCTCACGATGCAAAGTGGAATTATCAATTGGGAACGCCCGTTGTTGTCGGCGAGAAAAAGGCGGTTATTACCTCCGTTAATGGATTTTCTACCACTTGTAACGGTGGCTATAGCGGACAACAGTATTATATAAGGAATAATACCATAACAGTTATATCTGTAAAAGGATATGTTATAAAATCGTCAAACCAACCGCAAATGCAAGTACCTTCAGAGAGCGGTTCTGAAGAGCTGCGTCGAAGACTGGAAGCATTTACCGAGAGTTTTTCCAAGTCTGAAGAAATTTCATACACCAGCTCTAATAATTTTACGCTTACTACAGTGTTCGGCGATACCAAGAACACCTCTTCGGAGCAAAAGCTTCAATTGCGTCGCTCGACCTCGGAATATAACGTTTCGTCGGCGGACTTGAAGATGGGTAACGGTTGTTTTATAAAAGGGGAAAAGTTTTATTCCGAATCTCTTTCTCAAGAAGGTATTTCGATTCAAGAGGCTGTTTCTGAGCTAGTAGGGGCGGATTTGGCAAATTACAACAATTCGTTAGTTCCTTATTTAGCATCCGATAAGCTTGGAACCGTTCAGAAGATAGATGAAAATTCATATAAAGCAAAAAACATTTTATCGAATATACGTTTTGCAGATGACAGTATGACTTTAAAACCTTCAACGTATTACGGTTTTACGCAAAAGGATTATTCCTTGTTTAATGTTGAGGCGAGCTACACTTTTGATGACAACAAGTTGACCGTCTGTTATTCTGTCGATTTGTTCCAAACCTTCGACAAGGTTAAGACGTATAACTTGAAGATAACACGCACTTATGTTGTCGATGATACATTTGAAAGACTTATTGATAAGTATCCTGTAAAACCGCAAAGAGATGCACAAACCGCGTTAGAGTTTTTCAATCCTATTGATGTGGCTGATTCCAGAATTGTTACTGTAGAGTATCCGACCTATGATCCGTCTTGGATAGCTGTTGACTTTGAAAGGGGAATGTATATTGTCTCCGGTGAAGAATGCACTGTAGGAATTTTTCATACAGATGGTGAAACCTATGCTAATACATCACCTAAAAAGCCGACTTTGTTGGAGGGATTGTATCTTTTAAGAATAAAGACAGATTATGGCTATGAAGAAGATACCGTCAGACTTTGCATTGAAAAGAAAAATTGGCAAACTCTTCCAGATTATGATAATCCGACAATGATGAATTCCGATGGTAAAATTTCCGGTACAGTTGAAGGCTACGGTGATGAGGAAATCTATACTTTTGTTGCAATTGAAGATGGTTGTTACTCTGTCAAAGGATCACCGGATAATCTTGAAGTGACGTTTATCTCCTCCGATGGCATGGAGCGTTATTTATATGTTAAAAATGACGAACGTATTATTCAGCTTGTCAAGGGAGAGTATACCGTGATTGTCGGCACTAATTGGGTTATGGCTGAGAAATTTAATTATGAGTTGAAAATCGAAAAATCGGAGCATCAACCCGACAATTCTGCTTGCATAACAGATTCCGACACTGAGCTTTTCATCTTTAATTATCGTACCTTAAACGGAAATACTGAGCTCTTTTATGCGACGTTTACTGTGAGTGAAGGCGGAACTTATAGATTCGTTTTCAGTGATGAAATTAATTTCAATACAAGTATGGTATTTGATGAAGAAGATAATCATTATTATTCGGATGCCGATGGCTATGTACTTGATGCAGGTACCTATACTGTAGCAATTACCGCTTATAAGAATGGTGCTGTTAACGTTCGTTACGAGCTTGTTCAATAAAAAAATTGGCGGGCTTTATAGATCGATTTGCGACCGAGCTTATAATGGAGTCAGGTCGCTTTTTTTATTAGAAAAGCTAAAGCGATGTTTTTTTATTTGATTTTATTTATATACATATTGTAGCCATTGTCGTTTTGAGGTATAATGATATCTATAAAACATTTGCTTTTGGAGGCGTAAAGATGGAAATATTGGAAATAATACAACAAAGACATAGTGTTAGGCAATACTCTGACCGTGCCATTGAACAAGAGAAACGTTTTATCCTTGATGAATTGATTGCCAAAGTTAATCGAGAAGCTAATCTGCACATTCAATCTTTCTATGATGAAGAAAAATGCTTCGATTCCTTTATGGCACACTATGGAAAATTCGTTGGTGTAAAGAATTATATAGCACTTGTCGGAAAGAAATCTTCAATTCTTGACGAGAGCTTGGGATATTACGGAGAGCTGTTGGTTCTTAAAGCCCAAGAACTGGGATTGAATACATGTTGGGTCGCAATGAGTCACGGAAAGAGTAAAGCTGTTGTTGACAAAGGTGAAAAGCTTGTATGTATAATTGCTTTGGGATACGGAATATCGCAAGGCGAAGAACATAAAAGTAAGCCGTTACAAAAGGTCTGCAACTATTCGGATGGTATGCCCGAATGGTTTTTGAACGGCGTAAATGCGGCACTTCTTGCACCTACCGCAATAAATCAGCAAAAGTTCTTTTTTGAACTGATGCCCGATGGTAAAGTTAAAGCAACTTGTGGTAGTGGATTTTATACAAAACTTGATTTGGGTATAGTAAAGTATCATTTTGAGATCATCTCAAACGTAAAGGTTGAATAATATAAAGGAATGGATTATGAACTGATCGGAGTGGTGTAGCTTGTAATCGTCTAATATCCGTTTTTTACATATAGATAGAGTACTTTTTTTTAGCTTGCTTCTGGTAATAGCTTGAGATACAATTTTAGCTTTAAATGTGTACTCTGTTTTTTTTTTGCTGTTGTAACCGTTGACATTTTTTAGGTATAGACATATAATAGTTCTAAATAGAACTAAAAGAGGTTTTGGTATGATTTTTTGGGAAAAACAAAAGGTAATGACTGCCCTATATGAAGCAATTACTAAACCCGTCTGTGAGAAATATGGCTTGACTCGGATGGAGTACGATATTGTAATGTTTTTGCATAACAATTCACAATACAAGACAGCATCGGACATCGTCAAGATGCGTAGATTGACAAAATCACATGTTTCAACAGGAATTAAACTTTTGGAAGAGAAGGGATACATATTGAAGTATCATACCGATGATAATAGAAAAAACTTGATTTTGCAACTATCAAATAAGTCTAAAGTACTTATAGAAGAGGGTGAGAACGCTCAAAATTTATATGGAAAAACAATTTTTAGCGGATTTACCGATAGTGAAATGGAGACATGTCGTGAAATGTTTTCAAGGATGTGCGAGAATGCAAACAAGGCATTGACGGGAAAATAGGAGTTAATAAGATATGGAAACTTTTATAACAATCATAGTTTGTTTTTTTGCAGGAGCAGGTGCAGGAATTGGTACCGGGTTTGCCGGAATGAGTGCAGCTGCAATTATCGGACCGATGCTGATTACCTTTTTGGATATTCCCGCTTATCAGGCGGTGGGTATAGGTTTGGCCAGTGATGTATTGGCTAGTGCAATAAGTGCTTGGACCTTCAAAAAGAATGGAAATTTAGATATCAAGAACAGCTTGGTATTACTAATAACAGTTATCATCGTTACAATTATCGGAAGCTATATCGCAACTTTTCTTCCGGAACAAACAATGAGCGGTGTAATGCAAATAGCATTGATAATTATCGGCTTGAAGTTTATCATTAAGCCCGTGAAAACGACCAAGGAACAAATGCTAACCGTAAGCAAAAAGCAGAGAATAATAAAATCCATTATTGGTGGAATCGCGATAGGTCTTATTTGCGGAATGGTTGGTGCGGGAGGCGGAATGATGTTATTGCTTGTATTGACAAGCTTCCTTGGTTATGAAATGCATATGGCTGTTGGAACCAGCGTTTTCATAATGACATTTACCGCTCTTACCGGAAGTGTTAGTCACTTTGTAATGGGAGAATTTCCCGATGTACTGTGCTTGATACTTTGCGTTGTTTTCACCCTTATTTGGGCAAGAATTGCGGCGGTTATTGCAAACAAGGCAAATGCCAAAACTTTAAATAGGGTTGTCGGTATTGTTATGATTGTCACCAGTGTAGTTATTCTATTGGTTACTTACCTTGGATGATGAAATAATAGCATTTTAAAAGATATGGTTTACAAGTATGACATCGGTTTATCCAGTAGTAGATATTTATAAAGTGGGTGATTAAAAAAGTTGCCCACTTTTTTTATATACAATCTGTTTATTAAGAGTTTTTCATATTTCGCGTAATATTTATATCCGAGTTTGACTTTTGTTTTCTGAAAATGATATACTGAAAAAAATGCAACTGTTAAAGTCTAATATGAATCAAATTTTTCAACTTCTAGGAGGATGAATATGGAAAATGTAAGAATACAGGACGATCTTTATTTATTTGTAAATCAAGAGAAATTGGACGAGCTAGTTATTCCTGATGATAAACCTGTTGCAGGCGGATTTGCCGAATTAAGTGACGGTGTTGAGAAAATTATGATAAATGAGTTTAATACTATGAGTGAAAGCCAAGTCTTTCCCGATAAATATTTGGAAAGGGCGTGTGAATTGTACTCCATTGTAAAGAATGCCGACAAAAAAGAAAAAGATGGCATTGTTCCCGCCCTCAAAGCTCTTTCAATACTTGATGAAATTCAAAGCTTAGATGATTTTAATCGTCTACATAAACAGCTACTTTTAGGCAGTATTCCAACTCCTTTGGATATTTCAGTTACAACTGACATGAAAAACACAAGTCGAAACCTTGTATATCTTTCGGGTGTCAGTGTAATACTTCCCGATGCTACATACTATAGACCTGAAATGGCACAACAAAAGGAACAGCTTATCGCACTTTGGACAAGTGTGGCAAAAATGGTTATTGCTAAAACCGATTTGAGTGCAGAGCTTCAAGAAAAGTATATTTGCGATACCCTTGCATTTGATGAGATATTAAGCAAGTTTGTAAAGACAAGAGAGGAATGGTCAAGATATGTCGAAATGTATAATCCAATGGCAAGTGCAGATGTTAGCAAGGAACTTTCAACAATTGATTTTAACGGAATTCTGAAAGACTTATTCGGGCATGTACCCGATATAATTGTGGTTGCCGAGCCAAGATATTTTGAAAACTTCAATAAGATATTTAACGACAACACCTTTGAGATTTATAAGCACTGGGCATATGTTATAGGGCTTATGCAATCTTGCAATTTACTATCTGAAGAGCTTCGTGATATTGGTGGTATGTACAATCGTGCACTTATGGGTGTTGAAAAAATGCAGTCAATTGAAAAATTTGCATATAATTTGGCATCTGGTATGTATTCAGAACCTGTTGGGATTTACTACGGAAAGAAATATTTTGGAGAAGAGGCAAAGAAGGATATTACCGAGATCGTATATCAAATTATAGATACTTATAAAAAACGCATTAGAGAGAATGATTTCCTTTGCGATGAAACCAAGAACAGGGCCATTTTAAAACTCTCTAAAATGGGCGTTAAAATGGGTTATCCGGACAAGGCAAGAGATATTTACGACAAGCTTGTATTTAATCCTGAAGACTCGCTCTTTGACATCATGATTTCTTTACATAGAGTTAAAACCCTCGATTTGCTAGATAAGCTTGATAAGCCTACCGATCCCACGCTTTGGGCAATGCCCGGACATATGGTTAATGCTTGTTATGATCCTTTCGTTAACGATATAACATTCCCTTCAGCGATACTCCAAGCTCCATTCTATTCTTTAAAACAGACAAGAAGCGAAAACCTTGGCGGTATTGGTGCAGTCATTGGTCACGAGATATCCCACGCTTTTGACAGCAACGGTGCAAAATGTGACGAGAACGGTAATATAAATAACTGGTGGACAGAAGAGGATTTTGCAAAATTTGCAATCAAGGTTCAAGAGATGATTGATCAATTTGATGGAATTGAACTTCCTTGGGGCAAGGTAAATTCCGCCCTTATCGTTAGCGAAAACATTGCAGACAACGGAGGTGTTTCTGTAACTCTTGATATCATGTCTGTAACTGAAAATGCGTCATATGAAGAATATTTCTATAACTGGGCAAGAGTTTGGTGTCAAAAAGCAAAACCGGAGTACAGACAACTTCTCCTTTCTATAGATGTTCACGGTCCGGCCATTTTGCGTGCCAACATTCCACCTAGAAACTTTGACGAGTGGTATAGAACCTTTGATGTTAAAGAAAGCGATAAGATGTATATCGCTCCCGATAAGCGTGTTGTCATCTGGTAATCATAGCTAAAAGAAAAGGAAATATATTTATTATAGAGAATCTTTAATTTGACTATAAGTAAATACGATTATAAATAAGAACCCTCTAGATCAACAAGAGGGTTCTTATTTATAGTGCAATGTTTCTATATGCTTAATTGAAATAAAGTTCCGTTATCTCCGAGGATTCCTTTCTACCGAATTCTACTGCAAACATAAGCTTGACTGTATCAAATCTTGCATCGTGTGCGCTAGCTGTATTTCCGAAAAGGTTTTTAACATAACCTATTACATAATCATCGTCTATACCATAATAATCGGCAAGCTCCTTTAATGATGGGTTTTTATAGCAACGAGGATTCCTACCGGGCAGCTTTAGGATAGGGCAAAAGGCTCTCATTGAACACATGCATTTCTTATAGTCGAAGGACATGTTTATTCTGGAAAATTCAGCAGTCATGAATTTATGGTCAAAAGCAAGATTGTGTGCTACGATCAAATCGACATCCGTAAAATCGGCATAAATCTCATCTGCATAGTCTATAAACTTTTTACCTTTAGAGTATTTTCTTAATAGATCGACGGATAGATGATGAACATATTCCGCCGATTTTTCAATATAATCTACGCTGAAATATAGATTTTTTGCCTTGTAAAAGCGGGAATTTTCTAATATTATATAGGTAAGCTGACAAATCTGTCCCTTACGTATCTCTCCGTCTATATACTTAGCATCGGCGGATAATCCTGTTGTTTCTGTGTCGAAATATAGTACTTTCATAATGGTCCTTTGTTCTTTTATTTTATTATAATTAAAAACAAGATTGTTGTCAATTCTATTGCTTTCGGAGAAATTCCATAGTAACCATTTATATAGCAAAAAAAACACATTGCACTTTATAAACCATAAAAGCAATGTGTTCAAGAGAATGAAAACCCTCAAGGATGAGGGGAGAAATTATCAGTTAGCACTTGAGCCGGGAGCAATGATGAAGAATACGATTGCTATAACGGCAAGAAGGGCACCCATTACTATGGTTGCGATCTTCAAACGCTTTTCAGTGCTCATTTCTTTATTTTTATTGAAATAAGTATCCGAAGAGCCGCCGGTAATGGAAGAGATGTCATCTTGATTGCTCTTTTGCATAAGAACAACAACGATGATTGCAATAGATAAAAGAGCCATGATGCACATTAACACACCGGATGTGATGGCACGAGCTTTATATGTGATTTCTGCAATTAAAGAATTAAGATTGATCAAGGATAAAATCCTCCTTTGTTCTTTTTCAGTAAGATATTTTAACATAAGAAAGGGCAAATAACAAGCGTTTAAGGCGTATTTTTTTTCGAATTACACAAAAATTATTGAGTTTGGTGATTTTTTACTTTAAAAGCTAGAGTGTTGGTCTTCGATGTATTTGACTCGCTTTTTTATACATACCCTTGCATTTGTTCGTTGTGTCCAAGGTAGGTACTCTTTTGCGTATTTCGATCATCTTTGCTTGATTAAAAAACGGTTAGTCAAGCAAAGATTTTTTATATTTTTTTTAAAAAACTATTGACATACGTATTACTTGATGATATAATATTGCTAATGATAATTATTATCAATAAGGAGAAAGAAAAAGATGCAAGAGGAGAATAAACCGATAAAAAGGAATACACTTCAAAAGAGCGTAATTTTAGATTGTGTTTTGTCTTCCTCTGTCCATCCCACGGCAGAACAGGTTTATGTGGAGGCGAAGAAAAGGATCCCGTCTTTAAGCCTTGGTACCGTATATAGGGTATTGAATGAACTCGTCAATGACGGAAAGGTGCTGTTGGTGTCTGTCCCCGGTTTGCCTGATAGATTTGATAAGACCTTGCGTAGTCATGCACACTTTATCTGTTTGAATTGCGGTAGAGTCATTGACGTGGAAAAGGCAGCCGAGGCTATCATTCCCGCCGGTGTCGGCGTGGTGGAGCAAGAAGTCTTTGTGCTTAAGGGACTTTGCAGCGAATGTATTGACAAATAATAAAGGTTTTTACCTAAACAATAATAAACAAGGAGATATTAAAAATGAAAAAATGGAGATGTACCGTATGTGGCGAAATAGTTGAATCTGATGTTAGACCCGATAAGTGTCCTGTTTGCAGAGTTCCCGGTGAAAAGTTTGTTGAGGTTGTTGAAGAGGGAATGAACTGGGCTTCCGAGCATGTAGTCGGTGTTGGCAAAAAAACAGCTGTGCCCGAGGAAATTTATAATGGATTGAAGGCAAACTTCGAAGGTGAGTGCACCGAGGTTGGAATGTATCTTGCAATGGCACGTGTAGCACATAGAGAGGGATATCCCGAAATCGGTTTATATTGGGAAAAGGCGGCTTATGAAGAAGCTGAGCATGCAGCGAAGTTTGCAGAGCTTTTAGGCGAGGTTGTAACCGATTCCACAGAGAAAAATCTTGCAATGAGAGTTGAAGCTGAAAACGGTGCGACCCTTGGAAAAACCGAGCTCGCAAAATTGGCAAAGCAATACAATCTCGATGCGATACATGATACTGTTCATGAGATGGCTCGTGATGAAGCTCGTCACGGCAGAGCCTTTGCCGGACTTCTCAAAAGATACTTTGGCAAATAATTGTTATAGAATAGCATTATAACAAAAAGCACGCCGTTCGAGAATATCGACAGCGTGCTTTTTTGATAATAGGTTATTCCATCAATATCTTTGTTAATGCAGCAATTAATGTTGAAGCCTTTTTATTTGCCTCCTCCATACTATTGCCGCAGGCAGAAACATAAACTTTAAGTTTCGGTTCTGTTCCCGAGGGGCGAGCACACACCCAATCCCCGGAGGAGAGAGCGTAGTAATAGACATTGCTCTTCGGTAAATCGATCATTTCCTCATGACCGTCTGAAAATGTTCTTATAGAGGTATTTAGGTTGTCAATATGATCGATGGGGATTCCTGCAAATTCTGTTATTTTCTTCTGTCCGAGAGCACTCATTCTATCTGCCATTTCTTTCATTCCGTCCAATCCGGAGAATAGAGTTGCTTGACTTTTTTCTGCATAGTAACCATGTTTTTTATAAAGCTCTTGGAGATGTCCGTAAACGGTTTGTCCCTTGCTTAATAGATATATCGCCATTTCAGAGAAGAGCATTGCAGAAACGACGGCATCTTTATCCTTTGCATGAGTTCCTGCTAGGTAGCCGTAGCTTTCTTCATATCCGAAAAGGAAGGAGTGTTCGTGATTGACTGCCCATTGATTTATTTTTTCACCGATAAACTTAAATCCGGTTAAAACGTCGATACATTCGGCACCATATGTCGCTGCGATCTTTTTTGCAAGAGAGGTGGTAACGATTGTTTTGACTATAGCAGGCTTTTCAGGCATTGTTCCTAGCTCTGTGCGGCGGCAAAGAATATAGTCGGCAAGCAGTGCACCGATTTGGTTTCCGTTTAATAAAACAAATTCGCCATCATCGTTCGGAACGGCAACGCCCATTCTATCGGCATCGGGATCTGTTCCTATAACAAGTGGCATTTTGTCGCGTTTTGCAATTTCAATTGCTATTTTAAGAGCATCGGGATTTTCAGGATTGGGCATTGTGACGGTGGGGAAATTGCCGTCATAATCGCTTTGTTCTGCTACGAAGTAGTGATCAACGTTTATTCTTTTTAAAATTTGATCAACCGGGACTTTTCCCGTGCCATGAAGCGGGGTGTACATGACCGAGAATTTATCACGATATGTTTCAAGTGCGGGGGCGAGAGATAGCGATTGGATAGCATCGTAATAAGCGTTATCGACCTCATCGCCGATTATATTGATAAGAGGATGTATTTGCGACATTGTAGCAATTTTATCCTTGACGGTTGAGGAGACCTTGGCTTCCTTGATATTGAAGTAATCGAGTTCGTAAATATACTTTACGACCTTTGCGGTGTTTTCCGGTGACAACTGTGCTCCGTCTGCACCGTATACCTTGTAACCGTTGTATTCTTTTGGGTTGTGTGAGGCGGTGATCATTACGCCTGCGGCAGCTTTATAGAAGCCGATTGCAAAGGAGCACATTGGCACCGGGTGAACCTCTTTATATAGGTAAACCTTTATTCCGTTCTCTGCAAGGACTCTGGCAGTACAAAGTGCGAATTCGAATGATTTTATTCTAGTATCATAGGAAATGACAACACCGTCATTACATGCCTTTTGTCCTTCTGAGATAAGGAAAAGCGCGAGTCCTAAAGTTGCACGTTTTACTGTATAAGTATTCATTCTGTAGGTTCCGATACCCAGAATGCCTCTCATTCCTGCAGTACCAAATGCAAGTGGAAGGGAGAATCTTTCGGCAATCTCTTTTTCATCTTCGGAGATTACTTTAAGCTCTGCCTTATCTATGTCGCTAACATTGTTGAGCCATCTATTATATTCCTTTTTATAATCCATATTAAACCTCCGTTTTTCTCTGTGCCGAGAAAAATCAATTACATTATATCAAAAATTACAGTGGAATACAATTAATCTTTACGCAAAAAGAGCGTGAGGGAAAAAGTTTTAAGCTATTGTGTACAAAAGGAATAAAATATGTTATACTGATTTCATGAGAAAACTCACCCTTAAGGCATATGCTAAAATCAATATTTGTTTTGATATCTTATCCAAAAACGAGGATACCGGACTGCATGATGTAGATACTGTTATGCAGACTATAGATCTGTACGACTATGTAACCTTATCTCGTCGCTCTGACGGTGAGGTTCAGGTTAATGTTGTAGGGTCTAATTTGATTGACACGTCTGCAACACAGGCGGCAAGGCTGTTTATTGAACGATTTTCGACAAAGGGTGTGAATATAGAAATTCAAAAAAGGATACCTCTCGGCTCCGGTCTTGGTGGTAGTGCCACCGATGCCGCTGCTGTTCTAAGAGGAATGGCTTTATTATACGATATTCCTTTCAGCTCTTTGGATTCGCTTGCTTGTGAACTTGGTGCCGATGTTAGATTTCTTTTGCATGGGGGGCTTGCTAGGGCTACCGGCAGAGGTGATGTTTTGGAAAAGCTACCGCCGTTTCCCTGTTATGCGGTCGTTGTGTATACCCCTAATGAGGGAGTTTCTACTGCAGCGGCATATGCAGAGTATGACAAGCTTTCCAAAAAGCCTTTTTTGGTTAGGACAGAGGAAATAGTGAATAACTTAAGAAACTGGAGAAGTAACAGATTGCTTAGTTGTAATTGTTTGTTAAAACCATGCCTTAATCTCAATGCCAAAATTGGCGAGGCAATGAAGGAACTGGAATCCAATAAAGAGGCTAAACATGTTGCAATGAGTGGTTCCGGTAGTTCGTGTTATGCACTTCTATCCGATGTCGAATCTGCGTTTATGCTACGTGACAGAGCACCGGAAGGTATTATTAGCGGGGTATATGCCTTTGTGGACGGATATTGATTTTCCTTGAGCTGTTCAAGTTATTTAATAAGCATAATAATCTGGTATAAACTATTGTTTGCATGAGTTTAGGAGAGAATAATGATGAGTACAAACTGTTGCATGAATTGTCAAAGTAGGCGACTTGCCTATGTAAGGGAAACCGATTCTTATAAATGCTTGGATTGCGGATATGAATATCCGAAACAATATTTTTTTATATCACATTCACATCTCGATATCGAGAAGGTTAGGATTATACGAAATATCATCGAAGAGACTTTCTTTTATGAGCCGATTTTGTTCTTTTTGAAATGTTTATCGGACGAAGAGGAAATCCAAAATCTTATTCGTCGTGAAATTAACGAAAGGATATGGTTTGTGTACTGCGATAGTGAGAATGCACGAAGGTCAGAGTATGTAAGGAAAGAAAGAGAAATGGTTAATTCTCTTATTGCAAGCGGGAAAAGGATAAACGTGCTTAATATCGAGCTTGATAAGTTCAATATTTGGGATGACGGTTGTTACGACTATATAAGGGAACAGATTTCCTACCGTATACGAAAAACTAAAGTTTTCATATCGTACCAACGTGAGGATTTTTCTGTTGCCAAAAGGATTAAGAAAGCACTTTCGGATCGCGGCTTTTCGGTATGGTGGGATTTAGAACTAAGTTGTGGGGATATTTGGAGCAATAGTATAAGCCGTAGCATCAAAGAGCATTCTTATAAAAATGGATTATTCCTTTGTTTGGTTGATGATGCCTATAATAACAGTTCGTGTGCAAAGCTTGAGCTTGATCTGGCAATTCGGAATGGGGCGCTTGTACTTCCTGTATGTATCGGAGGTTCCGAGAATGAGACGTTTGATTGTTTGCCGATTCAGAGTTTTTTCCTCGATACGAACAATTTCGACGAGGGGATCGAACATCTAATTGATACGATAAACACCTTGTAGACTTACGTAAGTAATGCTATGAAGCTGTAAGAAAAAAACGATACGAGGCATTCGCTATTAAAACCTAAAAGTGTTAGCAAATAATTATTATACAAGCTTATTGAACACATATCATATTGAGTTTGGTGCAAAAACATCGCAGAATCACATCTCAATGTCATACTGAGCGGAAGGCGAAGCCTGCAGTCGAACCCCGTAGGGGCGACACAAAGTGTCGGTATCTCATCCTTGTTAAATAAGACATTACGACAACTCCAATTTGACGAGGTGAAACGACAATGGATAATCCTAATAGTGATTAAACAGCCACGAATGACTTTCTATTATGTAGTACAATCCAATGTTTTGACCGGTCGATAAGGTGGTCATTGTTTACTTCATTGATGCCATTGTTTGGTTATTCATACATCTGAATGGAGAGGAAATGGGGTTTATTGAATGGGAAAAACAGATATTGGGATGTTTGTATGAGAATTATTGAAAACTGATTTTTTAATATTTTATTTAGTTATCATTTTTTTGTTGACTGTTTTTTTGAAACTTCATTTTTCTTTTTGTAATAACCTTGAATAGCAAAATATTGTTTTCGCTCTTTATCACTGGCAAATTTTTTTGTCTTAGACTTTGTATATATCTTTAACCCATACATTCGTTGTATTCCTCCTCGTATATCTTATCAAGATAGTTGATTATCTTTTCACACATTGTTTTAGTTATTTCCATATTCTCTTGTAATACTAATATTTTATGTACCGTGGATAGTCTTATTGCTTGTGGGTGATTGTAACTGTCAATGCCGATAATATGATTGTGTCCATATATAGGTGATAGCTCAATGGAAACAGGAAAAAAAGTGAATGTGTTTTCATTTGTATAGAATCTACACTGGTTTCCTTCTCGTATAGCATCCCTGAGTGGTGATACCAAATTGAAAGCGTATAGATATTCTCTCTGCCCCAGTGTTTTTGATGCATATTCGGACAGGAGCGTTCTCACGTAATTTGTAAAATCTGTATTGTAAAAAGCAAGTCGTTTATCATGTATAATTATAAAATCGTCATATTTATCTTTGCTAATGCGAAAAGGGACGTTTGCAGTACCGTCGTCATGAAATGTGAACGGATACAAATAAACACTATGGATGCTTTGTGCGCATATCTTTGCCATTTGCTCGTCCCCGTTGGTGAACTTCAAGAGTTGATTAAAAAGATCTTCCTGGTAATCTGACAATGTCGGGATTAGATTGTTTAGGAAGCCACTGATGTTTGGTTTACGATTTTTTATGAACCCATAATAATATGCATCGCTCTGTAGGACTCTAATAACATCTATTGGCAATGTGAAATTTGTTGATGAATTGAATGTTAATCTTGAATTGTTCATATTTTTAGTATACAAGTTGTATAGCGGTTTGTCAATAAATAATTTATAAAAAGTGCAAACATCAACGATTCTTTTTAAAAGTTGTATAGTGAAAATCCTGAACACTTTGCTATTTTATTTTAGCTATTTTTGTGTTAAGATGATATTGCAAGATTAATGCGTCTTGACATTTATATCAAAGTGAGGTACAATTATGTTAGAAAAAATAGTTGATAAAATTGTTTATTCAATTACAAAGAAACCTAAATACTGTGTGGAAGTTAAAAATCCACCTAAAACTGCAGTTGAAAAGCTAGCACGTTCACAGGATTCTCGGCAGGTGCAGTACAACAGATGGAGCAGGAGGTATAAAGTATATTCGGGTTCATATCTGCCTAGAAAACCAGAAGATTTGGAGAAAAAGGGCTGGGTGAAGAAACGAGTGAGTGATAATAAGCATTATGTTTATCAGCGTAAAAGCACGAATCAAACGGTACGCCATGATGGCGAGCGTATTAATAAAGATGGTACTGTTGTCCCATCGCATTGGCATTGGCTCGTATGGTGGAGACCTTATTTCGGAGATCGTACACGAAGACGATTTAATAATGCAAAAAACAGTGAAAAGATTTATTACAACAGGTATGGCGAAAAAACCAATTCTAATCGGACAGATTACCACATTGACAAAGATGTGGGTTAGTGTGAATTGCAACTAGGTTTTTGAAGCGATTTCATTTATATGATCGATTGATTGGTGAATGATTGGATTTGTAGTATTAGCCTTTTATGGTGAAATGGGAGCACAATTATGAAAGCTGAAGAATTTTTTCAAATTTACAATTTTGAGTATCACGATGGAAATGTTTCCAATGTCATATTCGATGCTGATGATATGATATTGACGGTTATAAGATGTCCAATAACTTTAAAATCTAAAGAAGATGAGGACTCATTATTCCAACGTTTGAAATTTAAGAATGTTTCTGATATTTATTTATGGAATGATGATAAGATATACACTTCGTCTACTTTATGGGAAGATATGTGGAAAACAGCATCACAAAAAGATGTTGAAGACATTTTTGCAAATGGCGTACATAGTTGGATTGATGATGCTTTCTATAATAATGGCATGGTGGTATACGATTATTTATTACGTTTTAAGTGTGCTGATATAGAAATATTGGAATCAAGAACTAATCCTGAATATTTAAAAGCTCCAGTTGACTAAATACTACAAGTAATGGTTTACCATGTAGTTCAATCCAATGTTTTGACCGGTCGATATGATGAGTCCAAGCTTCTTTGTGTGTTTATCTATTTTATCAGGATACGTGGAATTTACTTTGGGAATTCACTGAATAAAGAAATTTTTACAAAATTACAAAAAAAAGTTGACAGTCAAGTCCTATTATGTTATCCTATTTTAGCACCTCGCAGTGGGGTGTAATTTTTTCAAAGGAGTTCCGTTATGGCACAAAAAGAAGCTCGCGCAAGAATTACCCTTGCTTGCACCGAATGCAAACAACGTAACTATAACACAAAAAAGAACAAGAAAAACACACCCGATCGTATCGAGATGAATAAATATTGTCCTTTCTGCAGAAAACATACGCTTCATAAGGAAGCAAAATAAGCTTTTTGGAGGTTTTTTATGGCAAAAGACGCAGCTCAAAGAGCTAAAAAGAATACCGTTAAGGAAAATCCGACAAAGAATGGTAAGCCTGCAAAGCCCAACAAGTTTAAGCTTTTCTTTAAGAAAATAGCTGATGGATTCCGTAAGCTTCGTTCCGAGTTGAAAAAGGTTACATGGCCTACCTTTAAGGGCGTTTTGAAGCAAACTGCCGTTGTTTTGGTTGTAACCCTGTTCTTCCTTGTAATAATCGGCGGTATCGATGCAGGCTTGAACGCATTGTTTAAGCTTTTGATTTCTCACTAATAAGGATCTAGTAAAATGAACGAGGATAGAAGCAGTTTAGCAAGCTGGTATATAATTCATACTTATTCCACCTTTGAACACGCTGTCAGAGATAATATTCTACGCATGGTTGAAAACAACGGATTGCAGGATTATATTTTTGAGGTTGTAGTTCCCGAGGAGGAAGAAGTTGTTGAAAAGAACGGCAAGCGTAAAATCGTAACACGTAGAAAGTTTCCGTCCTACGCATTTATCAAAATGATATATACCGACCACGTTTACTTTATGGTCACTCACATTAGGGGTGTAACTGGTTTCGTTGGTGCAGGTGGTAGACCGGAAGCCTTGAATGCGGACGAGGTACGCAGAATGGGTCTTGAGAAGGTAAAAGCGGAGGATTTAGGAATTCAAATCGGAGATCAGGTTCGCATAATATCCGGAGCATTCGAGAGCTATTACGGAGAGGTATCCGGTATAGATGCAGGCAACGGCATAATTGAAGTCGTTCTCTCAATGTTCGGAAAGCCTACGCCAATCAAGCTTGAGTTTAATCAAGTAGAAAAGGCATAACAAACAATCAAGCATCTGGCTTGAGAAAATAATGGGAGAAGGGTAAAATATTCTAGTGCTCTTCGTTAAAACCACGTTTGCATAGTAAGGAGGTATTCACTATGGCAAAAAAGATTAAAGCGGTTGTAAAGCTTCAGCTTCCCGCAGGTAAGGCAACAGCGGGTCCGCCCGTAGGTTCCACCCTCGGTCCGCACGGTATCAATATACCCGGATTTGTAAAAGAGTTCAATGAGAAAACGTCAAAAGACATCGGATTAGTAATCCCTGTTATAATGACTATATTTGTTGATCGTACTTTCAGTTTCATCTTAAAGACTCCTCCCGCACCTGTTCTTATTAAGAAGGCAGCAGGAATTGAGCACGCATCCGGTGTTCCTAACAAAAACAAGGTTGCAACTCTCACCAAGGCTCAAGTAGAGGAAATTGCAAAGATGAAAATGCCCGACCTCAATGCAGGTTCGTTAGAGGCTGCTTGCAGCATGATTAAAGGCACTGCTCGTTCAATGGGCGTTGTCGTGGAAGACTAAGGAGGTATTACATGGCTAATAAATTTAAAGGTAGCAGAAGATACACCAAGGTTGCTGCAAACGTAGAAAGAGGCAAAATTTATGATGTTGAAGAAGGCTTGAACCTTGCTATTCAAAATTCTACAGCAAAGTTCGACGAGTCTGTAGAACTTCACTGCCGTCTCGGTGTTGATCCTCGTCACGCTGACCAACAAGTTCGTGGCGTATGCGTACTCCCCAACGGAACAGGTAAAAAAGTTAAGGTTTTAGTATTCGCAAAGGGCGAAAAGGCAGATCAAGCTGTAGCTGCAGGTGCCGACTACGTTGGTGCAGAAGAGCTTATTGCTAAGATCCAAAAGGAAAACTGGTTTGATTTCGACGTATGTATCACCAGTCCCGATATGATGCCTTTGATCGGTCGTATCGCAAAGTTGTTGGGACCTAAGGGATTAATGCCTAACCCCAAGAGCGGTACCGTTACCCAAGATATCCCCAAGGCTATTCACGATGCTAAGGCTGGTAAAGTTGAGTACAGACTTGACAAAACCGCTATCATCCACTTAACCTTCGGTAAGGTTAGCTTTGGTGCTGAAAAGTTGAAAGAAAACCTTGAAACCGTCCTTGATGCAATTGTTAAGGCTAAGCCCGCAAGTGCAAAGGGAACCTATCTCAAGAGTGTAGTAATCACTACAACCATGGGTGCAGGTATTAAGATTTCCTATAACAAGCAATAGTTTTTATCTAGTGTAAGATTTTGAGGGATAACCTCAAAATCTTACTAAAAACGTTTGACAAATAGTTAAGCGTCATTTAAAATAATAACGTTCATTCTAAGACAGTAAGTGGTGCATGCCTTAAAGTTGCTTACCGAGGTGATATAACAAATGCGATTGTAGTTTCCTCTTGTCTTGATATGAACTTGAGGATTTTTTTATAAATTACCGCTTATGCGGAAACAGGAGGTTTGATAAATGTCATCTAAAGCTATCTTAGAGCAAAAAGAACAAATTGTCGAAGAGATTAAGCAAAAGATACAGGATGCTTCTTCCGTTGTTATCGTTGGTTATCAAGGCATTACCGCTGGTGAAGATACCGAATTACGTGCAGCACTTCGTAACGCTGGCGTAGAATATAAGGTTCTCAAAAACCGTTTGGTGATGAAAGCATTCAACGAGCTTGGCTATACCGAATTCGACTCAGTCCTTGAAGGACCTAGTGCATTCGCATTTGCACCCAAGCAAGATCCTGCTTGTGCGGCCAAAATTCTTCTTGAGTTTGGTGCAAAGAAGGGTAAGATTGTTGCAAAGGCAGGCTTAGTTGACGGCGTTGCTCTCGACGTTAACGGTGTTAAAGAGTTGGCAGAATTGCCTTCAAAAGAAGTTCTTGTTGCAAAAGTATTGGGAATGCTTCAAGCTCCCATCACAGGTTTCGTGCGTGTATTGAACGGCACGATTGGCGGATTAGCTATAGCATTAAAGGCTATTGCTGACAAACAAAATTAAAAAAATTAATCGGAGGATATAACCATGGCAGACATTCAAAAAATGATAGAAGAAATTAAAGGTATGACCGTTCTCGAGCTCAACAATCTCGTTAAGGCTCTTGAAGAAGAGTTCGGCGTTAGCGCCGCTGCTCCCGTAGCTGTAGCTGCTGCTCCCGCTGGTGCTGCTGCTCCCGCTCAAGAAGAAAAGACAGAGTTCACCGTAGTATTAAAGGGCTACGATGCAGCTGCTAAGCTTAAGGTAGTTAAGGCTGTTAAGGAACTCACCGGTCTCGCTCTTGGCGAAGCTAAGGCTCTCGTTGACAATGCTCCTAAGGCTATCAAAGAGAACATCTCCAAGGAAGAGTGCGATAAGCTCGTTGCTTCTTTGAAGGAAGCTGGTGCGGAAGTAGAAGTTAAGTAATTTTACTAAACACAAACCAAACTGCGACAATTTGTCTGCTATCATTAGCGGAAAAATTGTGTCAGCGTATTAGCGGAAGGCTTTTGCTTTCCGCTTTTTCGTTTTGCATATTAGGCTATCCTCGCCCCAACATTTATTATAGAGCCCAAAAATAATGTCTGCGGCATTTTAATTAATTATATCGGTCAAATAACTTATTATCGTATATACAAGGTCTATTATTAATTAGATATTTGTCAACGGACTTCTCTTAATCTATAATTAGTGTTATCTACAATCGGCTTTTATTGACTTCTTAAGCTTTTTATGTTAACATAACCTAGGTGAAATATGAAAAAGTTCTTATCATTTATTATACTAATAGCGATTTTGTCAATACTTTTTGTCGGATGTAACGGCATATCCGATAATAAGACTTACTATAAGTATTCCTACGATTCTCTCACCAACACTTTTATTAAGAGTGGGGATTCGCTATGCTTTTCTAATGGATTAAAGGCATATCGTTATTGCTATAGCTTTGGCGTAAGCATTATGGGCGACGTTGAGGATAGCTATTCCGGGTATTCATTGAAGTTAAACTCAGACATTTCCGTTGCCCTTTTGGGCTTAGATAAAGCATTAGAGGAGGATTCTGTTTCTTTGGAGGAATATGAAAAGCTTCGTAAACAGTTAGAGGATAATCTTTCCTCGTCACAAAAATTTTTTTCCTATAAAAAATACCTTTTTGATACCGACTCAATTTCTCTGATAAAATCAATAGAGGACTGGGATGAAAAAACTCCTCTTTCTTCTCCGGAGGGAGTTTATGAATTCACCAATGATTCTAAAACCTTATATAAACTCGAGAGCGGCTTTGTTTACGTAATAACAATTGATGATAAAGGTAAGCAAACCGAAAAGGATAGTCCTGTTGCAAAGTATTTGGTTCAAGATTCTTTCTTGAGCATCACTCGTATTAATTCTGACGGCTCAGACTTGCTTATTGAAGGCAAAAAGCAAACACTTAGCTATTTATTCGCACAAATAGCATACCCTGATGATTTTGGAGATTTTGATCTTAGCGAGGATAATGAGTATCTCGATACTATAAGGGAAAGTGCAAAAAAGCTTGCAGGAAAAAAACTTTCAGTTCTAGCAAATTCTTTTTATTCTGCGGAGTAATTGAAACAGATCGTATAAAGCAATGCTTTATTTTTCAAGGAAAGCCCGAAAGGCAAAAGCCCGGAGTCGAACTCCATAGAAGCGATACGAAGTATCGGTATACGTTAAGAATAATTACTAGAATGTGGTAAAAAATCAAAATCTACAGCGATAATTAGTATAAATGTCATACTGAGCGGAAGAAATTGGAACCAATTTCTGCAGTCGAACCCTGAAAGGGCGACACGATGTGTCGGTATCTCATCCGCATTATTATACGATCAAAGAACAACTATAGGTTATACTATACTATCGCTATCTCATCCTTATTACATGGCTCCTCTGTGTAAGGGGGCTGTCGAAAGGTGTAGCCTAGAGACTGAGGGGCTGTAGGCATCTGTGATGCCGTAGCATCTATTATACAATTCTCTTTTTTCACTCCTTACTCTATATTGTGCATCGGTATTTCACCCTTGTTACATATCACTACGTATAGGTATTCTGTTTAAAATAATCGACTGCAGACGAGCCACCGCCCTTTATTCTAAAAAGAAATGTATATAAGAAGGATAACCTGACAAGGCATATTTATAATAAGATTGATTTTTATACACTACGGTGTATACCCTCTTTTTACCACTTCAGCAAAGAGAGGAAGTCGGGAAAGACCTTACACCAGGCTTCTTCATTGTGTTCAGCCTTTGCATAGCTTTCTATTATTTTTCCGCCATAATTTAGCATTTTTAACTGAGCAACACTATCTCTTACACCCGTTATTAATAAATCCTCCAGTAAATTTCCGTAACCGCAATAGAGAAATATGTCCGGAAGCTTTTCTTTATGTAATGTTGTATTGTAAAACGAAAGCCAGCTGGATGATTTGAAAAGACCTAATGCCGGGGAGAATCCGCCTATTTTACTGTAGAGATTATCCCTAAGACCAAGATAATATGCTGCAAGTCCGCCCGAAGAAGAACCGAAGATGGCTCGTCCTTCAGGAGTATTTATTGTGGAAAAACGATTGTCTATATACGGAATCACGGTATCCTTTATGTAGTTACCGAGTTCGTCAAGATGCCCGTTTTTAAAGCCTTGTCCTTCATTTGCAAGAGGGGTAAGCTCGCCGAAAGCGGTTGACATTGTCAACTCACTGTCTCTTGTGTATTTTCCTTCACCATTGAAGATTCCTACCAAGATTATTCCGTCACATTCGAAATTCCGATTACTAATGGAAATATCACAATCCCAACAGCCGAAGGGTGGATTATAGGGACTACCTGCATCCTTTGAAAAGAGATTTTGTCCATCAAACCCGTAAATTACCTTATATTTTTTTAAAGGAGAATAATCAAAAGGTAGGGCAATGGCAATTTCTTTACCTTTGTCGGCTCTATATGATAGATTCTTTTTATCTAACAATGAAATAATTTCAACCTTTCTATATCTATTCATAGTGTTGTTCTTATAGGTCAATGCTTAGGGACAATTCCGAGGTCGATTCAAAGGATATCGTTACAGTATTATCATTTATTATTGGAAAAACGGGGGTACCGTTTATAATTGCGTCAACCGATTGTAAACAATTTGACTCGGGAAAACGGAATGTAAAGCATCGGGTGGATGGAATGAGTTCATCATGCCCCTTTCCGACTACATTAATTAGAATTCCGCCGCTTTTTTCACTGACTACAAATTTTGTAAACCAGGCCTCTCCCGACTTATATGCTTCGCTTTCACCGTCATCTTCATATAGGGTATAGGTATTATTTCCTTTGAAGACGAGTATCTCCATATTGCTCGGGTTTGAATAGTCGTTCTTTCTTGATAAGCTCATCGGAATAACCGCACCTTTTTTGGCAAATACCGGAATAGATGTTAAATCTCTTTCAACAACATGCTCGCCGCCGTTCAACTTTTCACCGGTGAAAATATCCGTGTATTCTCCATCCGGAAGCCAGATTTTTACCGAGGCTTTGCCGTTTGAATTAATCTTGGTTGTAATTGGCACAACTATAAGCTCACTTCCGAAATAGTATTCATTTTTATATGTATAGGCTTGTTCTTCCTTATGAATATAGTATAGAGGCATTAATAGAGGAATACAATCTTTGTAGTTTTTATAGAATGCAGTATAAATATAGGGAATTAGGCGGTGTCTGAGTCTAAGCTGCTCGATGGCAAGTGTTTCTACAGATTTATGATTCCACGGCTCTTTGCCTGTAGAGTTGTTTGTACTATGGAGTCTATTGAAGGGACTGAAAACGCCGAATTGAATCCAACGCAAGTATATTTCGTCATCCTTTGGATTCCCGTGCATATGTCCGCCTATATCGTGAGACCAAGAGGTGTATCCGATATTTGCCGAGGTGGCTGTAAAATAGGGAATCATGTTTAATACTTCCCAATTAATATATGTATCTCCCGAGAAACCAATGGGGTAACGATGACTGCCGATGCCTGCATAGCGTGATAAAACCAAAGGACGTTTTCCATCTTTTGCCAGGTCTAAATAGTGATAGTGATTACAAGCCCAAAGCGGATCATAACCTTCAATCTTAGTTTTTTTGCCTTGTTGCCAGTCTATCCACCAAAAGTCTACGCCTTCATTCTCATATGGCTTGTGTAGGATTGAGAAATATGCATTTAGGAAGTTTTCGTTTGTAACGTCAAATTCAATGGTTTTTCTTTTTTTAGGATTCAACCCCATGGCATTGCACATTTCTTTATATTGCTTTTCGTAATATCTAACGCCGAGTGCGGGATGTGTATTGAGCGTTGTATGTAAGTTTAGTTGCTTTAACTCTCTTAAAAAGCCTTTGTAATCGGGAAACAGCTTTTCATTCCAGGTGTAACCGGTCCATCCCGGGAGTGGTGAGCTATATAGTCCGGATTTTGTATTAAAGCAACCATATTTGAAGCCGACAAATACAAGATGCCAATCCATATCTATGGTTGCTACCGTAAAGGGAATATCCGATTCGTCAAATCGTTTCATTAAGTCGAGGTATTCCTTTTGGGTATATTTGTGAAATCTAGACCACCAATTGCCCAAGGCGTATCTCGGAACCATTGGGAATTCGCCTGTTATGGAGTAGAACAGCTTAAGTATTCTAAGATAGTCATTTGATGCAAAATAATAAACATCACTCTCTTTCTCTCTTTGGTGCACCATTCCGTCAATATCAAGAATAAGTGAATCGTCCGTGAAAGAGGAAACACCGTCTTTTGATATGACCCCTTTTTCCAAATCGATTTTTCCAGAGCATTTATCTAGAGTTCTTGCTGTACCTAAAAGGTTGTTGTTCTCGTTGGGCATAACGGTATTTCCGTCAAAGGTAACGGAAATCGCTTTGCCTGTTATAGTATCGATAACGAATACCGCTTTTTCTGTGGTAACTGTGATCTTTTCGTCCTTTTGTTTGTATGCGTAATCGTTTTCGCCCAGATCTCTAAACCATACTATTTGTGTGGCTCTATCCTCGAATCGCCCCTTTTCGTTTTTTTCCACTCTTATGAGCTCGGGTGCAATTACTGTTATACGTATATTATTAAGTATAACTGTGCACTTCGGGTTTGGATGAGGTTTTGTTTTTGCGATCAAGTGTTCGGATAACATATGATACTCCTTTTAGTGTTTTTTGCGGATGAATACGAGCAATAGTCTTCTCATTTATTTCGGTTGGACAATTTTATCTTGCGAGTACAGGAGTATTATAACATATAACAGTGATTTTTCAACAGGAAATGGAAAATAAAGAAGGGTGTCGAGATGTAAATGGCAATTCATTTTGAAAATATGTACTATACAAACAAAAGAAAATGCTTTATAATATAAAAGGCTAAAGCCTTACTATAATTTGGAGTTCGGATATGATAAACGAAAAGATAAATGGTGTAAAACTTTTTTTAATGGATATGGACGGAACCGTATATCTTGGTAATAATCCAATAGAAGGTGCGTTTGAAACGCTTGAATACTTACGTACGCATGGTCGCAAAATATGCTTTCTAACCAACAATTCTTCTCGTTCGTATGTTACGTATATTGAGAAGTTGAAAAGAGTTTTTAATTTCGATGTTTCTGACGACGAGATTTATACATCTGTTCAAGCAACTATCAAATATCTAAATGAGAATTATAAAGGGAAAAGCATTTTTCTTTTAGCACCTCCCGATGTTGAAAAGGAATTTTTAGAGGCAGGAATTGAATTCGACGATGAAAATCCCGATATCGTAGTTCTTGCCTTCGATACAACTTTGACTTATGAAAAGGTGTATAAAGCTTGCAAATTTATAAAGAACGGAAAACTGTATATTGCAACACATCCCGATAATTTCTGTCCCGACCCTATATGTCCTATGCCGGATATGGGTGGTTTCATTGCACTTATTGAGAAGACAATAAATAAGCTTCCCGATGTAATAATCGGAAAGCCGTATAGCGGAATGGCGGAAGCGATACAGGCAAAGTTTGGGCTAAAGAAGGAGGAGATCGCGATGGTCGGTGACAGATTATATACCGATATCCGCTTCGGTGTTGACAACGGGTTTAATAGTATACTTGTCTTAACGGGAGAAACCACCAAAGAGATGCTTGATAAGTCATCGATGCAACCCACACTTGTTCTCGATACATTTGCGGATGTTCTAAAATATATAGAGTAATTACTTGATAATTTGTGAAAAATATAACGTTGTTTATATGTAAAATAAGTGGTTGAAAACTGAGTTATAGCAAAAGAATAAAGAGGTGATAAAAATGAAAATGCCAAATTATAGCAAAAGTCTTCTTTCTCTAATTTCATCGGTGCTCAAGTATTATGGACACCCGACGGAGCACGCAACTCTTGCAGAACTTGACGAGTTACTCGATAAAAATTATAAAAACGTTGTTGTGATGTTGTTTGACGGAATGGGTGATGAAATAATGAAACGTCACCTAGCGAAGGAGGACTTTTTATCTCGAAATCAAAGGGGTATTATTTCTTCTGTGTTTCCTCCAACAACAACGGCGGCAACTACTACAATGGTAAGCGGACTTTCTCCTATAGAACACGGATGGTTGGGGTGGACTCTCTATTTTGAAGATATTGACAAAAGTGTCAGTCTATTTCCAAATACAGAGATTTTAACAGATAAGCAAGCTGCGGATTTTAATGTCGCCAACAGATATTTGGGTTACGAAAGTGTTTTTGAGAAAATAGAAAAAGCTACAAACGGGCAAGTGAGGGCTGATATGGTTTCCGTATTTTCGGAATATAAAACCGACAGTGTAGATAGCATTTGTAATGTGGTCGAGCGTCTTTGTAGTGATTCGGAAAGAAGATATATTTATGCTTACTATAAGCAGCCGGATTATGATATGCATGCTCTAGGTGTTGGACATGACAGTGTTCACAAACAGATTAGAAAAATAAATGATAGAGTTTCAGAGATGTGTGAAAGACTCAAGGATACTTTGGTTATCGTTACAGCCGACCATGGTTTACTCGATGTCGAATGGAGACATTTAATGGAGTATCCCAACATATGGGATTGCCTAGAGCGTATTCCTACCGTTGAGATGAGAGCATTGAGTTTTTATATAAAAGAGGGAATGGAAGAGAAATTCGAAAGAGCTTTTAATACGCACTTTTCCGATGATTATGAACTTATGACAAAAGAGCAAGCACTAGAATCCAAGATTTTCGGACCGGGAACTCTTCACGCCGAGATTAACAAGGTTCTAGGCGACTATATTGCCGTGGCAAAGGGTCCCGTATCGATAAATGTAGCTCCCGACAAAGACTTTTTATTTAAAGCCGCTCATGCCGGCACCACCGCCGATGAGTATAACGTCCCCTTTATTGTCATTGAAAAGCCGTAGTATAAAGTATCCTTTTGTTCAATAACAATATAAAAAGTCTGGTGCATAGAAAAAACGATGTCAAATGTCGAGAGTGGTTTTCTAAAAGCTCAATGACTAATGTTGGGACGAAGTTTTTTAACTTGATCACGTAATTTTATTCTCCTCAGTGAATTGTATAAGCCGAGGAGTTTTTTTATTCTAGATATAAGTTTATTTTTCTAAAACTATTTTTAATAGCTGTATCGATATGCTTGGTTTTCGAATCATTGTAATCAATCGCAAAAGTTTTCTAAAAAACTTCATATTTTCTTAATTATGAAAATAGATAGTGTTCTACTTATGCCGATAATTGTGGAATAAAATTTTCTAGACAATATTGACATGCTTTGAATTTTGCTATATACTAGAAACGGTAGGGATGGTTTTAAACAATTATCTCACAAAAATATGTAAAGGAGGATATGATAGTGGATAAGTTACTACAAAAAAAATGCAATACCAATCTTGCTTGTTTTAATGTGCACAATAGCTATATCCTTTTGTGGATGTACAAGGTATCCCGAAGATTATACGATTGAAGAACATATTAAGAACATCACAAAAAAAGTTCAAAAGAGGTATATTGATAGTGAACGTTACGAGTTTGAGTCTTTTGAGGTATATCCTATTTATGATCAGGACGATAAACTATCATATTTTTTAGTTGAGTTTGAGCCGCAGGGTTTTCTTTTTATTCATCTAGGTGTACAAAGGTTTATTTCCTATTTTTTCGCTGTTCCCGGAATGTATATGTATGATGACTTTTTCTTGGATTACAATTGGGTTAGATATAGACAAGCTGTAGACGGTTTAGAACCAGATTCATATAATGGGCACGAGTGGGTTTATTATGATTTTCATATTAGCAGTTCATGCATTGATGAAAATTCTAGATTTGAATCAAATGAGGATGGGGAACCTATCAAATATTATAAAAGTCCATATTTTATTTCGGGTGAAATCAATAATAGGCTTTATTTTTTGGAATTACCGGATGGAGACATTCCGGCAGTTAAAGACAATGACATGTATTTAAACCTTGTTTCCATGGAAAGCTTTACATATTTAGGGAAAGATGAATATGCAGAAGGATCCATTTTACCACATTTTAATATCAGTTTTTTTTACATGAATAAGCTATGAGATAAGGAGAGAATAATGAGAGGTTTTAAATTAAGCACAAGTTTACTTCTATCACAGATTTTTATTGCATTAACCATATTTTTTATAATCAGCACTAATGTTGCATATGCATCCTTTGATACTAGCGATGAGATAAATATGATAGAATTTCCTGATTCGTTTTCTCAGCTATGTTTAATAGAAAACAACCATTTGTACCAACAATTGTGGAATAAAATTTTCTAGACAATATTGACATGCTTTGAATTTTACTATATACTAGAAATGGTAGGGATGGTTTTAAACAATTATCTCACAAAAATATGTAAAGGAGGACATGATAGTGAATAAGTTACTACAAAAAATAATTGCAATACCAATCTTGCTTGTTTTAATGTGCACAATAGCTATATCATTTTGCGGATGTACAAGGTATCCTGAGGATTATACACTTGAAGAGCATATTGAAAAGATATCAGCTAGAGTGAAAAAAACCTACATGAAACACAATCCTGAATTGGATAGTTTTGAAATATATCCTTTATACTATGAAGAAGATCAGATATATGCCTTTTTGGTTGAATTTGAACCAACGGGATTTGTTTTTATGAAACCAAACAAGCAAAATAACTCTTTTTTAACGCACAGTAATATGTATTATTCTGATTCAAATTATTTACGTAATAAATGGTCTAGATATCGATTGGGAGGCGTAGATGTTCCCCCTAGTTCATTTAACGAATTCGATCTTATTCCGGGTTATGAATATAATGGAATAATACAATATTTTGAATCAAATGGATCTGGAGAAATTGTTTATTATCAAAAAAGTCCATATGCTATAGCAAATGTGCTTGAAAAGAAACTGTTTCTTCGAGGTTCAATTCCATTTGCTATTCCATGCATTAAAGATGAGAAAGGTTATTTAAATTTGATTTCCATGCTCTATTATGAAGAAGATTCTTTGAATGCATATAATAGCTGGAATTCTGAATATTTGTCCATCGATTTATTCTTTAAATGCTAATATAGGAGGTTATTATGTTAAAACGCTTTTGTTTTTTGTTCATTATTTTTTCTTTTGTATTTGTCCTTTGTTTTAGTTGCACTACGCAATTGACTGCGACGTTTGCGGCGGGTAGTCATTCTATATCGACTTATTCGGATGTCGTTATAGGGGGAAACCATGTAGCTCTCAAGGGTAAGGAAGATGTTATTGCTGAACTTTCAAATGTTCATTATATCAGGAATTATAAATACTTTGTTAATAGCCCCAAACATAGGATTAATGATGGAAGCGATAATTCTATCGGCACTTGTACGACAGTAGCAATGCAGTTAATGTTGGGGTATCATTCTTATTATACTGATAGACGATTGATTTTGAACAATGAAAGCGAGGGAAAAATATTTCTTGGGGAGAAGTTTGGTAAATTAGAATATAACCCTTTTTTATTTGATAGGGATGATTTTGTTTTTTATTATGACGAAGAAGATAATCTTGTTTTGACAGTCGATACTGGTGCTTTGGGAACTCAGAATTTGGTTTATAGCGAGATATTTGACCGTATACCTTTAAATAATACAGTGATAGGTCAAAACTTCGTATTTGTAAATGATGGTACAGACGACTTTCTCAAAACATATTCTGGGATTTACAATAATATTGACATATCATTTGGTGATTACAATAGGCAAGATGTTATGGCGGAAATTGACTCACAGAGACCTGTAACTTTGGGTACAAAAACTAGAGATGCAGATGACCCAGATGATTTGCTATCAAAATCTTACCATGTGGTTGTTGCGTATGGATATGCAGATTATAATGGGGAGTTTGGATACATCTGTAATATGGGGTGGGGTTATTCGCACTGTATGACATGGGTTCCAGAAAGCTATTTTCATTATCAGAATATAATACATATTGATCACACACATGCCTTGGTTGATCAACAAGTTGATTTTAAAAGTTTATACAGACATTTAAAATGTTCAGAGTGCGGATGTGATATATTAGATGATTTGTATGATGTTAATGATGAAGGTGATGCTATTACATCTCTAAGGTATGATCCCTTATTAAGCATTACAATTCCTGACAGTATTGGTAACAAGGAAATATCAGAAATCGGTGATGGAGTTTTTAGTAATACCAATATTGAAACTTTAACTTTCAATAGCAATTCTTTAAAAATCGGTGATTGTGCTTTTGAAGGATGCGATAAGCTTTC
>CAZLNZ010000021.1:0-37678 GCA_964561145.1 uncultured Christensenellaceae bacterium
TACACTAAGTTCCACACTTATTTACACTGTGGAATTTACTTTGGGAATTCACGTTTTTTTGGCTTTTTTTCGCTGTTTTAATTATTGCTTTTCTCTATATCTTATAGACTATCAGGAATAGTTTTATTCTCTATTACTCCTCCACCTATACATACATCTTCAATATAACAAACTGCATACTGCCCAAGAGCAACTCCTCTTATGGGTTTATCAAAAATGATATCCGCACCGTTTTCAGTCTGTATCAGGGTTGCATCAAAGAGCGGCTGTCTATGACGTATTCTGCATAAAACTCTATGTTCACCATTTCCTAATTCTTTTGTAATATAATTAAAATGATCGGTATGTACGCTGTTAGCATATAATTCACGACATTCTCCCTGATTAACAATAAGCCTATTGTTGAAAACGTCCTTTTCAACAACAAACCAAGGTTCGCCGTTTCCGCCGCCACCGATTTTCAAACCGTGTCTCTGACCTATTGTATAATAATATACTCCGTCATGGCGTCCAACCTTCCTTCCGTTAAGATCCACTATATCCCCCTCTCGCATCGGGATATACTCCGATAAAAATTTTCTAAAGTTTCTCTCACCAATAAAACAAATACCTGTGCTATCCTTCTTTTCAGAGGTTGATAAGCCGCATTCCCTTGCAATTGACCTCACCTCCCTCTTATCAGTTATATCACTTAAAGGAAAAATTACATTGTTCAATTGAGAATTGGATAGCTGATTCAAAAAATAAGTCTGATCTTTATTCTCGTCCTTGGCACGAAGTAAATAATTATATTCACCTTCCACCCTCAAGCCTGCATAATGACCGGTTGCAATAAAATCGGCACCAAAGCTATTTGCATAACTTGCAAAGGCATCAAACTTTATTACCTTATTACAAAGAACATCTGGATTAGGAGTTCTGCCCTTTGAATATTCATCGACAAAGAGTTTAAAAACTCTATCGTAGTATTCTTTTGAGAAATCAACAGTATAATACGGAATACCCAGTTTATCGCTCACGCGACGTACATCTCGAAAGTCATCCTCTGCCGTACATGCTCCGTCAGCCTCGGTTTCATTCCAATTCCGCATGAAAAGACCGATCACCTCGTATCCCTGCTTCTTAAGTAAATATGCAGCAACGGAGCTGTCAACCCCGCCCGATAATCCTACTATAACCTTTTTACTCATTATAAACTCCACTTGATGTATATCTATCTCCGTCATCGGGCAAGATTATAACTATATCCCCCGTATGATACTCGGACAATTTCTTAGCTGCAGCTAATGCTGCTCCCGATGATATTCCACAAAAAACTCCATACTTATTTTTAAGTTCCTTTGCATTTGAATAAGCTTCCTCGTCTGTTACGGCAAGTATTCCGTCCAGCTTTTCAACCTTTACGATACTTGGAACAAAATTAGCACCTATACCTTGTATTCTATGTTCGCCCCAATTACCACCTATAAGCACTCTACTATTCATGGGTTCTACGGCAAAGACCTTAACGTTTGACGAAATACCGCTAAAATATTCTTTGATACCCATTGCAGTACCACCGGAGCCAAGAGGCGAAATTATAGCACTGACAGATGGCAGTGCTGCAAGTATTTCAGGAGCAGTCGTCAAGGTATGAATTTCCTTATTATAAGGATTATCAAATTGGCAAGGCATATAAGCGTTCTCGTCTTTTGCTATTCTTTTTGCTTCATCAATCGCACCTTGCATGCCAAGTCTGGCATCGGTTAGCACAACCTCTGCAGAATAACTCTTCAGAAGACGAACTCTTTCTACGCTCATATTGGACGGCATTGTCAAGATAACACGTAAGCCAACCTCTCGTCCGACATACGCAAGACCGATCCCCATATTACCACTGGTTGGCTCCACTATCGTATCACCCTTCTTGATAACACCGGCTTCAAATGCTCGTCTCAACATATTAAAAGCGGCTCTATCCTTAACACTTCCGGTAGGATTCACGCTTTCAAGTTTTCCAAACACGCGACAATCATTAAATGCATTCAAGAACACTAACGGTGTTCCACCGATTTTTGCACTTATTATATCAAATTTACTCATAAAAACCTCTTGAACAAATCCTTTTGGGTCAATCTAAATAGTCATTAGTACTCAAATGAGGACGAAATTCTAACTTTAAATCTTTCATACTATAATAATAGTTCACAGAATTGCGTACGATACAGCTCAAGTCCTTTTTCATCCACCCTGATACTAGATGTATAATATTGTCCGTCATCGCAAGAAGATGATGTTGCAACTCATTTTCAATAAATGGGCTAATTATATAATCAAAAACCAAAGTATCCTGTCTTTCCAGACTAGCACCAACGTTTAAACGATATCTTGTACAACTTGCACCCATGTGACTTTTATGATAGGATATAGTGTAATAATCACTATGATGATAAATCGTTGAATAGTTCTCAATAAATGCAACAATGGATTTTATAACATTGCCTCTATTGTTATTGGTCCTAACACTAGACTGAAGCTCTTTTTCCGTCATCGGAGCAGCTAGGGCACATAAACCGGAGGGCTTAAAACAGAGAGAAAGCTTCTGCAAAAGCATCGGTGTTTTCTCGACAGAACAGTTAACCATTCCCAACGCAACCGCTAGTTGCTCATTGCTTATTAAATCATCGACAGCACAGCTAAATGGAGGACATGAATAAAAACTTTCCATAATAGAAAGAACAACGGCGACCTTTATTTCCTCGTCACAGTAGTCAAAAAACCTAGTCTTTAGAGTGGTATAAAAAACATTCGCAATCCTTTCCTCGAATGACGCTTCTCTGTTTAAAAACTTATTTGCATCGTTAAATGAAGTGGTTACCAACCGACAATAATCATTCAGCTCTTTTCTTGATGAAGAATTGTTTGTTTTCTTAAATCGAGGAAGCCTTAAGCCTAATTCTGATCGAAGATTGCTTATGACTCTGAAAACGAAAAACTCATCTATATTTGACAACTCAATGTTAAAAGGTTGGTCATACAAATGTGTATCCTTTTCAAATTTTTCACAAAGATTTATGGCACACTCGAAAGATGTCAAACGAGAACCCGAGTTACTGCGATGAATATCAGATAAAAAATAATCAGAGTCATTTTCAAGAAGCCAATCATTGATTGCCTCGTGAACGACTCTCCCCTCTTGGGAAACCTCCAATACCTTAAAAGCAAAATCCAATGTTTTGAGATCAATAAAAAATTGTTTTTCACCGTCCTCGAGTTCAAACTTTTTATAAACAATCTCTTGAACAATAAAACCTCCGGCGTATTTTAATCTGTCTTGAAATTCTGAAAAGGAGGGGATATTAAAAAGTCCGCATACTACTGTTTCGCTTACCCATACTTTGTTATATTTATCTTTGTATAAGGATATGGTCTTATCTAAAACAGTTATTTCAAAATGATTAAGCTTGTTCATAGCAAAAACCTCCTTTTTATAATTATTGACATTATAGCATAATTAGAATTGATATTCAACCCTTATCTTGAAAAAGAGACCTCACTTAATTAAGTATGAGGTCTCTTATTACTAAAATAAATCAATAGAACTATTTTGATTATTTTTGAACAACATCTATTCTACGGAAAGCATCCTCTAAAGCTTCCGATGAAAGCTCGGTGTAACCATACCATCCGTTATTGGAAACATTGTTGTTTGCAGCCTTGGCACTTACGCTATAATTGGCAGAACATCTCTCGACCTTACCGCCCTTCAAATATCCGACGAGAGCACCTGTATTGATTGCACTCTTTCTTCCACCGACTTGGATACCTACTATAGCTAAGCCCTTTGCTTCGGCAGAAATGTTCAATGACTCTATTGTAACTCTCTTGATAGTTCCTTCATTATAGCCTACTGCACCGCCAATATCGAAGTATGCGTTTGCAAGATCGATTCCTGCCCAAGATTCAGAGACAGCATTAATTGAACCGTTTACCAAAGTAACCTTTGATATATCTCCGAGGTTCTTTCCCGCAATTAATCCTAAACCAACGGTTCCGTTCTTCTTAACATCAATGGAAATGTTTGCTATACGAACATTCGAAATTGTACCTTCATTATATCCGAACAAGCCTGCATATCCGTCATTGGTTCCGTTTATCTTCAAATTAGAGATTGAGTAACCGTTTCCTTTAAAGGACCCCTTAAACGGATGCTTTTCGGTACCGATAGGATCGATTTCCGCATATTCCAAGTCAATATCCGCCATCAACTCAAAGTATACTCCGTCAGTGCTTGCAGCAAGTAATTTTTTGTTAATCTGCTTAACTAAATCCTTGAATTGAGTAGCATTAAAGATAAGGTAAGGAGCAGCCTTACTTCCGTTAGCACCTTCCACGTCCAAGAAACTCTTCAATTCGCCAATCACGGTAACAACACCACCCTTGATTGAAGAACCGTCTGTTGCATAGACCTCAATCGAATAGTCACCCGATTTAAGATTGTATGCAAAATCATTGCTTATTGTGATGATTCCTTCATTATAACGGAATTGTGTAGGATAAATTTCCAATTCCTTACCCTTAGATAGGAACTTAATCTCAGAGAAGATCTTATCAGCCATATCAACCTTAATTTGTAGGGGTTGGGTTCCAATTGCATTGAATGCATAAGAATCGTTAACCCATTGCATTTGTCCGTTGACGGTAACATTAATATCAAAGCTTGCCTTAGAGGTAACAACAGTGAAAGTCTTTGTGCCATATCCGAAGTTATCAAAGAATACTTTCAATCCGGTTGCAGTTTGTTCCCATTGTTCCTCCTCCAAACCCTCAACGGTAACAAAGCTTGCCTCTTGAAGATTCCAAGTATATAACTTTTCTCTTAACTCACCTTTGTTAAAGACTGTAGGCTCTGTATTCATCGTGGGAAGCGTGTTATTCTCAACAACAACCACCACGCTAACCTCATTATCGCAGCCCTTTATCTTAAAGGTGTACTCTCCGCTTTCCAAGCCATTCAGATAATCACTGGATATAGAAAGATATCCTTCACGTTGAGAGAAGCCGCTTACGGTGCTTAAACCGTTTTCACAGCTCAATACAACTCCATCCGGTATCGAAGCAATGAAATTTATATTCTCAGGATTTGCCTTATCATAAACGGCATACTTACTGTTTATGATCAAGATATTGCTCTTTGCAAATGTTATAGCTGCGTTATAAACCGATTCACCACAGTAGATCGAAAGTTTTGTCTTGATTGCAGATACTCTTGCAAAAGCTTCAGGTTGAATTGTTGTACCCTTTACATATTCCGTAATATCATTTGAACCAAGCTCAACTTTGGTAATTTGCTTACCATATAAATCCATATCAAGCACTAAGCTGTTTTGAGAGCCAATCAAATACTCATAAGAATTTGTTTTAAGCTTAGGTTGACGATTATCGACAACATTGACCACCAAGCTAGCACTCTCACCATTAGAGTAGCCTATGCTAAGTTTCAAGGAGTCTCCGCCATCCAACTCGGACAAAGCACTTGAGTAGAGCTTAAAGCTTTGAGTTGCATTGCTATAACTCCAATACTTAGAATCAATACCGACAGATTCGATCTGATTGCCGTACAAAGGCATGTTCCAAGAAGGTGTTGTCGCATTACCCTTATCGTAAACAACCGTTTCAAAGCCGCCATCGGGTACGATACTCTTATCTGATACTACATAAAGGTCAAGTTTTACATATCCCTTAGAGGACTCAAATACCAAAGTATTCGTTCCATAAGGGAGTTTCTCAACATAATTGGCGGATAACTCCAAAATACCGTTATCATATTGATATTCGGAGGAAGCGATAGGGGTTGTACTATTTGATAAACCGATAAATTTTGATGTATTAAGATTTACAAGGTAAATCACCTTATCGTAAGAACCCTTTTTATAGCTCTTTGAACTTTCCTCAACAGTAGGAACCTCGGGTGTCTTGATTACAGTAATTCTCTTAGAGAACTCCTTATTTACCTTGCTTGTAACTGTGATCACACTTGTAAACTCTGCCTCGGAGGTAGGAGAAATTCTAACCTTATTATCTTGAATAATCAAATTACCGTCACTGAGTTCATAGTTAAATTCGTCCCATGAGATATTCTGCTTGCTGCCCTCGCTTGTGATGTTTTGTATATCCAAAGCGTAAGCCTCGAAGGTCGTAAGATAGAAATAGCTCGAACTCATGTAGATTGTTTCATCGTGGAAATAATCGTCGATTCCGTCTTTATTCTCGTCTATATTATGAGGTATATATTTGTATCCGAAAGTCTTTAAGGGCCATTTCTTATTTACAAGGTTTCCGTTTGCGATATTAAACTTCCAAACCTTACCGTTGATACCCATATCCAAATAAACACCGGTTTCAACATAATAAGCAGGGATGATGTTCATCTCGCCGTTCAAAATATGCCAGCCGTCCATTTCAAGACGCCCTGCTAAATCAAGATAGAATCCTACGCTTGCATCAACTGTTAAGCTTACTATACCGCAAGCAGTGATTCCGATTTCATTATACAATCCGACTTTGTTTTCCATCGTTCCTTGAACGGAAACCGCACCCATATTAAAGGTGTCATCTATATTAAAGATAGGTGCGACCTCATTGTCGACATAGGCAACACCGATTTCACATTCAACAACATTCTTAGCACTTGCTCCGACTCTTGCCTTTATATCACTCTTTACCTCAATACCGAGGTTTTCTACAATTTGTAACGGAGTTGTTCCGACAGGTATGTACCAGGTGGCGAAGATGTAGGGCTTTTCAGACTCGCTGGTTGTATTGAGTGCATCACCTACAATTTGTGCTAAATCTGCAACAATTTGTTTAAGAGCAAGATTTGCTTCAGTATTATTGTCTTCGTCTGTGTTATCGAATTGGTAATCAAAGCCGCCGTCTACGGACAATGTTGTTTCCAACTCAAGATTGACGGAGGCATTAAATGCCATCGGATCCTTTTGGAAATTTACATCTGCAACAGGTGTAAGCTTATTTGCAATCTTAACGGTTACAACAGCATTCTTTGCACTCTTCAAGAACCCCTTTGCGGTAAATGTTACATTAAAGGTTGCATAAGAAGGACTTCCCTGTTTGAAATTATAATCAAGCTTAAATGTGCAGTACTCGCCAACCTTAAACTCCTTTGAACCAAGTTGCTCACCGTATAAGTATTGAATTGCACTGAGATAAACATCAGAAGTTTGGAAAGCTTTTAGCGTTTGATCTTCGTCAACGATAAAGCTGTCCTCTGTAATCTCAACATTCCTTTGGTGTACATTCAATGTTTCATAAATTTCATCCGATTCTGCCTCCATTACGGTTGCAGTGTATACACCGTCAACAAAGGTATATCCGCTGTTGGCATCAACCTTATATGCGAACGTATTATAACTTTGATCTGTATCTAAGAACTTGGGAGCTTCTTCCCCTCTTCTCGTTTGATAAATAAATACAGCATTGTCTTGGAAAACTTCTTCGACACCGTTGATTGTCAGAATCCATCTATCATCTTGGTTTGGTATTTGTTTGACCGAGAAGGCTAAATCATGAAGATCAACAGTGTTTGCCTTCAGTTCATATTCGTCAGCTTCAGGTGCATCGACGATAAAAACAAAAGTCGAAAGCTCTTGATAGCCTTCCTCAACCAGAGATATGCTGCTAGACAAAGTAACACGGTAAGCTACACCGGCAAGCCAACTACCACTTTCTGCGATAAAGCCATAGCGACCTTGATCGTCCTTCTTATCTGAAAGCTTTACCGAAACGTTTTCACCGTTAGCTCTTACGCTAACATAACTATTGATGTCATTAATCTTATTTGCCGAAGTGAAATAGAAAACCTTATCTGTGGAGATATCGCGAATAACTTGATTGTCTTTTACCGAGGCTTCCGCATTTGCAACGTTAGAGGGATCATCAGGGATATTGACGCTGAATACACCTGCAATTGCAAGAGCTACTACCACAACGAGAGCAACGACAAGTACTCCGCTTATAGCTTTGATTGCTATACTCTTTTTCATAAATGCCTCCGTTTCCCTAAAATTAGGGACCTATTAGGTTTTTGGGGACGTTAACCTTAACTTCCCGCTCAAAAAACACTACTTCATAATAGTATTTTTTCTTAGTATACCATATATTGCGAACGATGTAAAGACTTTTCTTAAGAAATCTTTATCGTTCTTTGTTGAAAATTAATCTTCAATTCCTCGTTTTTCCTCTTTATATACTATGAAATAGCATTTAAAATAATTTCAAGCCATGAAAGCATGCACTGCAAGCATCAATTGTTATCACCTTCATATTTTAATAAGCGGTTCCTTATATATACAATCCTAAACCGATATCATATATTCCTAAAATAACTTTCAAAAAACAATTTTCATCAATATAATTCGACCATAATAGTATTAAGCTCGGCATCTCGGACAATAATTACACAATGAAAGTAAATGAAATCAAGGCTCAACTTAAAGATATTTTTGCCGACAGTTTCGATTTGGTTACCGTTGATGGCTCTATACAAGGCAATCCCTGCTTGTACGTTTTTTTCGATGGTATGTCGGATAGAGAACTACTTGAAAGCGGTATTATTAAACCCTTGAGTCTTTTAAATAAAAAAGCCGATTTATCCAACATAAATGAATATCTAACTTCCTCGGCTCCCTCGCAACGATTAACTTCACTCAATGAAGGAATAGATGAACTAGTCAGCTCGAAAATACTTCTCTTTATCGAACCCGACCTATTCTACTCTTTTGACTTAAGGAAAATGCCTACAAGGTCTGTAGCAGAACCTCCGACCTCAAGTGTTCTAAAAGGACCAAGGGCAGGTTTTGTTGAGGAAATATCTGTAAATACGACACTTATTCGACGTAGACTTCAAACAAAAGATTTGGTGATTCAAAAACTCTCTGTAGGAAAATATACGCAAACCACCATCGGCTTGTGCTATATTTCCAGCATTGCCGACGATCAGCTGGTTAAAGAAATAAGCCGACGTATTAGTCAAATTGACGTTGACGGAATCATTGACAGTTCTTATGTTGCAATGTTCATCGAAGACAACAAAGATTCCATGTTTTCACAGGTTGCAACAGAAGAAAAACCAGATATTGTTGTAGCAAAACTCCTAGAAGGCAGAATCGCAATAATAGTTGACGGTTCACCAATGGTAATCACCCTTCCTTATCTCTTCTTGGAAAGCTTTCAAGACAGCGAAGATTATTTTAGACGTCCCAGACACGTTTCGTTTGTTCGCTTTTTAAGACTATTAGGATTGATTCTTTCCACCCTTCTCCCTGCGATATATGTTGCGGTTCAGGAGTTTCAATATCAGCTTATACCGCTAAAGTTTATGATTACTATTATAAATGCCTCCAATGGCACTCCGTTTTCTCCAACCGTTGAAATGCTGGTAGTTTTAATCATTTTCGATATTCTAAATGAGGCAAGCGTTAGAATGCCTAAATATGTCGGAATGGCATTATCGATAGTAGGGGCTATTGTTTTAGGAGAAACAGCCGTACGTGCGGGGCTGCTAGGCTCACCCGCAGTTCTCATAATGGCTTTATCGGCAATAGGAATGTACACTACCCCCTCTAACACCAGTGCCTTTAGCTTGCTCAGAATCATATTTTTAATATCTGCAAGCATCTTCGGAATCCTTGGTATAATGATCGCCACAGCTGTTTTCTTGTGCAATATTTCCACGCTTAAAAGCTTTGGAGTTGATTTTACCGCACCCTATTCACCCATCATTGTAAATGATTTAAAGGACGGGTTTATTAAAAAGGGAATAAACGACATGGACACTAGACCCGAGTCAATACCAAACAAGAACAAAAGGAGGAAATCCGTTGAATAAGAATTCCAACAGAAGCTCAACAGCCGGGGATGATAGAATTACAAGAAGTCAGTTTGGCATCCTTTTGTTTATTTTCACAATTACTGCCAAAATTTGTTTTTTGCCATCAATAATGTATAACAAAACTCAAGAAAGTGCATTCTGGGTATTATCCATATTCATACTTCTTGAGGGCATACTAGCTGTTTTCGCATTCTTCATCGCAAAGAACGGAGGACTACAAAGTGAATTTCTGCCGACTTGGCTTAAGAAAGTATTCGCCGCATTTCTCTTTCTTCTATACTCCTTCAAGCTATTAGCATTTGCCTTTGAAGCCTCTGTTTCGGCAACCAATGTTCTTTTCGAAAAATCTCTTACCATTCCTTTATACCTTCTCCTGGTTATCGGAGCAGGTATAATAGGTGCCAAGGGTTTTTCAGGTATAGCAAGAACTTCGACGCTATTTACCTGGAGTTGGCTTTTCTTTTTCATATTCAATCTTCTATTTTTAGGAATTAAAGGCAGTGACTATAACCTATTTCCTCTTTTACGACCTCAAAATCTTAGTGAGGGAATTTTAACAAGTGCTGTATGGTTCGGTGATTCCTCCATTCTCATCACAGTTAGCTTGAAAGAATCGAGAAAAGAGAGAAAACTAGAAAAAGCAATCATTCCCGTACTATTTGCCGCAGCCGCAATCGTACTATTACTTTTCTTCATTATATTGATATACACCTATGGAAGTGCCTCCGGGAGTGTTGAAAATGCATTTGCAAGGATTCTTTTGATGAATCCGAATGCAGACGAGCTTGGTGCTATCGACTGGCCGATAATAATAATCTGGCTCAGCATGGCAATCATACAAACGGCATCTCTTTTCTCCGCCTCAAGGCTAACCTTTACCGAACTATTTCGCAATCAAGACAAAAATGAACGGCTTAATACTGCTATTTTTTACTTGCTTTTTGCGGTCTTGTTTTCGATATTCTATTTCTTTATTTTTAAAAACTCAATCAGGTATACCAAGATAATTACATCAAAAATCATAAGTATTATCGCTCTCGTACTCGAATATATCCTGCCAATGATTTTAGCATTGATAATCTATATTAATAAAAGAAAGAAAAAGAGTGCGACAAGCACGACACTTGCGGAGGAATATAAATGAGCAAGCACTTAGATAAAAAGTTGTCCATTATAAGAATAGTTGTAACCATTATATTTCTCATTCTCACGATCGTAGGAGGATTCTTTGTCAAAAAGACTTCACTAAACGCAAGAAGTATTGTAATCGGTATAGGGCTCGATAAAACAGATTCGGGGATACTTCTTTCCGCACAAATTGTCGTTGGAGGTGCAAGCTCCACACCAGGATCCGCAAGCTCATACGATGTACTTGAAGGAGAAGGCGTGACCTTATCCGAGGCCTTCGACAATCTAAGCCAGAAAACTGCAACGCTTCCATCCTATGCACACTGCAATGTAATGTTCGTAGGGAAAAGAATGTTGTCGGAAGGCTTTGACGAGGCTGCACGCCTCATTTTCGGACAGAACATACTTCAAGATAACACCCAAATAATCGGCGTTGACGGAAAAGCTAACGATGCTATAACAACATCGGTTCCAATACTATCTACCCCAAGCGAATATATGAGTCGTGAAATCAAACTTAGTCAAGAAAAGGGGGGCAGGAGTGTTGTTACCCTTAAAGACTTTGTACAAAGACTAGATAAAAACAATGGTACAAAATATGTAACCTTTGCCAAAAAAGTAGATGCGAATCCGCCTACGGGAGAGAATGCAAAAAATCAAAAGGTTTATCTTTTCGACCTATCCAATACAGCGGTATATGACCAAGATAACAACCTAAAAATATATGGAAAGGAAATTACAGAGGGCGTCGGACTTATAGAATCTGAAGGAAATGTACTTACCGCTTACGATGATAGTGGGAAATATGTTACTATAAGGATTGTTAAAAGTATAAAACAAAGATACTATGACAAAGAAAAACTTCAAATAGACGGCTATTATACCTATTATGCGAAAATCATAGAACAGACTATTGCTGAGGATAAAAGTTCCCTCGATTTATCCCAGATAAACGAAACAATAAGAAAAACCATCGAAGATAAAATAGAAAACAGCTACGCTCTTTGCCTTAAAGACAATGTAGATGTCTATTCCATAAGAGGTAGAATGTATAAGCGTTTCGGAATTGAAGTAGACTTTCGTGATGTCAAATGGGTTAGACATTTCACTGTAAAAATAACCTAACAAACCGTAAAAATAGCACCCATCATTGACAAAGAATCAAGTATTTGATATGATGTTCAAGAAGGAGATTGCCATGTACGATATTTTTATTAGTTACAGAAGAAACGGCGGTTCAATAATCGCACAAAGAGTTTTCGACCATTTAGACGCTTGCGGTCTTAATCCGTTTTTAGATATTGTGAAAATGGAAAGCGGTCGTTTCGACGAACAATTAAGAAACCGTATTAAAAATGCCACCAATTTTATACTTATTCTCTCAAAAGGTGCGTTAGACAGATGTATCCAAGACAAGGAAGATTGGATAACCTATGAAATCGCCTTAGCAATAGAATCCAACTTAAGGATAATTGTTGTACAAGAAGAAGGGTTTGTGTTCCCGTCAGAGTTACCCAAAGAGATTGAAAACATAAAAAACTATCAAGCAATTATCATTAACGAAAGTAATTTGAATTCGAAATTCAAAGAGATAGATGCTGCGATTATTAAAAAAGAAGCCTATTCGTGCAAACCTGAAGTATTCAAAAAATTCTCATTTGCCGGTGATTACATCACAACATATGAAGATTTAGACAACGGAAGAAAGGTTATGTGCACTGCCCCCGCAACCTTGAAAAAACATTTTACTCACATTTCGGGAACAACGACATTCAACGGGACTAAAAGCTGGAAAATAAAGGCTAGAGTATATAAAAAGAAAAGAGTCGCAGGCATTTATTATGCAAACGGTCTTCTAGACGACGGATTCGGCACCTTATTCATCGAAGTCAAAAACCAAAATACTCTCGAAGGGTTTTGGACAGGCTATGACAGTGCTAACAATCAAATATCCTCCGGAAAATATATATTTAAAAAAGTATTTAACAATTTATCCTTTCTCCCCTTAACAGAGCAGGATTGGTCCGAAGTATATGAGATAGCAAACGAGCAACTGGGAAATGATTACATATCAATAGATACTTTAAAACTTTGCCAAAACAAAGATAATTCCCTAAAGTGTTTTGTCGCAAAGGACAAAAAAAACAAGAATGTTCTGGCTTTTGCAATAATAGATACTATCAACTACGACAGGCTGATGGAAATAACCAAAAACAGACAAATAGTCGAACTTATGTTCTGCAATCAAATCGGGTATATCAAATCCATAGCCGTTTCACCAATATATAAAGGACACGGTATATCGTATAAGCTTATAGCGTATTGCATTGAATACTTTAAAAAGCAAGGCATCACAAAACTCGTTTCAACTGCTTGGAAACATGCCGGAATAATCAATATTAAGTCATTACTTGAAAAACAAGGCTTTTCAATAAAAACAGAAATACCGGATTACTGGTATGAGGATAGCATCAAAAACAAATTCGATTGTCCGCAATGCGGAAATCCTTGTCATTGCACTTCGGTGATTTACATAAAGAAATAGGAAAAACACCTCAAAAAAGGCTCGATCAGATGTCGAGCCGTTTTTTTATATTAAAGGAATATCCATGGAAAATAGTTATACCCTACTTTTTCTGTTTACACCCCAACATTTGACATTGAGCCTAAAAGAAAAGGGACAATGAATCAATTTTCACTGTCCTCTTTCAGTTTTTTAGGGATTTTTTTACAGCCCCACTAAAAATCGATTATTACTTTCTAGCATCGAGTTCTGCACGACGTTTCTTAGCGTCTTCGATAATCTTGTCGTTATTAGAAGCGGGAACTTCTTGATACTCGGCAAATTCCATCGTAAACTTACCTCTGCCTTGAGTCATAGAACGAAGGTCGGTTGCATATTTGAGCATTTCTGCTTGAGGTACGCTTGCGGAAATAATTTGCTTTCCGTTAACCTCTTCTGTGAACTTAATAGCACCACGACGTTTGCTTATATCTCCCAATACATCGCCAAGGTAGCTGGAGGGAACAATAATCTTAACGTCCATGATAGGCTCAAGGAAGTAAGGACCTGCTGCATT
This sequence comes from uncultured Christensenellaceae bacterium, assembly GCA_964561145.1. GTDB lineage: Bacteria > Bacillota > Clostridia > Christensenellales > CAG-1252 > RUG14300. The sequence continues at coordinate 14,098 of CAZLNZ010000021.1, forward strand.
GATACCCTCATCGTAAGCAAGTTTAGCCGCGGAGATGAATGCGATTTCCTTACTGTCTACAGGGTGGTACTTTCCGTCAAATACTGTTGCCTTAACGTTGATAAGAGGATAACCTGCCAAAACACCTTGTTTGATTGCTTCACGCAAGCCCTTTTCAACTGCGGGAATATATTGACGAGGAATTGCACCGCCTACTACAGCGTCTACAAACTCAAATACGCCGTCCTCTGCACCGGGCTCGAAGCGAACGGAACATTGACCGAACTGACCGGAACCGCCGTTTTGCTTCTTATGTCTACCTGTTGCTTCTGCAGCCTTACGAATTGTTTCTCTGTAAGAAACGCGAGGCTCACGAAGGATAGCATCTAAACCGTACTTATTCTTAACTTTCTTAATGATGATATCAAGTTGTGTTTCACCAAGACCTTGCAACAAGGTTTCATTAGTTTCGGCATTCTTCTCTATGCGAGCAGTGCTTTCCTCATCAAGAACCTTATATACAGCGGAAATAACCTTTTCTTCATCGTCCTTCTTAACTGCATTTACTGCCAAGCTAATGGTAGGAACTGGGAAAGGAATAGGATCTAAAACAACCTTGTTTGCAGGGTCACATAAAGTATCACAAGTCTTTGTATAACCGAGTTTAGCAACTGCACCAATGTCACCGGCGTTAAACTTGTCAACTGCATCTTGTTTCTTACCTCTGATACAGTAGATAGAGCTGATACGCTCTTGCTTATCATTGTTTGCGTTCAAAAGAACATCTCCGGAATTGATTGTTCCACCAATGACCTTGAACATCAAAAGCTTACCGACAAAGGGGTCAACGATTGTTTTGAATACTTGGAGAGCAGCGGCATCTTGCTTTACAACAGGAGCGGGAAGTATGCTTACAATTCTATCCATCAAGTTGGTGATACCAACGTTTTGGGTTGCAGAACCACCAAAGGCTAAAATTACGGAAGCATTTTCTACAGCAACTCTGATACCTTGAAGAACGTCCTCTTCAGAGAGATCTCCCTCTTCAAAATACTTCTCCATCAACTCATCGGAGGTTTCAGCTGCCATTTCAACGAGCTCCAAACGAGCCTCGTCAAAAGCATCCTTGTATGCAGCGGGAATAGGCATTTCATTACCATTCATATCAAATGCCTTTCCGTCAAGAACAGATACTATACCCGTCATCTTATAATTTTCGACTACGGGGATTTCTGCACTTACAACATTCTTATATCTTTCACGAATTGCGGAAATTGTTTCGATATAGTTTGCATTTTCCTTGGTTACGGCATTTACGAAAAGGATTGCGGGAAGCTTACGTTCGCCAATCATTTCAATTGCCTTTTCACAGCCTACCGATAAGGAGCCGTTTGCACTAGTAACGATAACAGCACCGTCAGCTACATGCAATGCAGCAACTACTTCGCCCTCAAAATCGAAGGAACCGGGAGTGTCTAAAATATTAATCTTAGTACCCTTCCACTCTGTATAACCAAGTCCCATTCCGATGGAAATTTTACGAGCGATCTCTTCTTGGTCAAAGTCCATCGTAGCATTGCCGTCATCTACTCTTCCGAGTCTATCGATAGCTTTGCCGTCAAACATCATTGCTTCGGCAAGAGAGGTCTTGCCTTCACCGCCGTGACCTATTAATGCCACGTTGCGAATTGAATTAGTATCATAAATCTTCATCTTGTTACCCCTTTGGGAATAAATTAACCAATCGGTCTCTATTATAGTACTATATAGTTGATTTTTTTTCAAGTGATTTTTAACCATCATTTTGAACTTTTTTTAAAGAAAGTTGATTTTTGGCAAGTTTTTGTCGTAAAAAAGCATTTTACTCTATAAATCTATCATATCTTGTATCAACGCAGTCAACTTATGTGTACAGATACCTGTACCAATGTATCGTTCATACGGAGTTCAACTTTAGACTTAGCACCTTTGTAGTATAAAAAATTGTTAGCTTAGGATCGATTTTTTTCTTGACTGACAACATAATCTTATAGGAGGATTTTCATTATGATAGGTCTTATTGACAGCGGAAAAGGAGGGCTCACTACTTTGGCAACGATCATCAATGCCGGTGGCAAAGGTGAGTTCTTTTACCTTTCCGATGAAAAGAATGCACCCTATGGTAACAAGTGCAAAGCGGAGCTTCTCGACCTTTTGATAAAAAACCTTCTTTATCTCAAGAATACGGGATGCGATAGAGTTATTCTTGCTTGCAACACTCTTTCCTTGGCACTTGACGAAAATATTATTCTTCCACTTCCGGTAAGAAAACTAAAACTCCCGGATTACGATAAAACAAAAAGAACCCTTTTTACCGCAACATACTATTCGGTTAAAATCATCAGAGAAAGAAAAGAACTAAATCTCGTACCACTAGCTCTTCCCGAGTTATCCAAGCTCATCGACGACGGGAATTATGACTTCCGATATCTCGAAGAAACAATATCGGATAGATGCTTTGACCAAGTAATCTTAGGTTGCACCCACTATGGACTTATACGAGATGATTTTCAAAGACTTTTTCCAAATGCAATCATTTCTGACATGAATGAAAAAACGCCTCTTGAACTTGTAAAGGAGGTTTCGAGCCAAAGTGACGTCATCGTATATCTAAATAGAAAGTACAGGGATTTATTATCCTCTATAGTCAAAGTCAAATTAACATATAGGTAGTCAGGGTTTCCTCAAGTCTGTCCATATCGGCTTTATATCTTTTAGAATTAAGCAAAAGCTTCAACCCGCACCAGCTAGATCTGACAAAACGACTTTGATTGGTTTCAATTGCATAGCATAATGCATCTATAACCTCATATATTTCCTTTCTTTGTGAATCGGTAACCTTATTATCTCCGTCCAATGCCCCTCTGATAACCGCAGTAGCAGAATAAATCTCGGTAATCAACGCGGGATTAACTCCGATATCATCTTCATCAGACTCGTTTTGCTCAACATTTTCATCATACATAAATACCGACCTAAAAGCCTCTCTGTAAGGGTTCAAAACCTGTTCGACAAATGAAGTAAATCTAGCCTTAGGATTGAGCTCGGGAAAAAGCTTCGCAAGCATTCCTTCAAGCTGTTGTGTGGAGACATAAAACTCATAAATAAGCTTGCTTACAAAAGCAACAATCGCTTTTTTACTTTTAGGCAACACAAAAACATATTTGCCCTCCTTCTTTTGGAAACAAACGGTAAGAAGCCTCTCATAATCAATAGACTTATAGCAATCCGAAACGCACAATCTAATCGCAGGATCATAAGCAATAAGCTTAATAAGAGTTTCAAAACTCGTATTCACCATAAGAGTATTGGATTCGGCAATTCTCTGTATGGCACTGTCAAAAAGTGCATATTCTTCATCACGAGTAATGGACATAACTACCTCCTGAAACTATTATAAAACTTTTCCAAGGGTTTTTCAAGCTGTTTTATATATTTGTTTTATTCTCTTGTGCCTTGCTACCATTCAACCCACAATATGTAGCAAATTTTAAAAAATGCTAAAAAAGCCTTTCATTTTATCTTGCTCTATGTTATAATTTCAACACAATATTGAAACTAAAGAGGATTATAAACAATATGACTAATGAAGATAATATTGACAAGCTAACCATTTTATATTTAATGGATAGAATGGAAGTATCACTTCTCGACGATACTATAACAGACATCTGCTCAACCGATAATGACTGGATGCCTTATTTATCGTGTAAAAATGCCCTTCATACATTAGCCGACTCCTCTTTTATTCATATTAGTCGCCCAAACGGAAAAAACGTGTATACTATTACCCCCGAAGGGAGGTTATGCGTTGCCTCTTTCTATACTAGAATTCCCATTTCAAGAAGAGAACAGATTGCGGATTTCGTCAAAAAGAAAAAAATGGAGTACCGCAAACGTCAAGAGCTTAACTGCGACTACTATCTAAATCGTGACGGCACCTATACTGTTCAGTTGGTTATTGCAGATCCTTCCTCCAGCACTAATATGTTGGAAATCAAAATATCCGCTGACAGCAAAAACAGTGCAAAATTTGCTTGCAAACACTGGGAAGAAAAAGCGGCAGATATATACGAAACGCTTTACGAACACTTGTTCGATTAAGAATAATCCCGTTAAAAAAGTAACCCATCGACTTAACCGGTGGGTTACTTTTTTTCTTTTGCAATCAATCTTCATTTCGAAAATACAAAAAGCTTGCCCTTGGGACAAGCCTCGGTTTGAATTAATAATACATAACCTATTAAAAAGCTTAAGACTTATGCGTTCTCTGCTCTGAGGGCGTCCAACTTTCTGGTAACAGTAGCGATTTTACGGCTAGCAGCGTTGATATGCAAAACGCCTGCGTTCTTAGCATGATTGATAATAGCTACGGTCTCAGGATAAAGCTTTTCACAAGCGTCAAGGTCTTTAGAGTTGATTGCTACATCGAACTTTTTGAGTGCGTTCTTAACTGAAGAACGAACTGCCTTGTTTCTTTCATTTTCTTTTGCTGTGATAAGAATACGTTTCTTTTGAGATTTGATGTTTGCCACAATAGTATCTCCTTTTTTGGATAATGCTTGATTATTCTAGCACAACTTTATTTTATTTGCAATTAAATAAACACAGATTTTTTATCCTTGTGAACTTATTTTTTTCATTTCTCGGTATTCTTTTCGCTTTTTTACAAAAACTTATCAGTATGGACAGTTTTCAATCCCTTTGGAATGAAGAATTCGATGAACTAAAAATAACTCCGAATAAGAAAAAAAGAAGGCTATGCACCATTTCGTCTTTCACTGTAGAAGAAACCAATCGAAAATCCTTTTCAAGAGGTAACGGAGATTATTATTCAATCGGATTCAAGAGAGACAGCCTCGGGAGTAAAAGTCTCGAAAGGGAGCTTACTACTCTTTCCGCTGAAATTCTATCAACGCTTATAAGAAAAACCAAAGTTCTTGTTGTAGGTCTGGGTAACCAACGAATAACCGCAGACTCCTTGGGTTCGGAAGTAATTGATGAGTTATCAAATAATAGAAAGAAGCTCCTGCTCTGCAAACCGTCAGTCTTTGGATTAACGGGAATAGAAAGTTATACTATGGTAAAAGCTCTGGCACAAGAGCTTTTACCCTCCTCTATAATTTGTCTTGACTCTCTAACTTGCATTTCAGAAAACAACCTTTACTCTTCGATACAAATATCGAATGCCGGTTTAGTTCCAGGCTCGGGAGTTGGCAACCATAGACCCACTATCAACAAAGAAACCATTGGAGTACCAATAATATCTATGGGCGTTCCCCTGATATCCAGAAGTAATCCCTTATCTCCATTTTGTGTTACTCCAAAAGAAATAGACGTTATAACAAAAATGTTTGCGAGTATTATCGGAAAAATACTACTTAAAGCTACAAATAATGAATAAAGTCTTCCCTTTTTGACATAATTCGCATATACTTTTATATGCGTGAAATAAAAGGACTTAAACTACATTTTGTCGGCGTTAACGGTGCAAGTCTTAACGGTTTAATAAGAATTGCCAAATATCTCGGTGCCGAAGTATCGGGAAGCGATAACACATTTGGCAATAATATGCAAGTTTTGCTCAAAGAAGGCTTCAATGTTTATCAAGGAACGAATCCCGCTGTTGCCTCAAAGGCGGATATCGTGATTTATTCATCGGCAGTTAACACCGATAATCCGGAAATAAAAGTTGCAAAAAATCAAATGGAAAGAGGAAAATTCCTCGGGCTCATTTCGCAATGTTTCAAACGTACAATTGCTGTTGCGGGAACACACGGAAAATCTACCGTTACGGCAATGCTTGCTCACGCACTAAATTACTCCAATTACCCCTTTGTTGCCCATATAGGCGGAGTTTTCCTCTCACAAACAACGGGAGTAATTATGAAAGGAAGAGAACTATTTATTACAGAAGCCTGCGAATACAAAGAAAGTTTTTTGTCATTATCACCGGATATCGGAATTATTACAAATATCGACTATGACCACCCCGATTACTACCATGATTACAAAAGCTATAGGGAAGCCTTTGAAAAATTTACAAAAAAAGTCACAAAAAATCTAATCTTAGGAAATAATGTCATTATCTCAAATGCACACGTGCACGCATACACACTTTATAAAGATTTCTCTATTACGTGCAAAAATGCACACGTGCACACTTACAACTATAACGACAAAGAATATAATATTTCCCTAAATACCCCCATAATAGGTGATTATAACCTAGAAAACTTGGCAATGGCGACAAAATGCTTAACGCTTTTAGGATTTTCCGACAAAGAACTTACCACAGTATTTGATGATTTTTACGGTCTAAAAAGAAGGAGGGAATTTCTTGGATACTACAAAAACTGTAAGGTATACTCCGATTATGCACACCATCCGACGCAAATAGAAAAACTCATAACCTCTTTTATGGGAGATAAAAAAATAGCGGTTGTTTTTGAACCGCATACCTATTCCAGAACAAAGGAACTTATAAATGATTTCGCAAGAAGTCTTAGTCTTGCAGATTACTTAATTCTATTACCCGTCTACTCTGCAAGGGAAAAATACGACGAAGAAGGTTCGTCAATAAAACTATACAATAAAATCAATATTGAAAACAAACGATATTGCAAAAGCTATAACGATTTCAAGAATACCTTAAATTCGTTAAACTTAAGTGATGCTTTGCTATTATTTGTAGGCGCAGGTAGTATTGATGAATTAGCAAGAAGTACGGCTATTGATGTTACCTCTTAATGATGAATTGATGGAAAGTAGCTGCTTAAGAAGATTATTAATTTAATTGAAGAACTAAACCGATTGTTTACAAACTATTATTAAGCGTCTTGACCGTTAACAAGCTCATCGTAAGCTTGCAATATCTTTTCAGATATGAAAGCTCTTGTTTCGGGATTGATAGGATGAACTATATCCTTATATTCTCCCTCCGGTGTCTTTTTGCTAGGCATAGCGATAAACGGACCGTTGATGCCTTCGATAACCTTGATATCATGTACTGCAAAAGCTCCGTCTATTGTGATAGTTGCAACGGCTTTAAGTTTGCCGCTATCACTTTTTGCGAGTCTAACTCTAACGTCAGTAATATCCATAAAGATACCTTCCTTCAAGTGTATATTTTATTAGAAAAGTTGTCGAATTAACCCTCTATAAATATAATAACACTTTTATTATTGAATGTCAATATGCACTTTTTCAAGAAATACTATACAGGTGACCCAGTTATCTATCAGTCCAAATATTTTTTAATTGCGAATAATCATACCTCTTGCGTTACGAAATAAAATCTGTTAATATATTATCATGAAAAAAATAACAAGTTATTTATCGATTGTAATCATAATTTTAGTCATTCTTCTTTCTGTTTCCCTATCAGCTTGTACAGGCGACAGCAAAGATAGTGTAATTGCAAATTGGCAAAAGAAGTACAACACGGGCTCCTTTGGAATTCTTAATAATGACAACCCCTTGTGCGAGATATTCCTTTCAACCGGTGATAGTATCAGATTAGAGCTATATGAAACCGTTGCCCCGAAATCTGTTGAAAATTTCTGCAAACTTGCAGAAGACGGTTTTTATGAAGGTATCGTTTTTCACAGAATAATAGAAGGCTTCATGATTCAATGCGGCGGCTTTGAATTCCGACAAAATGCTATAATCCAGAAGGAAAGCCCATATGGAACAATAAAAGGAGAGTTCAAAGCAAACGGCGTTGAAAACTCCATAAGGCATCAGGAGGGTGTTATAAGCATGGCAAGAGCCAATGACTATAACTCCGGTTCCTCTCAATTCTTTATCTGCTCAAACGATTGCAGTGATAGCTTGGATGGTTTATATGCAGCTTTCGGAAGAGTAATTGATAAAGAAAGCATGGATGTCGTAACCAAACTAAGCAAGGTAGCAACAACAAATAGCTATTTATATTACGGAAGTACGCCGGTTTATAGTAACAACGTTCCTACGACCGCAATCACGATTAAAGAAATAAAAGTTTACAGATAAAAAATAATGTTTGTCTATCATAACCGCAGCATATAAAAACAGCGAAGAACAACTCGAAAACAATTAGGATTGTTCATTAAACCGTTATATTATACATCTAAAAAAGAGCGACATTTTCTTTTCGCTCTTTTTTAGATGTCTTTAATGACCATTTGTTTTCGATTATCAAAAATCATCGTCATCAATATGCGGTGTCTTGGGAACTACCCTCCTGCCCGATAGAGTTCCTATTTTTCTTTCGTTAACCACAAAGGAAGTTTCTTCTTTCTTTATTGCTTCCTCTTTCTCTTTGATTTTTCGTTTTTCTTCATCTTCTTTCTTGCGTTTAGTCTCGTCCGCTTCTATAAGCATAGTTATTGCTTTCTCCTCATCATAGGAAGCTCCGTCTACGCCCAAGGTACTCATGGTATCACTTATCGATTTATCTCCCATATTTCTCATACGACGAAGTTTAAGCCTGTATTGTGCTCTAAGTTCTTCGCTTTCTTTACGGGCAAGTCTCTCTGCAGGGTTCTCCTCTTTCTTCACGGAGTTATAATCAAAACTTTCAATTATTTCGTCTAGCTCATCATCTTCGGTTTTTCTTCCTTCAGTCGGTGCGATTACACCCTCCGACAACCTTATACCGTCTTTTTTCTTTGCCTTAACAAATGTTCCCAATCGCCATAGAACAATCAATACGACAGCAACTACCACAACAATGCCACCTACAATTAATCCCACCAAGAGAAATAAATTGCTCCCTTCCGGAACACATACTGCATAATATGATGGCATTGTATTCAATGATAATTCCATTTGCCCGTTAACAACAACAAATTCTTGCTCGATAAACTCGATACCGTCATAAGAAACAAGGAGTTTAACCCCTTCTTTTGCAAGGGATGAACTCTTAAGTCTAAGCTTAAAGGAGGATCCGTCCGTTGTAGGTAATGCATAAGGAACATAATAGAATTCGGTAACATCCGCCTTACCCGAAGTCTTTTGTATTGCTTTACTGTAGTTACTTACTGATATATCCGTTCTTACCTTAAAGTCTTCATCTGAAGAGAACTTGCCTATTATGGTTATATTGCCCTCTTCATCTGTTTTTTCATTACTTAATAGAGTCAGAATGCCGTTAATATAATTCATCTTATAGTTCGCAATTGAGGAACTCCCTTCGTATTGAGATTTTAAGCGAACTTTGATAATATATCGTCCATCGACCAAGTCGGTCACCTCTCTTCCGCTAGACTCGGTATAATAGCACTCAAAAAGCGTTGCATAGTCTCTGCCCAGATCATTGTATGCGGTATTGCTTACAGTAATTTTAGGTGAAAGCTTGTATCCCACATATTGTTCGACGTTGCCGACACTAACATTTAGACTTCTCTTTTCCACAGTAAGAATTCCTTCACCGTAGGAAATATCATAATTTCTATGCTCACCCTCCGCTTTGACAGTATAGCTTCCCACCGTAAGTAAGGGGGATTTCGTATAAAGCTTTTGTTCACCAAGTACGGCAAATAACGATATTACGCTATTAAGTTCCGCCTCGTCATTTTCTAAAACTAAACCTTCGTAGCTCAAGCAGTCATCTTGATATACACCGCCACTCTTAACAAATATATCATCACCATATGCTGCCTTTATAGGAGCAATGGCAACTCCAAGCTCTTTCTTATGTATTACAAGTTCCCTCTCAGCCTCTAGTATATAATTATCATCGACGACACTAAAACAAACCACATATACTCCTGCATTAATAGGAGTAGCTTCAAGCTTTACTGTATTCAAATAATAGCTTATATCAATGTCTTGGATATCGAAATCCTTAATCTCTGCAGCTATTGACACTGTATCTCCATAAGTAAACTCCAAGCCTGACACAACAAGCTTCTCTATTGGAATTGAGAGTTTATCTATCGAATATCTAACATTAAAACTTGCATAGTAATTACTAGAGTCAATCGTTACCAAACAATAATAAGACCCGGGCTTCGATGGCTTTTCCTCAAGTAGCACTCCCTCTCCGTTTTCAATTATCTTATAGTAACATAACAATGGTTTCTCACTATAAACAGAAGGCAGGGAGAAGGTTTTTAAAATATCGTATTCTTCATCACAGCTGTATGCAATATTTGATTTTACGGATATTTCCTTTATGATATTTCTTCTTTGTATTATTAACTTTGAAGCCTTTGATTCTGCACCATTAAAATAATCATTACCCTCAAAAAACAGCTTATAGTAATAGCACTCTTCTCTTGCGTTTTTAGGAAGCTCTCTCATTTCCTCTTGACAGCTACTATCCTCATAAAAGGCTATGCTTAATAATGCCGAAGAAAAATCAACGCCTAATTTTTCGCCTCCGCCATATACGCTATATCCGTAATCGTTATTATACATATCATCACGGACCGACTTTACTATATCAAGCTCATTATCATAGATTACCGTAACATAGTTGCTTATGCTAAAACTTATGTCCGACTTCTTTAAAATAAAAGTAGCAGTTACATTCCCGTTTTCAAAGCAGTCAACATTTCCCTTGAAGGATATATTTACCAAATAGCTATCAACCTTACGAATGTATCTCGACTCATAAAAATCTTTGTCATTATTCCCCTTAACCTCAAAAACCAACGGATAATCTATCTCTGTATTTTTTACACTTACACCAAACATTTCCTGCAAATCATATCCGTTAACACCCGCCTCGCTAAGCTTATAGCTCACCTCAACATAATTATTTTCGACTTCAATATAGCAGTCTGCTTTATTAACGATAAAAGTATCTTCTATTTCACCATAATAATTCTTTCCGTTAATAACACCTTTTACCTTATACTCACCGACCGAATCGACTTTTTCAATCTCGGTTCCGTCTTGTCGGTAAAAACGGTATTCAACCATTGCATTGCCGTACACACTCTCCGGAAGAATCAATAAAGGATCAGACTTCTCCCCATATCTTATACTTAATGTATCCTTGTCAAAATAAGCATCTGTTACCTTTTTCTTTTCAATAATCAAGGTAAAGGTTTTGCTCTTAACAACCCCACCTTTGACCTCAATCATAAGCTCATAGGTGCCGGCATCAGAAAAAGTTTTCTTGTCTGTTGTTACATATAGATTATCGCCTTGCTTTATTCGCAAAACGCTTTCAGCGTTTGGATATGCAGTCAAGCTTCCGCTTATATTAAGTTCCAAATCCTCGCTATACTCAATGAAGTACACGCCATTATCAATGTTGGGAAAAATCTCTTTTTCGCCATCAAAAAAGGATATACGGATTTCTTCTTCGGCAAAAACCGTTTGGAATCCGCAAAGTGCAAATAATAACAATACTATTAATAACAAAATTCGCAATTTTCTCATATCAAGGTTTCTCTTTTTGCAATTCTATTAATCCGTAATCTTTATCAATTTGTCTTTTTGCCAAAAGCAATGTGAAAACCCGTTAAAGGTCGAGCTTCATTCATCTGTAGTCGCATTATAATTACCGCTTACAGAAAAGGGTGAATCCACAAAGCCGTCATCATCGCTACCGGAATATGTACCCATTCTTAAAGAAAAGATACTATCTTTGTTTTTTATATTTATTTCTATGCTCCCGGAAAGAGAGCCTTTTGCATTGCCGTACCCGACAATGCCTCCCAAGTAGCCTTTATTTGCACTTGCTTGAACCTCCAATTCAAGTTCATTTACCGTTATTTCCTCTGTATTGCTTCCGCAAAGTCCTCCAAGGTACAATCTGTCGGCACAGACTCTTAGTTTCGTTTTAACTGTCATTTCAAAATTTCCGCCCGTTCCACTGGCTCCGCCAATGTACACTAAAGCACTTTCACCCGAAATCAATCCGCTAACATTACCCGTTAAACTTCCGCTAGCTTTCCCCGCGACACCACCAAGGTATAGATAATTGACCGACTTACCAATCAGTGAACCATTCAAATGCAAATCGATAATCTCACCGGATACTTGACCAAAACCGAGTCCCGCATAACCGTCATCATTAAGATTTATTGAGGCATTGTCAACCTCAACTCCCTTTATGTTTCCAATAAGACTTCCGGCTATCCCACCGGCAATTACCTCACCGGCATCGCTACTTAGTGTGGTAAGAGAGAAAACAACTTTGCAGCTTTCAATATCTCCTTGGAAGCTTCCTACAATTCCGCCTACATATAAGGAATTAGAGCCGACCGGCTTTAGCTCAACGCAAATACTAACATCGCAATTTGAAATACTTCCGCTTCCGATGCCTACTATTCCACCGGAATATATAGCCTCGCCCATGAGCTCCGAACCGTCTATAGTTATTCCCTCAATAATACAATCAGTTGCCATAGAAGCAACTACGCCCTGCATAACAGAAGATGAAATTTTTACATTTTTAAAGGAAATCTCTTTAATCGTCGCTCCTTCAAGAATGCCGAAAAAGCTACAAATCTCATCAACCGCCTTCACGGTCAGATTCTTAATTACAGCACCATTTCCGATAATATGCCCCGAGAAGGCATCGGAAGTAAACAATGGCTCGACTTCATTGTTTTGGAAATCATATTCTTTCGATGTAAGTTTATAATAAGCATTCGGGTTTTCTTCAATTAATGAGAAATCCTCTATTGTTTCTATGCTAAAAGGCTTGGATTCCGTGCCATATGCACCATAATCGGCAACAAACCTAACCTCATTGCTCTTCAGCGAATTTATATAATAAGTTCCCTCCGCCACGCAAAGGACATAAACGGTATACTCTCCATCATATTCAATCACGTTGTTTAGGTCAAATAATTGCGTATCGGTTTGGAAAGAGTTAAGTCCTTCAACCACAACAAGATAACTTGCGGCTGCTTGAACGCCCGTCCAGGTCAATACACCTTCACTTAGCAAGAGTTTCGTAGTCGAAAGCCGAACTTTTCCTTGAAAGCGTGCCTCTGTCGAACGTGGAGAAGGATATGTCAACGCCTTATCCGTCATTGCAGAAACGGAAACAACGATTTCGCCATCAAAAGCATAATCAAAATAACAATCCGTTAATGCGAACTGCTGTTCTCCAATATTCAACTTATATCCGCTTGCTCCGTTTACCTCGCTCCAAGTTATTCTCTGTCCGTCATAACTAAGACCGGTGGGTGTGGACATAAAGGTATATTGCTCACCTTCAATAATCGTAACATATCCATCATCGGTATAGATTTCCTTCCTTGCACTGGGAACAAAGCCGATTCCCTTAGTGTAATCCGAATTGTAATATAGAACACTGTCGGAACAAGCTCGAACGTAAAAAACTAGAACACTGTCCAATAATGTTTCCTCAACGGTAAAGCTTAAATCGTAAACTTTATATCTGAAATCCGTTAGGGTATCGTCATAGGGCGTTTCCACTAAAAGCTCATAGTAATCGGCACCATTGACCTCGCTCCACTCAACCTTACCACCATAAAAACCAATGCTTTCCGGTGAATCAAGTCTTTCTGCGGCAATTTTTCCGTCTTTTATTACAATTTCAAGTTCATTACTGAACATGCTTGAGCAATAGACCAAGTTGTCTCCCCTACTTCTCACTCTTACATTATATACACCGTCTTTATATGTAGGGAATACCATATATTCATTCTTTGTTTCAACAAGGCTTCCATTAATCTCAACCTCATAGCCAAGACAATAGGGTTGTTCATCCCAAACCAAACTGCGTTCACCGTCAACCACCTTTACTGATAAGTTCTTTGGATAAGAATCAGGTTCCAAAGGAAAAGAAATCGCATTACCCGGTCTGGAATTACCATATCTAACGCCATCTCCAACAGATACAACTTGATAGGAGTTGACCTTTAATACAGGGTCGACGACATACGACGTCCCTTCTGTACTTGCCACCTTTGTTCCGTTCAAATAAATATCATAGTAGGCGGCTTTTCTATTCCTTTCCCAAACCAAGGCTTGTGTATCCGCATCATATGAAATGATTGGAGCAACCAAAGAAGGTAACGACGGCATACCGTTATTTTCAATGGTAAGCTTATAGATATTAGACTTTCCGCTATCGGAATAGCTTTTCCTATCTCCTATTGCCTGAACTTGTATGCCATAAGAACCGGGGGTATTTATCTCTAAAAGATAGTCGGTAATTTTTGCATCATTTATTGTGGCAATAACAGAGTTGTTTTTATAAATTTTGTATCCGTTGGAATTGGAAACATAACTCCAATACACTCTTCCGTCACCGGTAATTTCTGTTATTTGCGGAGTATTAAGCTTAGTTAGTTCTGTAAGCTCTGCATTTTTATAGATATAAATCTCCGAATAGGGAGAATCGGTATACCCGTCAGCTATCGCTTTTACGGCAATCTGTACGGTTTTACCGAGTTCAACAGATAGCTCATAGTAGTTTAATCCTACCCTGTACTCAACCCCGTCAACACTTACTACATACCCTTCTGCATTTTCGACTTTGCTCCAAATTAAAAAGCCGTCACTAACACTCAATTCGGAGGGCGTAGCTAGCTCTTTTTGGTTACAGGCAACCAAAAACGCCGACATTGTCGTCAGCAGAATCAGCATTATCAAAACCGTAAGAAGCTTTTTCATACATCCTCCATTAAAGATCGGCTCTCAAAAAAGAGTTATATGTTATTATAACATATAACTCCAAATAAAAAAATAGCTAATTCATAATTTGTTTTTATTTTTACAAAATATTAACCAATCAGTTACCAAACTTTCCCTAAACTTTCTTGAATTACAAGGTTGGCGGCATGCTCCTTTCCGGTTTCTGTTTTATTTATCAGAACAAGTTTTTTTCCTTGGTAATAGTAAATCAGCCCTGATGCAGGTGCCACAACGAGAGATGTTCCTGCGACGATAAACATATCCGCTTTCGATATAAGCTCCACCGACTCACGCACGATCTCATCGTCAAGACACTCTTCATACAATACCACATCGGGCTTTATTATTCCACCGCACGAACAATGAGGAACACCTTTCTTTTCTATATTCGATACATTGTAATATTTATTACATCTCATACAATGGTTATCATTGACTATTCCGTGCAAGTGAAGAACTTTCTTACTCCCGGCACGCTCGTGTAGATCGTCAATATTTTGAGTAATAACACCCTTTAGCTTTCCAATCTTTTCAAGCTCAGCCAAGGCATAGTGGGTCCTATTGGGCTCTACACCCTCTACAAGCATCTTTTCACGATAAAATCTATAGAACTCCTCCGTATTTCTCATGAAAAAGGTATGAGAAAGAATCATCTCCGGCGGATATGAATAATTTTCGTTGTAAAGTCCGTCTACAGAACGAAAGTCTTTTATTCCACTTTCCGTACTAACACCGGCTCCACCGAAAAACACAATATTATTACTCTCCTCGATCCAATCGTGAAACAGCTTTATTTTATCCTCTATACTATTCATTATAGCTATTAAGCTTAAACAGCTCTCCCTCTCCCTTCTTTTGAGGATTTCTCGGAGCAGCCTCCTTTTTACCCATGGCCAAACACAAAAGTACTCTCTTACCTTCAGGTATTCCTAAAAGCTCCTTCAAAGCTTTTTCATCGTAACGTCCAATAATTACGGTACCGATATTCCGTGCCTCTGCGGCATAACAAGCAGTGGAGACCAAAATACCACAATCGATTTCGGCAAAGCGTTGCAATCCTTCCATAGCCTCCTCTACTATTACCCAGAACCCCTTTGCAGAGCTTGCCCATAGGTTTCCGCCGCCTATCTGAGCCGCAGTAATAGCTCTCTTCATTACCTCTCCTTCGGTTTCAATAACGGTATAGGGCTGTACGTTTCTTGCAGAGGGTACCCTTAACAAACATTGCTTGATATAATCGATATCACTCTTTTCAATGGGCTCATCGGAAAAACCCCTACAACTATATCTGCTTTTACAAATATCTAAGAAATCCATATGTAACCTCCTTGTAAACAATCGGATTTTTTCTTGCAGTTAATAATATCTAAATATTATTACAAACCAAATAAAAACCTAACAACATCTTATTTATCAATCCGATATACTCCCTTCTTTTACACTAAAATAATGGAGTACATTCAAATCCTCTACTCTTTTTGAGCCGCTTCGTCCCCAAAGAAGTGTTCTGTGAACCCCTCGGTCTGGACAAAAACCTACCAATGCCCTTTTATTTCTCCAGAATACCTCCACGGCATTTGCTAAAATGGTAAAGTCTTCGATTTGCCTCTGAACTGCCTTAAGAGCCGATCTTGAACTTGGACCCGACAAAAGCGATTCTTCCGCATAATCAGAGTCGACCAGGACTATAAAGTCATAGTTATTTGCCTTGATGAGTGACAGAGAGATACTTAATCCTTGCATTGGTACATCATATAATTGGACTTCAACTCCGACCGGGAAAAAGGAACTCTGCCTCCTATACTTCTTGGGAAGTACTACGACACATCTCTTTTTCTCCTTGACAAGCTTATCAAAAAGACTTTCCTTCCCTTTGCCGTTTTCATCACCCGAATACATAGAGAGCAAAGAGTTTATCCCCTTGCCTCCATAAGGTGCAACAAGTTCTAATCTTTCATCACATATCAGCTCAACCTTATCCTTTAAAGCGGAGAATCCTTCAAAAAGTGCCTGACCAACAAGCAAAGGATGAAAGAGCACACAACGGTCAATACTTCCGACCTTGGAAACAAAATCAAAAAGCTCCTCGGTTCCGCCTTTAACCGGATGTACACCCATTATCGCGGACAATGTATTTGCCAAACTCGAAGTTCTTTCTATATTATAATTCATCGGAAGTGTCTTAACTCTTTTCATAATCTATATTATATATCCATTTACCCTTAAAGTCAATATCGGTTTTCCATCAAAAAAAACAATACAAATAAATAACCCTCTCAGTGTATAGAAAGTAAAAATTAAGTCCAGACTTAAGCAAACGGAGGTTAGTTTATGGAAAAGAAATTCAAAGGTAAATTTGCAGACTTCTTCAAAAAGAATATTTACTTAATACTTATGGTTTTATGCTTGGTAGCAATAGTTACTATGATAACATACACTGTCATTAAAAACGGAAAAGCCGAAGAAGGTGGCGGCTCCCTCGTTCAAGCACCTTCAAATGACGATCAGAATAACGGAGCTACAAATAATCCCGACAATAGTGGCGGAAATACCAACAATAGCGAAGACAAAGGGAATCAAACGGTTGACGTTGTGCCATCCGTTATCGGATCTCCTCTTAATAAGCTAGAAGTGCTTAAAGCCTATACGGACACGTCATTAGTATACAATGCTACAATGAAGCATTGGTCGACCCACCAGGGTATCGATTATAAGGCAAATGCAGGTGAAGAAGTTAAAGCTGTTCTTGACGGTGAAGTAATTGCTGTAAGCACAACCACATTGAGAGGTACAACAGTAAAAATAAAGCATCAAGGCGGAATCACATCTTCGTATTCACTGTTGTCTCCGGACGTAAGGGTAAAAGTCGGTGATAAAGTTAAACAAGGCGATGTAATCGGTGTCATCGGAACTGAGGGTGTATTTGAAACTTCAGACGGACCGCATCTGCACTTTGAATTAATGAAAGATGATATATTAGTTGATCCCGATTACTATATGCAAGAAGGTAATAAATAAGGGGGAATAAAAGAGGGGCGAAAGCCCCTTTTATGCTAAATAAAAGCACTTACTTTTCAGTAAATGATTCAATAACTATAATACTTTTTTCAAAAAATCCTTCAATCTTTCATTTTTAGGATTATCAAAGATCTCCTCCGGAGTTCCTTCCTCTAAAATTCCTCCTTCTGCCATAAAGAGCACCCGACTGGCAACCTCTCTGGCAAAGCCCATTTCATGAGTTACAATTACCATTGTCATACCATCGTCCGCAACTTGCTTGATTAGTTCCAATACTTCACCTACCATCTCGGGATCTAATGCAGAAGTCGGTTCATCAAACAGCATCACCTTGGGATTCATTGCTAAAGCACGAACTATTGCAATACGCTGTTTTTGTCCGCCTGACAAAGACATTGGATAGGAATCTGCCTTTTCCTCCAGACCTATTCTTTTCAATAAAACCATTGCCTCTTTTTCGGAAGCCTCGATGATTTCTTTTTTAGAATTGTACTCCGGTTCTATTCTTTCCTTTGGCTTCGGATAATCCACTCTATCCAAATATCTTTCGGCATTTTCTATCTTTTTTACAAGCTTAAGCTTTTTGGCAGTAAGTTTATTATCATAAGAAACGTAGCTCTTTCCTGCTTTTACAATAACATTTTTAGTACTCTCCCACTGCTGTTCAATGGGTTCAAGCTCCTTTCTTTTTTCCGAAACGAAAGTTTCCATCCTTTGAGTTTTTTTATCGATACCCTTCCTTATCGCTTTATCAAAGGTTTTTAAAAGGAAATTGTACAAAGGCATTATTCTGTTGTTATGACGTGCCTCCCCCATTTTCTTTTTTCTAACGATAATAGGAGCTAAAGTAATGTTTTCCAAAACAGTCAAGTTATTAAAAAGATTAAACTGTTGAAAAACCATACCCATATCCTGTCTAAGCTCGTTTATATCGATCTTCAGATCGGTAAGGTCGGAGGATTCGAAAAAAATCTGTCCTGCTGTAGGATCTTCTAATACGTTAAGACAACGTAAAAAGGTACTTTTTCCGCCACCGGACGGTCCTATAATTACTACTCGTTCCCCTTGCTTGATAACAGCATTGACGTCATCGAGGACAAGTAGATCACCAAACCTCTTAGTTAGATGCTTGACTGTTATTAAGTTGTTTTGCGTGTTTTTCTCTTGCATAACCATCTGTCCTCTTCTTCATTTTCTTTTCAATAAGCTTTATTATTGCAGTAATTACAATCACTATAATCAAATAGCATAGCGCAAGCATGAGATATGGAACAATGTACTCCAAAGTTGAATTTCCTATGTTTTGAAAAGCCTTTGTTAAGTCAACAACTGCAATAAAGCTTGCTACGCTGGTTTCCTTAATTAATGCTATGAATTCATTACCTAAAGTTGGAAGTGTATTCCTAAAGGCTTGCGGAAGAACTATTCTTTTCATGGTCATGGCATAACTTAAGCCCAAAGCTCTTCCCGCCTCAAGCTGCCCTTTATCTATCGAGGATATTCCTCCTCTCATTATCTCGGAAACATAGGCTCCGCTATTCAATGCAAAAGCTATTATCGCCTCGATAACTTTTCCATCCAATATAAAAGAACCTATTATTATATTTTTGGGAGTTAACCCTAAAGCGGGGAAAAGAATATAGTGGAATATCAAAAGTTGAACTACCATTGGTGTACCGCGAAATACGGTAACATATACGTCCCCTATTATTTGGAAAATTTTCAAGGGTTTTCTATATACCGGTACAGATTTTATAACGGCAATAATACTTCCGATTATTACACCGAAAATCAAACCGAACACCGCAATTAGTACGGTGTTCAGAAGACCATTAAGAACTACCTTATAGCTCTCTTTGGTAATAAATTCTCTAATAAATATATCCCACATATCTATTTAGTGAAGCCTTCGTAACCAAAATCTTGGTCACCATTGGCATACATATAGCCCGTTGTTCCGCTTTGAGCACCGATAACGAATGTCTTATTTTGTGCCTTAAGTATAGCCTCGATGTCCTCGGCGGTCTTACACCCATCAAAGGTGGTATCATCAGCTTTGACAATCAATACTTGTGCAGATTCATAATAATCAATGCTGAAATCAAATGTCTTTTCTCTTTCATCGTTCTTGGTTATTCCAGCCATTCCTATATCCGCCAAACCTTGAGAAACTGATGTGAATACTGCATCAAAATCTAAATCCTCGACATATAATCCTTTACCTAGTTTCTTTGCTAAAAGACTTGCGATTTGAATATCTACACCGGTAAGCTTATTCCCTTCATAATACTCGAAAGGAGGGAAATAGGCATTGGTCGCAACAACCAAGCAGCCTTCCTTGGAAGCGGGATTTTCATGTGTAAAAGTTGCGGTTCCGTCAAAGAATGAAGAAATGATACTAGCCAATTCACCGGAATCCTTCAACTCCTGTAATAGCGCGTTAGCTTTACTTTGAAGCTCCGAGTTACCCTTCTTAACAATAAAAGCATAGCTTTCTGCAGTAAGCTCAATGCTATCGATAACCTTAACCTTATTTCCGTTCATATTGATGGTTTCAGCAATCATTAAAGCAGGTTGCTTATCAATAATAACACCGTTAATGGCACCGTTTGCAACATCCTTAACTGCGAGTGCTCCTGTAGTATAACCATTTACCGTGATTCCTTGTTGAGATGTGCAAGCAAAACAGCAAATACAAATTGCAATTAATATTATAGAAATTATCGTTTTTTTCATAAGATAACCTTCCTTTTCAGTTTTAATGATATAGTTATACCACACACCCAAGAATTTGGCAAATAAATATGCACACTTTTTGAATATTTTTGTTGATTTTTTTATTTCTATGCATATCTTAAGTTGTTTTTGAATTTTTATTCAATAAATATACACTCTTATTATTAAATTCACTTTTATAGATAAAGCTTGATAGAATCCTCTATCCAATATGTAAAAAGCGTGTTCGGGAATTTATTCTCATACTTTTTAAGTTCAAGATACAAATCTACTCCGTCACCGCAATCATGCCATAAATCGGCAAACACAAAATCAAAGGAAAGGCTAGTATCCCTCAAGAATTCAAAGGCATCCCCTTCTATCAGTTTAACCTTTTCCTTGAAGGGAAATTGGGGAAGAAGAACGTCTTTAAACAGATCAATCAAGATAGGGTTCTTCTCTATAACAATGATTTCCTCTACATTGCTCTTAAGTGAACACATGTATGTAAAATATCCCAATCCTAAGCCCAAACACAAAACTCTACCATTCGCCTTCGCTATAGGCTTTTTCATCGTGTTTATCTCGTTAGGTGTAATAGTCATCCACTCTCTGCCGTTCTCAGATATTCTCGGAAAGGAAAACTCCTCCGCAAAAAAGCCTATATGTGGTATTATCATGCCGTCATAGTTTACAAACAAATCATCATAAACAAAGGGCTGATAAGGTCTATATATACCATTATCAAAAGTGATGTTGCCCTTTCTTTGTTCCTTAAAAGATATATTTTTATAATATGGATCGGAAATGTACTCCCTTATTGACAACTTCTTAAGAGATATGGGAAAATATTTTTGAAAGAATACTCTATCCTTTCCAATGGTATCTAACCCACAATACTCGGCAATAAATAGCCTTTCGGCTAGAAGGTCGTCAACACCCGTTGCCATAATTTCTCGAATACTTTCCTCAATATCATCTGTTTCATTCAGAAAATCGGCATATAGCTTAACTAATGTAAAATCATATTTCATCCCTTAATTCCCTCTAAAGACGGCTAGCTGTTCTAAGATGTAATCTCTATATTCCTTTGTCGAAGATATCTATATTACCTCACTTTCTATTTCCGAAGACTCAGAAAAAATTGCCCTCTCTATTTCCTTATCGGGAAACATCTTTCTTAGCACAGAATAACCTTCACTCAAAAACACATAGCATTTTTTATCAGTAAACAAATAACAGTAAGGAGTCGCAGCTTCGATGTCCGAGGACAATCCCAGCTTTTTGTTATAGTCACTCAACAACTCATCGTTAGCTATATACCTTATTTCAGACAACTCTAAGCACTCGATTTCAAGCTCCTCCTTGAGAGTCGCTATGACAATTGTAGACCCCTCCTTCCATAAATAGCATACCAGATTAAGATTCGCTTCAAGAAGCTTTTCGCCATTGGTTTCACTTACAAACTCTTCAAAGAAATCTCGTCTTTGAGCATTTAGGCTTTCATAAATACTCTTTTTTACAGCAAATAACTCTCGCCTTTCCTTATTGTACTTGTAGTTATTAATGCTCATGATTATAAAAAAAGTTAAATATCCGACGACAGTCACACCTAAAACAACCCAAGTCCATACTGAAATTTTAAAGCCTTTATTATAAACTGCCTTTATTGCCTCCATCACAAAAAGTGAAATAACAATAAAAATAGCCCAAATTGGTTTAATTCTCAATTCAAGAGAATGGAAGGTATCTTTAACAAATAACATCTCTTCTTCCGCTAATTTGATACGCCCTTTCATTTCATCTAATTGAGGTTTTATTTTTTCAAAATTCGGCATAATCTCTCCTTTTGCTACAGCATCTCAAAATAATCTGTAAAATCCATAGCATTCTCTATCTCGATTTTTGAATTATCCGATACTACGAATTGCGTTAAGCCATATCTGTTACCGACCGTAGCCAAATCATAGGTATATCCTAGTTTAGTCCAAATAAAAGCAGAATCTGATGTAAAAAAAGATTGTGCCATTTGTTTAAACCGGGAAGCGTACTGCCCCAAGGCACTTAAGTCAAAGTCAGAAGAAGTAAGCTGCTTCTTTGGATCGGGCTGATATGCAGGTCTATAAATATAATCAATTCCTATCCAAAAGGTGGTTACGGATTTTATTTCAACATCCTCACGTAATCCTAAAAGCTGCTTAACTCGAATGACACTTATCTCATCATACGATTGCTTGCACCAATTAGAAAGTTCCTTTTCGCTAACGCACCAAACTTCATCGCCTAAGAAATAGTCTTCATTTCCGAGAGAAAGACCAAAACTAACAAATAAAGCTTTGGTATAATCCTTAGAAAAAGAAACATTTGGATCGTCCGCAACCAAAGAAACAAGCGGATAAATTTCATGGGGCTTCGATTCTCTTGCATCCTTTAAACCCTTTTCAAAATCGCTTGGCACTTTGTCACACCCTATAGCTGTACAGCACATAAGACAGCATATAAGAAGAACTATCATTAGCAAGTTAACCTTAAAACATTTATTCAACCGTCACCTCTAGTTATTAATTATACAACAAATCAAAAAATAATAAAAGAGTTCAAGTGAAACTTTAACAAAAGCTTTAATGTCTTACACAAGAAGTGTTGTATATATAAAGATAGCGGACTATTTGTCCGCTATCCAATGTTTTTTTGTTATTATTAATGACAATTAGAGAAGCTCCGTAAAGTGCTTAATGGTGCGAACCATTTGGCTGGTATAGCTGTTCTCATTGTCATACCAGCTTACTACTTGTACGAGATAGGTTTCATCATCAACCTTGGTAACCTTGGTTTGAGTTGCATCAAACAATGAACCATAGGTCATGCCGATAACATCGGAAGAAACGATTTCATCGGTATTGTAACCGAAAGACTCGTTTGAAGCAGCTTGCATAGCAGCGTTGATACCCTCAACACTTACATCGTGACCTTTTACTACAGCGTCGAGAATAGTTGTAGAACCGGTAGCGGTAGGAACACGTTGAGCTCCGCCGATGAGTTTTCCGTCAAGCTCGGGGATAACAAGACCAATTGCCTTTGCAGCACCGGTGCTGTTAGGAACAATGTTCATAGCACCTGCACGAGATCTACGAAGGTCACCCTTTCTTTGAGGACCGTCAAGGATCATTTGGTCACCGGTGTAAGCATGAACTGTTGTCATGATACCGCTTTGGAT
>CAZLNZ010000022.1:0-35798 GCA_964561145.1 uncultured Christensenellaceae bacterium
TTTTAAAGAAAATAACCTATGCAGTTGTCAATGTGCTTTTTGCAACAACAGTTGCTTGGTAGAAGTGAGTGGACTCGAACCACCGACCCCCACCTTATCAGGGTGGTGCTCTAACCTGCTGAGCTACACTTCTATATTGTGGTGGAGACAAGCGGAATCGAACCGCTGACCCCCTGCTTGCAAGGCAGGTGCTCTACCAGCTGAGCTATGCCCCCACAAGGGTTTTTGTTTGCCGTTCAATTGAACAGCTTATTTATCTTACCACACCGCTTATACTTTGTCAAACAAATTACTTGACTTTTTTCAAAATTTCGTAAAATGCAAACCGACATAATCCGTGATTCGATAAATCAAGCAAAAATCGTTCTTTATTTTCACTTGCCGACATAGTTTATAACTTTTCCGACTCTTTGACAAGCGTTTTTACACATAATTTCAAAAAAAGTTGTCTTTTCTGCAGTATTTTATTTAAAGGATCTTTTTCTTCTTCATAATAATTCCGCATACAATAGCACAGATTATGGACAAAACACACACGATTAAAAACGCGAATTTATTATGTCCGTCCGAACTGAACCCGGGAATACCATCAAGGTTCATTCCGAATAATGAGCCTATTACTGTCGGTACCGATACAATAAATGTTATCGAAGTCAACACCTTCATTACATTGTTAACATTATTATTGATAACAGAGCTGTAGGCATCCATCGTACTTTCGAGAATATCCCTATACATATTTGCAGTATCTAATGCCTGCAGTGACTCGATGCCGACGTCCTCAATAAGATCTTGATCCTCTTCGTATTTTACCAAATACGAATTACTCTTGATCAGTTTATCGATTACACTATAGTTGGCTCTAAGAGAGTTTGAGAAATATACTAAGGAATTTTGTATATCCAACAAGTGTATAAGTTGATCGTTTTTTAAATGTTTATGCAGTTCAGCTTGAATGCTTTGGCTGGATTTATCTATCTGTTTTAGATAGTTAAGGTACTTGGTTGCAATAGCAAATAGAAGTTTAAAAACGAAACGTGCATTTTTTCCTACTTCAACTCCCTTGATTCTTCCCAACGTAATGTCTCTTGTCAGTGCTGTATCTCTTAAACAAACGGTAATAATATTTGTATCCGCTACAATAATACCTAACGGTAACGTATTATATGTAATGGTGCCGGTCTCCTCGTCATCATCTACAGTAGGAATATCCACCAATATCAGAAGATATTCGTCCTCCTTTTCTATACGAGGTCTTTCATCCTCATCCAATGCCGCTTTTAATGCATCTTGAGGCACACCGCATTGCTTTTCGATAAACTCTATTTCCTTATCGCTAGGGTTTATCATATTTATCCATTTCTTTTTAAAAGAAACAAGATTATCAAGTTCCTCTTGAGTATGCTCAACGATTCTTCCGTTTTCGTTATTATAGGCTACACTATACATTAAAAAACCTCCTGTCACGAAACCGTAACAGAAGGAGAAAAGACTGCTTCAGATCACGGCTTTGGTATTTTGACTTTATTAAACTGCATAAATGGTCGTCATCCATACTTGTTACCGTGAACCTCCTAATTATTTGCGATTAATCCGCTAGAATTATATTAACACAGTTTTTAAAATTTGTAAACCTTTAGAAAATATCTTTTCAAAAGTTTAATATGTTTTTCTATGTCGTACCATGTTTCTCTTTTCTCATTGAGTTTTTAACAACCTCACCGTAACGGATTATTCTCGATCTTCTCAAAAACAGGCTAACGCACAATACCATACCTACTATATATATGAATAGAATCAATATTACGACATTAGTAAACAAAGCTTTAAGAGAGTACTCCTCTATCCCGCTCAGCACAGCAAGAAGGAGAAGTGCTCCGGAAATCAAAAAGTACACGACTACAGTAAGAATATCTCCTTGACGATTTTTCAAGGCTCGCCCGACATTAGATAAAATATATTCTATCTCTCTTTCAGATATTCGCTTTCCTCTTTTTGCAAAACGGATCTGTTTTCTACACAACCTTAAAAATCTGCCTTCCCTACTTAATACCAAATACAAACCCAAAACCAAGGAAAACAACCATACGTAAAAGAAAATAACGTTAACCCATCTCGAGAAGGAGATACCGGTAACGTTATAAAATATACTCTTTAAGCCACCCAAAAACATATGCCCTCCAATACAAAAAAAGTATTGACCGACAATTGCTTTTAGATACAGCTGTAAAATGATTAGTAATTAATTATTATCCCTTTTTCATTGTTCGTCTAAAAGCGACAACGCAAAGGATTACCGTTAACAGCAAATACACCGCAAGACAGACAAGTCCCAGCTTTGCAATAGTATCAAACATATACGGGTTTGACTCGCCTTTAATAGGTGTATGCATTCCACCTGTAATTATCCGTCCTATATAGTTAGAGGGATAAAACGGAAGAAAACGACAAAAGTTTTCAAATCCACCCATAGTATCCAAAGGCATCCAAGCACCGCTAAGTACACCCGAGGCACTAATAAACACCGAGGCAAGTCCGGGGGCACTTTTATCGCTTAAAACGGTCCCAAAAAGTATTCCTGCGAAAACATTAATCAATAACAGCGGCAAGCTTGACAAGATAAGTAAACAGCTATTACCAAAGGAAACGCTATCTTGATTAAGAACCACAACAAATACGTTTCCGAAAAAGATTGCAATTATAGCTTGACATAATCCCAGTACAAGACCCGTTAATCCATATCCCAATATAAAATCCGTAGCCTTCATGGGAGAGGTAAACAATCTCTTAACAAAAGCGGTGGTTCTATCCTTTGATACCAGTAGGCTCATCAATAGCATAATAAAGCTGTATGAAAAGGTTATTATCCCTGAAATTAACGATTTATATTCAAAAATCGGAGTTCCGCCATAGGTATATTTGTTAATTACCATAAATAAGACAAGCATAACTAAGGGGAAAGCCAAACCAAATATGTACATCAAAGGATCCCGAAGGAGTTCTTTAAAATTTCGTTTTGCAAAATACAAGCTTTTCATATCTCCTCCCCTACAAGCTTTACAAAAGCGTCCTCTAGGCTGTTTGTCCGTGTTTCCGCAACTATCTCGGAAACAGTACCGCTTGTCAGAAGTCTTCCCTTTGAAATAATCGCGACCCTGTCACATAAAGTTTCTATTTCATCAAGATAGTGTGAAGTCAATATCATAGTAACCTTTCCCTTTAGGAATTGTATATTTTTCCACAATCCCCGTCTTGACAAAACATCTAGACCAAGCGTCGGCTCGTCCAAGAAAAGCACACGAGGCTCCGATATTAAAGCTATGGCAATGGACAACCTTCTTTGATATCCACCGGACAATAACTTTGCCTTTTTATTCTCCACCTCATTAAGACCAAAATCGGATATCAAAAAATCGATCCGTTCTGCTGATTTCTTTCCGTAAATACTTGCAAAAAACTCTAAATTCTCTCGAACGGTCAAGTTTAAGGCAACAGATGTTTCTTGCGGAGAATAATCAACGACCTTCTTTATTTTATCAAGCTCAGATAAATCAAAGCCGCAAATACTTACAATTCCATCATCTTTTTCGATCAATCCCGTACAAAGCTTTACCAGCGTTGTTTTTCCAGCACCGTTAACACCGAGTAAACCCAAAAGCTCGCCCTCTTCTATCGATAAGGAAAAACGATCGAGAGCATTTACATCTTTATATTTTTTTGTAATATCTTGCAACTCAATTATACTCATTGTCAATCCCTCTTAGATTGATAATACATTTTCAATGCCTCAAAATGCGTTTGCAATAGCTCATTAACACTTTCATCGGAATACTCAGCGAATCCTGTCACAATTTGACTTGCCAAGCCATGTGCAAAAAACCATACTGCATAATAAAAATCTATCGCATCCTTTTCGCTATAGCCACCCTTAAGTCTTATTATCTCCACAACTTGCCTTACAAAGGCTCTATCTTCTTCAGTGTTTTCATAGCCGTTTTTTAGATAGATGTACTCATACAACTTGGGTTCTTCCCTAGCAAAAGCAACGTATGCTTTCATATAATCCATATAAAAGCTATTCGACGAGCCCATAAACCTTGTGAAAAAACACCCTAGTACCTTCTTACTCTCACTTAAAAGTATGCTTTTTAGCTCCGACATCGATTGAAAGGCATCGTATATGGGCTGTGTGGAACAGCCCAATTCCTTTGCTATAAGTCTAGCATTCAAAAAATCGGATCCTCTCCTTCTCAATAGAGCCATACTTCCTTCTATTATACAGTTCTTATCAATATTCTTCTTAGCACCCATATTCCTCCAAAGATAACAAGTGTTATCGATAACAATTGTTATTTTATCACAGAGATATTATATTGTCAACACCCTAATGACTAGAAATCCTCAGCTAAAAACAAAAACAACGCCCGAGATTACAATATGTCACATAAAGCCAACATAAAAAGCTTTCATAATTGAGTTGAAAAAGAGATGGATTAATGATATACTTTACTCAATTAAAATATAGTTAAGGTTGATAATTCAACTTTTTACTACTATATATTAATTAGAATACAAACAAGGAGTTTTATTATGGCTAAAGAAAGAAGCAGAGGCAAAAGCTGTTGCTTAAGCATATTGCTCACCTTGGTAATCATTATCGTTATTATCGCAGCAGGCGTTATCGTACTTCTGAACCTTACACCAAACCGGGTTAAGCTAGGAGATACCGTTATATATGAGGAGAACACGCTCAATTCCATTGGTCTCGGAGATACAAAATTCAAAGAGATAATCAAAGGTATTTATTCCCTTACAAATGTTCCCGATGAATCGGATATAATAAAGAATCCTTATGATCCTTCATCGGAAAAGAACGTAGCTAGCAAACTTTTAGGAGTATCCGATGATTACAACTACTTCTTGCTACTAGGACAAAAGGTTACATATTCCACTCAAAAACAATTGACATATAATAACACAACCCTTGGTTATATCTTTAATGAGGTTGTGCAAAATGCAACAGACGGTGATTTAGCCCTACTAAAAGAGGCAGGAATTACAATAAAGGAAATCTCCTTTACATTAGACAAATCGGGAGAATTTGCAAAACTAAAAATAATCGGCTCCTTCTCTGTTCCCGATGAATTCAAAATAGATCCTACAGGAAAAATCATCAAGCTGCCCGAAAAAATATATATCGTAAGCAATTTGACTTTCACTGTCAACGGTGACGGCATCATTGAAACCAAACCGCAATCCATTTCACTAAACAGCGACGAAGAAAACGATGTAAGCAAAGCTTTAATTGCCCTTATCACGAACAAAGTTGTAGAACAAAGTGACGTAGATTCAGATGAAACCCTAAATGGCGCAGATATACTCAACAATTCTCTCGGAGCAGCATTTTCCGCAGTTATCGGAAACCTTGGCTTGGTCGGCTCAGGCGGAAGCTTGGATTCCTCGGGCAACCTTTACGGGGCGAAATATGGAATGACCGCCGTTTCCGATAATATTATAAATGTAATCACACATAAAAAATAGAACGAGCATAAACGTCAAAAAAATCCTCCCACAATACCAATGGTACATGAGGAGGATTTTTTACAATTATCAAATCGAAAATACTAAACGAGAATTCAAACAAAGTGACTTTCATGAGTTTGCATACAAATCCAAGTGTCATTAAAAAATGAAATTGTCTTTGATGAATTGTGAATAAAAAGATCAGCATACATTGCAACTCTATCTTTAATACTGTTTATATCCTTACTACGGAATCTAATGCCTTTAAGTATGTACATATTACATAATAGAACGATTCAACAGATTTATAGATTATATTATAGAGTTATCTCATTGGCTGGTTCCGAAGGAAAAGAGTGTTTTCCGTAATAACCATATTTTTTATGTTTCCAGATAACAAAGAATAAGGATACTACAAAGGCAAGCACCTCACTAATAGCCATTGAAAGCCAAATTCCGTCATTTCCAATTATTAATGGTACAACATATAGAGCTATGGTTTGGAAAATCAACGTTCTTACAAAGGAAATAATCGCAGATATGAGACCGTTATTTAGTGCGGTAAACAAGCTGCTTGCAAAGATGTTAAAGCCGGCAAAGAGAAATAGATAGGAAGATAGATTAAAGCCTCTAACAGTAAGTGCAGTCAGTTCCTCGTCATACCCGACAAAAAGCTTAGCCAATGGCTCAGCTAAGGTAAAGGCAAGAACCGATAATATAATACTGGACACACCCATTATTATCACACTCTTTTTGAATAGATTTCTCAATTCCTTTTTATTATCCGCCCCGTAATTATAGCTAATTAAAGGTGCAACACCTATTGAATATCCTAAGAAAATTGCAATAAATATAAACTGAACGTACATTAGCACGCCATATGCTGCCGAGCCGTTTTCCCCTATTAGTTTTAACAACTGTTTATTGTAAAGCATTCCAAGTAATGACGATGCTATGTTGGACATAAATTCAGAGGAGCCGTTGGTACAAGCATCTATTATGGGACGCAACTCAAGCTTGGTTTTGACAAGTCTTAAAAGGCTCTTATTGGGATGCAAGAAATAGATAAGCGGAACAATTCCACCTATGCATTGTCCTATACCCGTAGCAATAGCGGCACCGGCCAATCCCATGTCGAAGACTGCAATAAATAACCAATCCAAGAACATATTGGAGCATCCGGCAAGAATAACCGTTACTAAGCCCAATTTGGGTTTTTCGGCGGTTACACAGAAACTTTGGAATAAGTTCTGCATCATAAACGCTAGATTAAAGGCTACAACGATTCTGCCGTATAGTACACAGTACTCTACCATATTATCTTCGGCACCAAGTAGATATGCCATAGGACGCATAACAGCTATTCCGATGCCGGATAGCATAACGCCCAGAATGGCGGCTATAATGATCATTTGAGTAAAATATCTATTAGCCTTATCCCTGTCACCTTCACCTAAAACCTTTCCGACCAAGGCACTGCCGCCGGAACCAATCATAAAACCGACCCCGCCTAAAATCGCAATAAAGGGGTAGATTACATTCAAAGAAGAAAAAGCAGTTTTACCAACATAGTTGGACACAAAATATCCATCCACTACACCATATATGGAAGTAAATATCATCATAGCTATAGGAGAAAGTACAAATCGAAACAGCTTTCTGTAATTAAAATGATCGGATAATTGTATTTTGTTTGCCTTAATCTTCATATACTCACCTTTTACCAACGCATACTATACAGGAAGAAAAAATATATGTCAAGCTATTAAAGGGAAAAGATTAATATAAAACCTCATTTGACGGATATAATGCGGATGGTTATTAGCTACTACGGCGTTTACAATGCCTACACTCTCTCGGTCAATCCGCTACACCCCTTGCCATCCGACATACAATATATGAAAGGTATAAGTAGTGTTTTCAGACACTAGCATCATCAAGGAAACAAGGATGAGATACCGATGTAAACATCGCCCCGATGGGGTTCGACTACAGGCTTCGCCTTCCGCTCAGTATGACATTATAGAATATTTAATGGTATAAACAGGGATGTTTGTATTGCATTCTAGTATAACTATACTATAAGAATGTGCTAATAGATGCTACTGCATCGAAGACGCATACACTCCTTGTCAGTGTCCTTTACACAAGCAATGCACAGGCTTAAGGATTAGATACCGAGGTTGCACCTCGCTCCTTCGGAGTTCGACTCCAGGCTCCCCCCTTTCGCTCAGTATGACATAAAGATGCATATCTTCTATCGTATTACGAGTCGTAGCATTTTTTGCTTGAAATATTGCTACCTTTCTTAAGCACTCGCATTGCTTTACACAAAGTGACCTTTTTAAGGATGTTGAATATTAAAAGGGTTCGAATCTCGAATTCGAACCCTTACTGTTTGTAATTCTATTAGCCGTTTTTTATAAAGTGTTTCCTCCAATCGCTCTTGCAATTATACAAAAACCTATAATTTCCGTTTCATCACTTATTTCTATGATGGTCTTAAGCTCTTCGTAAGTAGGAATACTAATAATGTATTCTTCACCCGATTGCACAACAAAGTCGTAATCTACGAAGTTTGTTGTAAATCCGTCTCCGTAATTCACTTCTAATTCATACGACACCTCGTAGCCGTTTAACATTCTGTCAAGTTTAATTTGACTACCAAGATTAACGTAGAAATAATACAAATCACTATCGGCATTTTCATTTAATAATACCTCATATGCATTTTCGGTATTATAAATATATCCATTGAAAACGAAATCCATTCCCGCATATTGGTGAGTTTCCTGATCGCCGAGATAGAACCCGATTGTTCCGTCTCCGGAAGTCCATGGGTTCATAAGTTCATGATGCCAACCACTAAATCCTTCACCATCTTTTAGTTCAACAATAGGCGAATTCACCGTAACGGAACAAGAATCATAAAACTCTCTATATGCAACAACTTCGTTATTGATTCTAAACTCAATTATGTGAAGTTCTAACTTTCTATACTCTCCGTAGTAGCAGGTGTCTTGCAACATATCGTTATACATTAAGCCTTGATTTGCACTTATCGATCCGCCGTTTTCGTCTTTCCAGCATACGAATTCATATCCTTCGATTGCAGGAATATCGAAGTAAACAGGCGCGGTATTGTTAAGCCCACTATATACGATATAATCTTTGTAGAACACAGGTTCGTTACTATAAGGCGAATTGAGGTAAACCTTAGCCGTTCTAAAAGTTTCTTCGCAATCGTATTCTTTAATAATAACGCTTATCATAACGTCGTTTGCGGGCATTATAAAATAGAAACTTCCGTCGGTATCGAGTAAAATTTCCGCTTCAACCGTAAACCACGCTTCACATTCTAAATCGTAATAAGTAGGAAGCTCGGGCAAGTTTACCTTTGTCCCCGCCACGTAATATGCTGTTTCCGGCATGGTAAATCCGTATCCGTCATCTTTAAAATCAACTTTGTATTTTTTAGCTCCGTACTGAACGTAAGCATCGATATCCGCCGTCCCGGAAATGGTTATTACGGAACTTACGACACCATTAACCTTGTATCCGGAAATTTCTTTATCGAGAAGCATGGGCGCAACCTTTAAAGCGTCTCCTTCATCTGCATACAATATCAAGTCGGGGGTGGATTTACCTTCGTTAAAATAAAAGTTAACCTTTGTAGTACCCTCGGTAAAGTATCCGTAAATGCGAACGTCTTCCTTTCCGACTTTAAGCATCGAATTTTGGTCTATCGTAGCATCTTCGGTATACCAGCCACTAAATGACAAACCTTTATATTTTGCATCATTGGACAGATCTAGCAAACCAAATTGTTGTCCCGTCGTCGCCTGACGATAACTAACGATTTCATCGTTGACGTAGTAAATAATATATTTTACGCTTTCAAATACAGACGTTTGTATGACGACATCGTTAGCAGGCATATAAAAACCGATATCGTATATCTTAACATCACCGCTTACCCACATGTATTCGACGTCTTCTTCGACGGGAAGATCGGGGAATCTGACAAGTTTACCGTACTCAATGATTTGTTCTGCTATGTAAACTTCGTTGTTGTGGTAATAGGTTAGCTTGTAACTGTTTATACTCGAATTTGCCGTAAAGGTTACGTCTTTTTCTGGCATTACAAACTTGCCGTCTACTACGGTTACATCAGTGGTTGTCCAAGGTGTTACGGTGTAACCTTC
Organism: uncultured Christensenellaceae bacterium; assembly: GCA_964561145.1. Taxonomy (GTDB): domain Bacteria; phylum Bacillota; class Clostridia; order Christensenellales; family CAG-1252; genus RUG14300. Next base: position 9,729 of record CAZLNZ010000022.1, read on the forward strand.
CTTCAAGTAATTATCTTTTACCCTTTCTTCATAAGCGACTTTTCCCGAAGTTCTATCAATTTCTCTACCGTCCAAGACGTAGATAATATTAACTTCGCTAACATTGCCTTCTAAGCGAATATCTTCGGCAGGCATCTCATCAAAAGGTGCTTCCTCTATTAATGTATAATCCCAATGCTTCCAAGTCCAACCGCTAAATACTTTACCGTCTGCAACTTCAGGCTTATCGATAGAGGTAAGAGAGTCACCCTTGTGATAGTATTTTTCCTCTCTTGATATTACGTTATCATCCGCATCTTTTACCGTAAATATGATCTTATAGTCAATGTAAGTAACTATTTTCCAATTTAACGTCAAGGTGTCGTTGCCACAAACTTTATATACAGCATCGAGGGGGTAAGTATTGCCGGCTTCGTCCGTCCAACTTTCCATTTCCCATGTTCCGTAGTCGTCTATCCTTGCAGCATTTTGGAGTGACAAATCGATATCAGAGCCCCACTCTATATTGGGATACTTAGCCGGACCAGAGTCATCAGATTGTCGTCCGCCGTTATAATCGATATCTATGGTAAATTTATCAAGCACTTGTCTGAATATGTATTCGATGCTATATGAATTGTCTTTCGATGTATCGGTAATGCCAACCACATTCCAAGTACAATGGTTTTCCTCGTCACGATAATCTGCGGGGACCCATCCGTCATACTCTACAACATACTTGTTGTATTCATCGTAAGTAAGATTTTCAAGATCGATAACAGAAGTTCCGTCTTTTAAAGTACCATGAGGCGTTTTAATATGAACGCTGAAATCGGTTCTCTCTATTTTATCATAAATAGCTTTTAAAGTTGTGGGTCTGTCACAAATTGCCTCGAAGTCATAAGCGCTTAACAAAGAACCGGAGAAATCTTTAAAGTAAATCTTTTCACCTGTTACTAGGTTTTCCCAACCTACGTGCTCGTAACTATATCTAGGATCGTCGGATTCTTTAAGACACGCTAACGGGTAATTCTTTATCGTATAATTCCATATCGATTCCGCATAATACTCTATTTGTGAGACTAAACCCTCAGGTTGAACTATTTTGCCTTCACCTGCATAGAAAATAACCCTAACGTCTCTTCTGAAAATGGGATAGATATTAAGAGGTCTAACACAAACGTTCGTACCACTTACGTAAACATAATCATCGGATTCCTCGCTTTCTCTGCCTTGCAAATATACGAAGTTACATCCCAGTACGCCTTCCGCCGTAGCGTTATCGGGGGTTTTGATGGCTTCCAGATCATCACCTAATTCGGATAGCTGTTTACCGCCGCCCAAGTCTACCTTTTTATACAATGAATACTCATTCGTCAAGGCGTCGTACTTATAAAGATTTATTTCATGGACTTTTTCTTTATACACGGCATACAAGGTTATGTCATGTTTTAAATATTTGATTTCGGACAACCTTTTGTAAACGATTTCACCACCTTCCTCTAGTGCAAAACCTACAATTTCTCTGCTTAACGGAGAATAGACTTTGTAAACTGACGGAGATCCGAGATAACTTACGGTTTCCGTGTCGATTATTTGATTTCCTTCGGCATCGCTATTATAAATAGTTATCGTACAACCGTCGTAATCGTAGTTCGCAACGTAAATACTTATAACGGTGAAATACCAAGTCCAACCGCCTTCAGACTTATGATCAGGGTCAGTTAATTCCTCGTAACGCATCCAATCGTTGTTTTCTTCAGGTGCGTAAAAAGCAACGCTTTCGTTAGGATCTTTACCGAAAGTCGTGTCGGTAAAGAATCCGTACTGTTTCAAATGCTGTGCGGTGATAGTTGCACCCACATGATCGCTCGGCGTAATTCTTAATTTGTTTTCAACGTTTACGCCGTCTTGACCTCGCCAACCCTTAAAGGTTAACTTGCCTTCCTTTTCGGGGATTTCCGGTGCAACGGGGACTTCGCCTAAATTGCAAGCACGGATATCGGTTACCCACACATCATTTTCTAAGTCATAGTAGATAAACGCCGTGTAAGCTTGTCTAAGGTCTCCCGAACAGGTGAATTCCATACCTTCATCCGTTATCATAGTAGCATATGGTTCCTTATCCCACGTGATATTAGTATACGTGTAAATGTCTAATGTCGCATGACCACGGATGGTAGTGCCCACCATTACTTCTTGTTCTTGCATTAGTTCTTTTTTACCGTCGACTAAAGAATAGAATTTTACATTAACCATTTTACCCGCATTCTCCTTATCTATCTTGGACGAATCGTAATAGATAATGGTTGTTTGGGCAAACGGGTAGAATTCTTTATATTTTTCCGCCGAAACGCTAAATTGAAGAATAGAACCGTTATAATGATAGGTAGCAACGCAAGTTTCACTTCCTAGTTTGTCGAGCCCGGGATTGCTTCTATAGTTTATGACGCCGTCATAAGGGGCGTAACTAAAGTTTTTAGCCGACATTTTTAAAGTGACCTTTTCCCACGGAACGTCCCTATCCGTTACTTCACCGGTAGTTATATCAAGATAATGGCCCTTTAGTTTAGGCAATAGATCCAACGATATAGAAGCGGTTTCTTCACCTTTATTCTCAATATATATGGTTTCATCCAACCCGCCCTGATCTATGCTTATCAAGACTTCTTTGTTACCAAAACTTACAAGAGGCCATTTCTTATCAAAAAGGGTGGTGCCGACTTTAACTCCAAACAAATCAGATCTAGCTTCTAAAGTTATCTCTAAAAAGAGACCTATTTCAACGTAATAACCGCCAACTACCGATTGAGTTGTAACGCTGTTACGTATTCCATATTTCGTAAACGTTGCTTGAGCAAATCCGTATATGTCAACATAAGGACCTACGTATACATAAACGCCTACGTCACCCAATTTCGAAAGACCGCAGAAACTTAGCGATAAACCGCCTTCGAATCCCGCCCTAATGCCTAAGTAACCGCAAGCAGACAATTGAACCGCATATTGGTTGCCACCGGGCAAATCGTGTTTGTAAGAAGATATGGTTTTGGTTCTAGTATCTCCCTTAACGCCCACTTGTATGGCTTCCAATACCGACATATGCGAAGAAAATCCCGCAGCAAAGTTCATTTCTATTACGAAATCGAGCTTGACGGTAAATCTCATAACTGGAATACCGGGGATAATATCGATGGGAATACTTATAAGAGGAGCTCTGAATAATTCCAAATATCCTTCTTCCGAGTTAAGCATTTCTTGTAATTCGGCAACCAAGTTATTTGGATCGTCACCGTCTTCACTTTTAAGTTTTTCACTTATTTTATCGGCAATATTAACAAAGGGGTTCTCTTTATCATCCTTCTTATCGTTTTTGTTCTTATCGCCGTCTTTGCTTACCGTTCTAACTAAAATCTTGAAATCGAAGTCGGTCTGAGAATACAAGTTGATTGCAGCGTCAAATTCTGCCCATTTCAACTTAAACCAACCCATTTTGTATTCCAAGTAACCTTGTGCTGAAACTGCAAGGTATTGCGTAAAAACGATTTCTGCATTTACCTCCAATTTATTCTTTATAGTTGTTTCGTAAGAAAACACTATTTTAAGTGCAATAAACTCATCGGTAAAAGCAGCATCGAAATTAGGATTATGTCCCTCGCCGATGCTAATAGTTACTTTAGCATCTTTTAATAATTTCGCACTTAAAAGCTTCTTTTCGTTTGTAACATAAGTATTACTGCAAAAATCAGGCAATCCCGTATTAGGATCGACGGCACGTTTTTGCCTCGCTTTGTAGTCCGAGTTATAAACCTCCTGTACTTCATCACTTATCATAAGTAAGCCTGTCATAATGTCGGTTACTTTTTCCAAACTTCCGTTTGTCTTAACGGTTTCGGTTATCTCTTCAACATCCAGACTTGAGATAATATCATCAGTACTTATAGCTTCATTATAGTTGACGTCTATGTAACTAAATACTTCTTCGACTTCGGCATCAACGGCTAAAATCAAATATTCGCTATCTGAAACCTTTTCCTCGCCACTTAGATCACTACTCGACTGTCCGTAGATTTCCGCAACCTTAACAAAAAGAGAGCCGACAGCTAATTCTTCACCGTTACCTATACAGAGGATATCATCGATTTGGAAGTTGTATTTTTTGTAATTGGTTTCAGAAAAAAGCAAATTGTAATATCCGTTGATGTCTTTAAGGAAGGTATTCACTTCGGTTACAATGCCAGTCGATTCTTCGCCCACTGTAGCTTCCGTAATATCGTCGATATTTTTTATTTCTTCTTTGTTAACGAATAGCAAAGCATCTTTATTTCTGTATTCAACGTTCTCCTCCGAGTCCTTTTTCTCGGTTATTATTCTGAAAGAATATTCGATAACGCTGTCTTCAAAATCTTCGAAACGCATACTCTGCGGAATGGTAATTTGGTAATATTTTCCACTTATATAAGCGTAAACTTTTTGCCCATTAAAACTAAGTTTTTTTGGCGATAACGTGTACCTATTGCCGGAAATAGAAACATCGAACCAACCGTCGATGGTCGTAGGTAAACTTTCATCTAGTTCTTCAGGCATTTCCCAAGGCATTACTGTCGATAAACCTTCAATTTTTATTGCTTTTAAAAATTCTTCCTGAGAATATTTCTCGGTAGTTATAATCGTAACCGAATGACTCTGTTCTACGTCTTCGGCATAATGCGAAATAGGTTTTGTAACGTTTACATCGACGACGATAAGCGTATATCCAGCATATAACGTCATGTTTTTGTTAACTACGGTATCCACTTGAAATTCTTCGGTCAACTCTTCATCGGTATACCAACCGTCAAAAGAATTTCCCGCCAAATATGCTTGCGGTATGCTTTCAAGTTTTGTTCCCTTTTCTATCGTTACAGGTTCTATTTTACTCCCACCGTTCGTTTCAAAAGTAATAGTTATCTGCTCGCTTGTAGGAGTATTATTCCCGCTATCGGGCCCATTCTCTTTACAAGTATTCAAACATATCAACAATACGCTGATCGATACAACAAGCACCACTATTATGGCTATAACGGATAAAAGCTTTTTCTTGTTAACATTGGCTTTCATCAAATCAACTCCTCCTTAAATCAAGTCGGGTCCTTACATCTTGCAACAGTCTTTCGCCGTTTTCAATTCTGTTAGACCTGTTTGGGGATATCCCTTTTGCTATTTTTGAATTATTTTTAGGTTATATATCTTATGCGTTTTGCACATTTGTTTTATACCTTTCATAGAATAGTGCGATACTTTGCTTCAAGAAGCGTAATTGCTCATGCAAATAGAACTCGTCCTCATAAAGAGCGTAATGTACGCAGGCACGAACGAACACAAAAATCATCGGGCGAAGCACATCACTCGGAAAACCGATTTTTTCCGCCAAGCTATCGGCGTAGTCGGAATACCTTTTATTCACGCCCTCAAAGAACTTTTTACCATGTTCACAGTATTTGGGGTTGGTATAGATCTGATACATCAAGCGGTATTTTTTGCCGTGATGCTCCGCCGTCCAATAGGGTACTTCATTAATAAAGCGTTCCAAATCGTCCGCACCCGAAGGTGCAAGCGACATAAAATCATCTTCTACCTTCGACATGCAATGCTCGGTAGATTGAATGATGAGATCGTCAAGGTCGGTAAAATAGGCATACAGGTTGGCGGAGGTATATCCGCAATATTTACCTAAGCCCTTGATTCCTACGTTTCCCAATCCATGCTCCGCATAGCATTCAAAGCACCTTTCCATCAATTCAATCTTCTTTTCTTCATGGTGAATATTAGTTCTGCTCATTTACGTACTCCAAAAAAAGATTAATTTATCAATCGATAAAATTATAACATGGTTTTCACCATATTGCAATGGTTTTAAAATGATTAAAGAAGAATTAATATGTAAGTGAATTCCCAAAGTAAATTCCACAGTGGAATTTACTTTGGGAATTCACGAAATTAACATGTATCCAATTGTGACATTAAATATTATATTTCGGCTTTTAATTGAAAAAGTTTAAATTAAAAACACCATGAGGATGAGATACCAATGTTACACATCGCCCCGCCGGGGGTTCGACTCCAGGCTTTCGCCTTTCGCTCAGTATGACATTTGCATATTATTGCTGCAATGATTTATCCGATTTTAGTAACAATTCCCGTTTTAGGCTGTTATTATGTCATTTAATATTTGCCGTTTTTATATTAAACTCCTTTCGCTTAGTACGACTTTTATTAATTCTTCTTATAAAGTAACGATACTTGCCGTTAGGCAAGTATCGTTGCAAAGACATCTATCTCGTTGGCTTGTGAAAAAAAATTAGTCGTCAAAGAAATTAACCCAATCACTATTTTGCGGATCTTCGATCTCTGCAAAAATAGCCTTAAACCTATACTTGGGTGAATTAAGAATAATCAATCCGCGAGGAGACTCCTTTTCCAAGCCGTCTCTTTCATTGAAATCCTTATACTTTCCGTATTCGGCACAAATATAGCTTCTTATATAGCAAGAAATAATCAGGGGTTTGAAAAGTCTCTTTATATATATTTGACCGGGCTTAATTAGATCTAACTCGCTTATAGGGACTAAGGGTACTTCCCAAATAGTATTATCCTCGGCATGCAATTTTGAGGACAATGTTGGAATATAATGATTTCCGCATTCGCCCGCAAAAATCTCTTTGGTTTTACGATTCTGAGCTCCTAAAAATATTTGAGCATTGCAGTTATCTCTGATTATCACAGAACGCTTCTCACCGTAAACCAAATCAATTTGCTTGTAAGATTGTACTGCCAAGTGGAACCAAATATCTCTAGATCTCGAGGTGGCAATTTTGTTTTCAAAATCCCTTATCTCGGGAATGTTGCCGAATTCGTCGAGGATGAAGTGAACGGTACGCCATTTTTTCTTCTGTTCCTGTCTTTCAAGCATTTTTCGATAAACCCAGTCTATAAAGAGTCCCGCGACATTAAAGTCACTCTTTTCATAATCTCTGGTAACAACGAAAATCGCATAAGGCTGATCTAGATCAAGGTTAATAGTATTCTCCATCGTTAATGCAAAAATATGACCTTGGAACCAGTTTTTCATTGCCGTATCAAAAACGCCACAGTAACTCAATCTTGTATTTGGCGCATTGTCAAGGGCAGTCGACATAAGAGCCAATGCCTTTTGAGATTTATTACGCATTAAAGGATGCTCGGGTAAATCGTACTTTCCACGAGTGGTAGCAGACCGTAGCTCAAGATAATAGTCTTGAAGGGTTTTCAGTGTCATCATATCTGCAGTAAAACCGGACGTCGGATCAATACTATCATCCAACATACAATGGAGTAGTCCCTTAAGTAAATCCTGTGCCCCGTATTCCCAGGTAGGATCCTTCGAACTTTCAACCTTGATAAACATATTGGCAAGCTGATTGATCATAGAATCTATATCGGCTTCTAAAAAATCCTTTTTGAAGGCAACATAGTCGTTAAAGCTTTTCTCGCCGGCAAATGCATATCCGTCATATTCAATATAGGATTTCCCGTCAAACGAGCTTTTCTCATCAAACAACTTAATATCCTCCGGATAGCCCTCTCCCCTCTTCCAATCCTTTCCGCAGTTGTGTGCAGCTTGTTTAATCTCGTAAATCTCAAGTAATGGATTCCATCTGTCGGAACGAGTGATATCCTTAAAGTTAAGGATAAACAGCTTGTAACCATTCTTCTTAAGATGAGTAGCATTCCTATCAAAAAGCTCTCCTTTGGGGTCAGTTATAAAAAGATCGGGCTTGTTCTTTTGAGAACTAATCGCTCTAAGCTCAGGCTCAATACAACCTGTAGTCTTACCCGTGCCCGTGGTTCCTACATATAAGCCATGAGAATGGGGAAGATAATAATAACGCAAATCACACTCCCTTTGCTTATTCTTAGGAAGTGCCATAAATTCTTCTGCATTGTACGTGTTACCCTCCTTGTCACAAAAATCACTTGCAATGGGATAACCATCCAAAACATGGTTCTTGAGCTCTTTATACAAGACCGTAACCAATCCGTCCTCTTCGTTAAGTTCAGTATAAGACTTACGTCTGGAATCTTCTAGATTATCACGTATGTACTTAGAACGTACTTTTTCTGTAAAAGAAGCCGCATCTTTCATTGCCTACCTCCTAAAAACCTAGCTTGACGGGACGTGTAGAGGAATTAGTTACTTCCCTCCACTCCTTCCTCTCATAATTATTGATAAAACGCATTTTCTGATAGAAATCCAAGTCATCGCTCAAAAATGCCTCTACAAAGGAAAAATCTATTTCATTTCTCTTATATGGATAAACTATATCCAGCTTAATCGAGGAAATATACGCAAATTCGGTGCAAGCAGCCTCTGAATAGTTTGCCTTTACCTCGTTAGGCACAATGGTTATTCCGCTATTCAAGTATCTATCGCAAAGTTCTGCAACCTCGCCATACAAGTCTGCCTTTTCTTTATTTCCCAACAGTTCATATAAACGAGTCAACAAATGAGCGGATGCATTGTCCCCCCAGTATAAACATTGTTTAAAGCGTCTTTCGGCTTCCACATAATCTCTGTCACAGCCCAAACCTAATGCCTTCATCAAGCCGGCTTCCCTAGTGGTAATTACATCCCCTGTTGCAGAAGCAATGTTAATTTCATAGTAACGAATTTCGGGATTATATGGTATATACCTGTTATAATCAAACCATACAGGATTTACATAAGGAACATCACCTTTAGATAATCTATTATAGAGAAGAAGTACCTCTCCCTTTAAATCTACCAATATTTCATCGTCGGACAACTCCTCATCTCCGCCACGTGAGCTAAAAACAGCAAGTTGGTCGGCTATCAAATTGACAGATGATACGCCCTCAATAGCATTGATACAATACTCCAATTCATCATCAGACAAGTTGTACGCCTTTGCAATATATGAGATTACATCTCTGGAATCACGAAAAAAATGTTCCGTTCTTGTATTCGAAAGCATTGACGTTGAAATAAGCATCGTATATAGTGCATTATAGTGGCGTTTGAAAAACTCCTTTGTCATAAGTTTTCTCCTATTATAGTTGTAATTATATCATATAACATTTCTTTCCTTTTTGCACCTCTTTTTTCTTTGTTTTTATAATATTTTCCAATTATTACATCATCACCACCTTTTGAGAGTAATTAAAAATAAATAGATATTCGGAAACACTATTATAAAAAGTTGTTTCCGATGCTCAAAGTATATATTGACTTTTGTTTGTATAAAAATCTATAATAATAAGTGTATCAGATCTAACGATACGTTTCATATTATGAGTGAGGTTATTACAATGAAAAATATATTCAAAAACAAAGAGCATAGGCAAGAGCAAAATCAGATTTCTGAAGTGCAAGAAAACTCTTCTGACCTTATAGAAACAGATCTTTCTTCAACCCCCACCGAGGTTGTAGAAAAAAAAGAAAGCAATGATAACGAAATAATCATTATAGATACTCATAGCGAAAAGGAAAACCGGGAACCGATTAAAGAAAACAATGAAGAAATAGTGAATGTTCCCGACAATGACGAAGAAGTAAAACTTTCAAAAAAAGAAAGGAAAAAGCGTGCCAAAAATGCAAAGAAAAACAAGTACTCTGATAAAGAAGAGGTGTCGGATAAAGACCAGGAGGGGGTTATACAACCCGAAGTAGATGAATATCCAAACCTCAACACGGAGGATCATGACTCTATAGACGACGAACAGACGAATTCTAATCAAACCCAAGAAAACGACGAACAGCAACAGGACGAACAAAAAAAAGAGGCTGATGACGATGAAAAGTCTGCGGACGAATCCGAGGAAGAAAAAAAAGCACGCGAGAAAAAAGAAAGAAATGCTGAAAAAAAGGCTAAAAGAAAGGCTTGGGTAAAAGCCCACAGAAAACTAATAGCAATTTTATCGGCAATCCTTATTGTTGTTATCGGCGTTACCGTAACTCACTTTGTAATTACAAGAAATGTCTACTTTATTCATAACGAAGAGGATTTAATTAAGATTGCGGCAAAAGAGAAAAACTCTCGCACAAACCTTATTTTAAAAAACGATGTCACGGTAAACGGAGATTATTCTATTAATAACTGCAATCTTGACCTAAACAAGTACACACTTACCATAAAGGGCAATCTCACTCTTTCAAATAAAGACAATTGCAATATCGGCAAACAAAAAACAATTTGGTCCGATTACAAACAGGGCGGCAATATCATAGTTGAAGGTGATTTTATTCTAAATGGCTTAAGTTACAACTTAATGTCGGATATAAAAGCAGATTCTGTGCTGATATATGCAGACGAAGCGAACATTGACGGGAAGATTTTGTCCTTCTCCGAAGAGGATTGCAAGATTTATTTCAAACGTAACAAAGCAGGTGAGGTCATCGTTTCCGATTACAGCAAAAACAACGGATTTTTGGCAATCCGCTCCACAATCAAGGGGAATATCTATCTTTCTATGGAGTCGGAATTGGCACTGTACGGAAAAATCAATAGCATATATGGCGGTGCAAAGGTTACCCTTTATAGCGGTTCGACCTCCTCTATGGTTTCCGATTGTAAAAAGCTCTATATTCAACCTTATGCCGATTGGATAAGCTTTGACAAAATAACAGTTGAAGAATATTACTTTGTCGAAAAGCTTGAAATGCCCACCCTCCTCTTTGTCAACGACAATGATGAACAATATCTCCGTATCTCGAATGTCGAAAATGCAGATGCATATATTCTTGTATATGACGGTTCTGAGGAAATAAGAATTGAAAAAAAATTGGGAGATAAATATACAGAGTACAAGCTCCCCTATAAGGCTCCCGGCGATTATAAACTTACATTGTACGCCATAAGCGACAACTCGGATAAATATCTTAACGGAGATTCTGTTACAATGGCTATCTCGATTTACTCAAAGCTTTCAACACCAATCATCTTAGGCTGTGAAGAGATTATTGACGACGAAGGTACAAAGACTGTACTTAGAATTCAAAATACCCCCCATGCAACACAATATTATATCGAGATTAACTACAAGGGTATCGAAGTAGAGGTCGGCGAAGATGAGGTACTCACTGTTGATATCACCGAGTACGTTGCAGACCCCGGAATAAGCAATATATTTGTAACGGCAAAAGCAACCGGAACCAACTACAACGATAGCGATAAAGAACTTTTTAGCTATGTCAAAACCCAAAAGTTAGTATTCGAATGGCTGACGGCAAATATTGTCGATGATGAATACGTTGTTGCTTGGTCGGAACCTAAAGGAGCACAAGCCTATGAAATAAGTGTTTATGACGAAAACGGTACACTTGTTCAGCACTATATCACTGTCAGCACCTCCATAACCCTCGACGAAGTGGCAGATGTTAGAATACGCCCTCTCGGTTCGGGCTACTATAAAGACGGTGATGAAATCAAGGTTTCGGAAGATATGGCGATAGAGAGAGATGTTCAGGAATAAAACCCCAATCAAGGATCGTTTATACTAAAACATCTAAAAAGTGAAGATTATACAACAGGTGATGCATGGTTTTGCAAAAATGCATATGTTATTTAATTCAAATTCCACTGTTGCATTTACTTTGGGAATTCACTTTGTAAAAAAATCATAAAGCAAATAAAATAAATCATTTGCCTTTTTAGAAAGAGAGCGTTATAATAAAGACACATTGGAATATGGTGTAGTGGTAGCACATGGGCCTCTGACTCCCATGGTGTTGGTTCGATTCCAACTATTCCTGCCAAAAAAAGCTTCAAACCTCGTTTTGGAGCTTTTTTTTGAACCCTTGTAGCTTCAATCGTTTTATATAAATACTAACAAAAACGCACCATTCTTTTTTCAAAGAAGGGTGCGTTTTTACAAAGCTTTAACCGCAATATGAATTATTCTAATTCAAAAGCACCGGTATAAAGCTGATAATATACGCCCTTTTCGGCGATCAACTGTTCATGGGTTCCTCTTTCAATTATTCTACCATGATCAAGAACCATTATAACATCACTGTTTCTTACGGTTGAGAGTCTGTGAGCTATCACAAATACGGTACGTCCCTTCATTAGGTTGTCCATACCTCTTTGAACAAGCATTTCAGTACGTGTATCGATGGACGATGTTGCCTCATCAAGTATCATAACAGGTGCATCCGCGACCTCTGCACGAGCTATTGAAATCAGCTGTCTTTGCCCTTGAGAAAGGTTTGCACCGTTAGAAGTAAGCATTGTATTATATCCATCGGGAAGTCTTGTGATAAAGTCGTGAGCGTTTGCAATTTTTGCAGCCTCAATAACTTCCTCGTCCGTCGCATCGAGTCGTCCATAACGGATATTCTCCATTACCGTTCCGGTGAACAAGTTGGTATCCTGCAAAACTATTCCTAAAGATCTACGAAGATCGGCTTTTCTAATTTTATTGATATTGATGTTATCGTATCTGATTTTACCATCTGCTATATCGTAAAACCTGTTCAATAGATTGGTAATAGTTGTCTTTCCGGCTCCCGTCGCACCGACAAACGCAACCTTTTGTCCGGGACGAGCATATAACGTGATGTCGTGCAGTACAGGCTTCTCCGGTTCATAAGCAAAATCTACATTGAAAAGGGTAATGTCTCCTGCAAGCCTGGTAAGTGTGGTCGTACCGTTTCCGTGATGATGTTTCCAAGCCCAAAGACCTGTTCTCTCCTTGCATTCAACAAGTTCTCCGCACTCCTCTTTTGCATTTACAAGGAATACGTAACCATCGTCGACTTCCGGTTTTTCATCCATAATCTTGAATACCCTATCTGCTCCTGCGAGTCCCATTAGTACAAAGTTGACTTGCTGCGACATTTGGCTCAACGGGTTTGTAAAACTTCTTGAAAGGGTCAAGAAGGATATGATTGTACCAATTGTAAGCTCGGTAAAACCGGTTAACGTTAAAGTCTGTACTCCGTTCATAACAAGTATTCCGCCTACTATAGCAAGCAACGAATACTGGAAGTGACCGAGGTTGCCCATTATAGGCATAAAGATATTCGCATATACGTGAGCTTTTGTAGAATTAGCTCTGTAGTTATCATTGACTTCATCGAATTCAGACTTGATTTTTTCCTCATGATTGAAAACCTTAATAACCTTTTGTCCGTTAACCATTTCTTCGACAAAACCGTTTAACTCGCCAACTGCCTTTTGTTGACCTATGAAATAAAAACTACTTTTGCGTCCGACGATTTTAATAACCGTAAATAGTATACAAAGCATACCGAGTACTACCAAGGTTAGGTAAACACTGTATAAAAGCATTGCGATAAATACCGCAAGTATTGTACAACAGGTGGAAAAAATAGTAGGCAAGCTTTGTGAAACGAGTTGTCTAAGCGTATCTATATCGTTAGTATAGCTGCTCATCAAATCGCCTTTGTTGTGTGTGTCGAAGTATTTAATCGGAAGATGCTGCATTTTTTCGAACATATCTTCACGGATATCCTTCATAACCTTTTGAGATACAATGGACATTGTTAGATTGTATAGGTAGTTGGCAACGAGTGCCAAAACGTAACACCCACCCATTATTCCGATAATTATTCCAAGCCTTGTAAAGTCGGTCGAATGAGTTGTAAGCATGTCTTCTATACAGTCGACAACGCTCTTTAAAAGCATAGAGCCGAATACACCGCAAAGAGAATTAATGATGATACATACAGCAACCAACACCATTCTCCCCTTGTACTTCCCAAGGTAACGCATTATTCTGGATAATGTCCCTTTTCTATATTCCGGCTTGGGCCGTTTCATCGCTTGTTTCGGAAGTTTTTTGGGATTAGTCTTAGCACGATTAGTCATTATCTTCACCTCCTTTAACCTGAGATTGATAAACCTCTCGATATATTTCATTATTCTCTATCAGCTCATCGTGTGTGCCGATAGCATCGATTCTTCCGCCATCCATAACAATAATCTTGTCTGCATCCTGAACAGAGGAAATTCTTTGAGCAATAATAATTTTAGTTGTTCCGGGGATATAACTCTTGAAGGAATCTCTGATACAAGCGTCGGTACGTGTGTCGACTGCACTTGTGGAATCGTCAAGAATCAATATCTTAGGATTTTTCAATAGAGCCCTCGCTATACAAAGACGTTGCTTTTGACCACCGGAAACGTTGGTACCACCCTGCTCGATTCTAGAATCATAGCCATCAGGGAAGGATTGAATAAAATCGTCTGCTTGAGCTATTTTACAAGCCTCAACAATTTGTTCATCTGTAGCCTCCTCGTTGCCCCATCTGAGATTCTCTTTAATCGTACCCGAGAAAAGCTCATTCTTTTGAAGGACCATGGCAACACCATCTCTTAGAACCTTAATATCGTAGTTTTGAACATTTATTCCACCTACGGAAACAGAACCCTCCGAGGTATCGTAAAGCCTGGGAATAAGCTGTACAAGCGTTGATTTAGAGCTACCGGTACCACCTATAATTCCTACAGTCTCACCCGATTTTATATGGACGTTTACATTTTCCAAAGCATTCCTTTCAGCCTTTTGAGAGTAGCGGAAGTTTACATTATAAAAGTCTATACTTCCGTCTTTGATATCCATAACAGGATTCTTTGGATTGGTTATAGTAGCCTTTTCAACTAAAACTTCGCACACCCTTTCTCCTGCTGCTCTTGAGGTCGTGATGAAAACTATACACATAGAAATCATCATCAATGACATCATTATTTGCATTACATAGGAAATCAAACTCGTTAGTTGACCTGTAGTCATCGCGGTTCCGCCCGATTCGACGATAAGCTTTGCAGAGTAGCCGTTTATAAAGAGCATACTTCCGTAAATACAGATCATCATCAGGGGGTTTGTACAAGCCATTATTTTTTCGGCTTTTACTCCGATGTTATAAATTGCAGTGGATATTTTGTTGAATTTTTGCGTTTCATGCTCTTCTCTATTATATGCTTTGACCACACGCATACCTAAAAGGTTCTCTTCAACAACGTTGTTAAGGGTGTCAAATTGGGTGAACATCTTTTCAAATAAAGGATGTGCCACCTTCATAACAAGGATTAATCCGATTATCATTATCGGCAAGCAAGCCAAGAAAATAAGAGATACTTTTGCGTTCACCGTAAAAGCCATAACAGTTGCGAAAATAAACATTATTGGCGATCTAACAGCTGTACGTATTATGATTTGATAAGTATCCTGTATGGAAACAACGTCCTTTGTCATTCTGGTTATCAAACTTGCCGTTGAGAACTTATCGATATTTGCGAAGGAGAATGTCTGAATATTATAATACATATCCTTCCTTAAGTTCGATGCAAAGCCTGCAGATGCACGTGCAGCGTACTTTCCGGACAAGGCACCAAATACAAGAGCTACGATTGCACCACAAACCAGCAATCCGCCATAAAGCAATATATTGTTCATATTGCTCTTTTTAATTCCTTCATCAATCAAATAGGACATCAGGTAAGGAATTAATACATCTAATAATACTTCGAAGGACACGAGAACGGGTGCAAGAATACTATCTCGCTTAAACTCCTTTACGCTTCCTAGAAGTGTTTTGATCATTTTACCGGAACTTATTGAATAGCTCGGTTTCTCTTTTACAATTTTCTCTTTCTTTGCCATTGTTGTACCTCTATTATTGTATTGCTTTCGGCTAGTCCTCTATCAAGGGCTTAATATTTTTATGCTTGGCAATGCTTTCGGCATTAACCATTATTTTGTCAAGCGTTAAGTAAAAGGCTTTCATTTCTTCCTCTGAAATACCTTTAACGAACTCTTTTTCATAGAACGAAAACTCTTTTTCTATATTTGCCAGTTCCTCACGGGCCTTTTCCGTAAGTATTATTTTCTTAAGTCTGGCATCGTAACCAACCGAAACCCTTTCGATCAGTCCGTTGGTTTCCATTAATTTGAGAATTTCACTCATTGTCGAACGACGTACGGAGAAACGTTTTTCAAGATCTCTTTGAAAAATATCCTTATCCTTATGCTTTGATAAGTATCCTATGATAAAACCGTGCGTTCCTGTCATTTTGTTCATCTTGGAAATGTTAGTGCAAGAATCAAAAACTCTTTTGATTTGACAAAACACTTTCCTTAGCTCTATTTCCAGTCTTTTTTCCATCTGTTGACCTCGTTAGAAGATTGTTAGGTTGCTACCAATTTATATTATATTAGGCAAGATAATTAATGTCAACGAAAATAAACCTACAATGTATAACTATCAAATGAATTATTGTAATTATTTTGTAAAAATATAAGATAAAAAGACTTCCTTAAAAAATCGCCTCCACTAAACAACCAATTGACATTCATTCACTTTCGTTTGATAAAAGGAGAAAAATATGCTACCATATAATATATAATATAATTAAGAATGACAAAGCCCGATACGGGAAAAAGACTTTGAGGAAGGATAATGAGATACATAAGAAAATTTTTCTCCTACTACAGACCACATAAAAAACTATTCTTTTTTGACTTGTTTTGTTCGATTACAATTGCTATATGCAATTTATTTTATCCAATGATTGCAAGAAATATGATGAATGATTATGTGCCTAATCACAATTTAAAGCTCTTGCTAATCTGGGCAGGTGTATTGGCTGCTATTTATATAATCAAAGCATTGCTCACCTATTGCGTAAACTTCTATGGTCACGTTTTGGGAACCCGCATTCAAGGAGATATGAGAACAGAGCTCTTTTCCCATATCGAATATCTACCCTTTACATTTTTTGACGAAAATAAAACAGGCTCGATAATGTCAAGAATAGTCAACGATCTATTTGAGGTTTCCGAGCTGTGCCACCATGGTCCGGAGGATACCTTAACCTCTATCATCTCCATCGTGGGTGCCTTGGTTATGCTCGGTTTAATTAACCCCTGGTTGGCATTAATGGTTATTATTTATATTCCGCTAATGCTCCTATACACCATTAAAGCTAGACGTAAAATGGCGGAATCCTTTACTGAATCCAGAAAAAGAACGGCGGAAATTAATTCGGAAATCGAGTCATCTATCTCGGGTATACGTGTTACTAAGGCATATACTGCAGAGGATATTGAACGTAAAAAATTCGGAAAGGTCAATTCCAAACTTGTCGCTGCAAGGTCAATGGTATACAAAGCAATGGGCTTTTTCTCCGGCGGAATGGGATTTTTTAACGATTTTCTCTATTTGCTTGCCCTAGTAGGTGGCGGATTGATGTTCTTTTACGAGCACATTTCTGCCGCAGACTTTACAGCCTTTATATTGTATGTCACAATGCTTTTATCTCCTTTGCGTACATTAACCATTTTATTTGAGCAGCTTCAAGACGGCTTGACAGGCTTTAAGCGTTTTGTCGAACTAATGGAAACAGCTCCGGAATATGAACCTCAAAACCCAATCGATGGAACACTCGACGGGGATATCGTTTTTGACGACGTTTGTTTCGGATACGGAAAAGAAGACGGAAGCAAAGCCAATGACGTGTTAAAGAACGTGAGCCTTACCGTAAAAAAGGGCACAACAGTAGCATTAGTCGGGGCCTCCGGCGGTGGTAAGACAACAATCTGCCATCTTCTCCCTAGATTCTATCTAAGGGATAGCGGTAAAATTTCCATTGGAGGAATAGACATTAATGATGTCACCGCTAAAAATCTAAGATCGAGGATCGCGGTGGTATCTCAAGACGTATTTCTATTTGCAGGCTCTATTCGAGATAATATAATGTATGGTTCTCCTGATTCAACCGAGGAGGATATGATTGCCGCAGCAAAACGGGCAAATATTCACGATTACGTATTATCCCTTCCGGACGGCTATGATACCGAGGTCGGTGAAAGAGGCATTAAGTTAAGCGGCGGACAAAAGCAAAGAATTTCAATCGCTCGTGCTTTTCTGAAAAATCCTCCCATCCTCATTCTAGACGAAGCAACCTCTGCATTGGATAATATGACAGAAATGCTAGTACAACAATCGCTAAACGACCTAAGTCAAAATCGTACTACGCTGGTAGTTGCACATCGTCTATCTACAGTAAAAAATGCAGATGAAATAATTGTTGTTCAAGACGGAATAATAACTGAAAGAGGTTCTCATGAAGCACTAGTAGAGCAAGGCGGAACATATGCCGAATTATACAAGTATCAATTCAGAGAATAGAACTCAACAAAGTATTAACATAAGTTTATCAAGCAGTAAAATGTTAGGTATAATGTAAATCCAATACAATCCGTTTAGATTTCAGAATTTCTTATTTGATAATACCTATCAAATCAATATAAGCGTTAAAAGGTTAGAACATTTCCGTTCTAACCTTCTTTGCGTATTAGATCTCCTTGTTTTTATCAACATCTCCTACTGCGATGCCCATCGACAAGATAGATAATAATTGTTTCTTCCTACAAGGAATTACCTAGGCACCTTTACAATATGTTTTTCATGTAAAAGTCTGTTTTTCTGCCGTAAAGGCGTGCCGAATGCTTAACGTCGTCGATTATTTGCAACCACAGCCACCGAATTTAGTACCTCCGCCCATTCCACAGCCGTTGCCGTTGCCTAGGCATTCGAGAATTAAAAGTAAGGGAAGCAAATCGCAAATGCAATTATTTGTTCCGCCACAGCAGCAAAGCATAATTATAATAATCCATATGTAATTGTTATCACCGCAAAAGTTCATATATGTACCTCCGTTTTGTTTAACTTTTGTTTTGGAAGTAACCTTCCTACTTCATATTACGCAACAAAGCTACAAAATGTTACTATCCGTACAATACTTACCAATAGGATTATCATTATCCGTAAATCTTATCTAAAAAAAACTTCGGTTGAAAAGAATAACCGAAGTTTGAATTATTTTAAACTGTTGAAAAACCTTTACTCCTCTCCTTGACTTCGAGCAAAGTATTTACGCCAAGTCGTCGGGATTATAGCCAAGCTGACGTATACGCTCATTGAGCTTAGTTGCAAGAGCTTCACGTTCCTCCTTCATTACAAGAGGAACAGGCTTATTCTTGAAGGTATATTCCGACATTTCAAAATCAAGCTTTTTAATTCTTTGCTCAATAGAGAGATATTCGGAATCCTTTTTGAGCTCGAACTTGATTTCCGCCTTTTCAAAGTCACCCAAGCCCTTCTTTTCTTCTCTTTGAGTAACGGAATAATAAACCGGCTTACGAGAGTCTTTTATTTCCGATAACCGCCTACTCAATGCATTAATGGGAAAAGGGGTACCCTTTAGGCTTGCAGCTTCAGCTAAAATCTCCTGCTCTGAAAAACTCCAATCTTGAATCCAAACTCTGTATAGATCTATATCCTTATCAGACGCTTTTCTGGAAATACCACAGGAGGCTAGCACCTTCTGTACGCAATCGGCAAGACGAGTTAATGCGTTAAGCTGTAAATCGACACTGTAGTCTGCAACATAACCCTCTTTAAAAAAAACTTCTACAACGGCTGCGTATTCAACAAAACGATTTTTACCCTCCATTTGGCAATATCTTGCAATCTTAAGCAATCCCTCTTTACCAAAGCCCTTTTCAAACCACTTTGAGAAATAATCCTCAACCAGAGCGGAACAGTCGGGGTAATATAGTCCCAGTCTTTTTAATACCTTGTAGGTACAGTCGTACAATTCATCTTTTCTTTGTGCCCATGCCTTAATGTCAAGTGCAGAATAGACTCCGTTGAGAGCATACTCTTGAAGGTTTTTGTCTAGCTTTTCCATACCGCCTTTTTTGACAAGTTTGGCAGCAGCGACTAATCCTTCTTGTTCAAAGCCCCACTCCGAGGTCCATTTCATGTAAAGTTGTCTATCATCCAAGGTGCAAGCACGCTTGCTTTTCAGCGACTGAAGTATATCACGTATCGCCTCGGAACTCGCTTCCGATTGAAGAAGTCTTTGATTGGTTTCCTCCAAGGTGGTATATCCCGCTTCAAACCAATCTCTCGCAACTGTCAAGACATATTGAGGTTTGACATTGACACCCTTGTTCTTAATACAATATCCGATAATCAAAGAAAGTGCACCCTGTTCGATTTTGGTTTCCTCCAAATAATCGAGATAGGACACTATTTCATTTTGACTCAAATCTCTGCCCTGAAACAGCTCGTTTAGTTCTATCAAAAAGTCAGAATACTTGTCTTTATTATAGGTCCTATTGGGATTTATGGCATCCTTTGGCGAATTGAAAGAAACACACAGAGGTTCCATCGTTCTTATGGTAACCAACCCTATTTTCTTCAAGTAATCAAAGGCGGACAGTATCTCTTTTTCCTCCAGTGACAATCCTTCGGAAATACTCTTAATATTATTATCTTCTCCAAGAGGATTGCTGCATAAATATAATCCGAAAAGATAAACTCTTATAGCAGTAGCATCCATCGCAGGTAAGTACTCTACGATAAAGGCATTGTCAATAGGGGTAAAACCCTTATCCTTGTAATCATTGGAATAAACGCATAAAGGCATATTAAGCTCCGTATTTCTTGGGATTTATGTTGCGGTATGTGGTAAATCGAAGGGTGAACCCCTCATCTTCGATGGGCTCACCTTCATCAACCGATTTATAGTTATCTAAAACGTCTAAATTTTCAAAGAAAACTGTGGCGTTACCGTCGGCATCGACCTTTGTAACATAGATAATATCCACGTAATCGAGCATAGTCTTATAAAACATTGCTCCCCCTATTACATAAATGTTATCACTGTCAAAATTCTCAAGAACCTTAAACAACTCATCTAAAGAGTGAACACAAATACAATCCTCTCTTTCGATGTTTTCGGGACATAGAACTATATTTACACGTCCCTTTAAGGGCTTTGAGTTAGGAAAAGAAAGGAGGGTATTATATCCCATACAGACAACGGCATTCTTCGTCTTTTCTCTAAAAAAAGCCATATCCTTTTTAAGAGAAAAAAGCAATCCGTTATTTCTTCCTATTCCCCATTTTTTATCAACGGCAACAATTGCTTTCATTATAATCTGGCAATGGTATTTAGGATACGCTCTAAGCTACGCTCTTTACCGATAAGTGTAGCCATTTCCGTTGCTCCGCCTGGAGTTGCTTCTTTTCCGGTTATTGCGATTCTTACTGCCCACATAACGGCTCCTTTCTTAACACCCAATTTCACAGCAAGTTCTGACAATTTGCCAAAGAGTAGGTCATTATCCCACTCACTATCCTTCAATACAACATAAGCCTCTTCCAAAATTGTTTTTGCAGTCGGAAGATCAAGCTTGTTTTTTGCATTGGCAAGAAGAGCTAAATCAAAATCACCATACTCCTCCAAGAAGTTTATTTGATTTGGAATATCAGAGAGAATCTCTGTTCTATTTTGCAAAAGTTTAGCCAATAATTGATAATCGTATTTACCGGCACACTTGCTTTGCTCGATAAAGGTCGTTGCCAAACGTACAAAATCTTCAAATGGTAGAGCACGGATGTATTCGGCATTGAGCCAACGCATTTTGGCTTCATCAAATAGGCTCGGACTCGAACTGATTCTTTCAACATTAAAATCCTCTTCCATTTCTTTCAAAGTAAGCTTTTCCCTTGCATCAGAAGGACTCCAACCTAAAAGCGCAATATAGTTCACAATTGCTTCGGGAAGATATCCCTTTGCAATAAAGTCCTCAAAGTTTGCATCACCATAACGCTTTGAAAGCTTATGCGTATGATCCTTCATTATAACAGGAAGGTGAATGTAACTTGGACGCTCCCAACCGAAGGCATCGTACAAAAGATTGTATTGGGGAGTAGAAGAAAGATATTCGTTACCTCTCATAACATGAGTTATTTCCATGGTGTGGTCGTCAATAACGTTTGCAAAGTTATATGTGGGCATGCCGTCACTCTTAATAAGGATAGCATCGTCCATATCCTTATAGCTAACTGCTATATGTCCGTAAACTAGATCGTCATATTCGCTTACGCCGTCTCCTTCGGGAATCTTTTGACGAATAACATAGGGAACACCCTCGGCAAGTTTTTGTTCTACCTCTTCCTTAGAAAGTCTTCTGCATCTGCCGTCATATTTGCCTATTCCACCGTCTGTTACATTTCTCTTATCACAGAAACAATAATACGCACCACCCTTTTCAATAAGTTCAAGAGCGTACTTCATGTACAGCGGCTTACGCTCACTTTGAACATAAATTATACCGTCTTTTTCCTTACCGGGACCCTCGTCATATTCCATGCCTGCAGTTTTAAGAGTACGGAAAATAGTTTCCACCGCACCTTCTACATAACGATTTCTATCGGTGTCTTCAATACGCAAAATAAAAGTACCTTGATGCCTTCTTGCAAACAAATAGGCATACAGACCCGTTCTTAAATTTCCAACGTGCATAAAGCCTGTAGGGCTTGGTGCAAATCTAGTTCTAACCTTCATAAAAATACCTCATAAAAAGATGTTTTGTTTATATAATTTTACGCCCTTTTTCTTCTTTCGTCAAGAGGGAAAAGGGCGAGTATTCTACTATAGATAAAGTTACCAATATGATTGGCTCGATTAAAGAAGCTTTTAGGCTTTTTTAAACTTCTCCTTTGCTCTGTACATGTTGCTCATTATTCTCTTACGAATACGAAGATTTTGAGGGGTAACCTCTAGGATTTCGTCTTCGTTTAAGAACTCCAGCTTTTCCTCTAGGGAAAGTCTGCGAGGAGGAGTTAATCTTAAAGCCTCATCTGAAGCGGAGGAACGCATGTTAGATACGTGCTTGCGTTTGCAAACATTTACTACAATATCATCTTGATGCATTGTAAATCCTACAACCATTCCTTCATAAACGGGAGTACCCGGTCCGATAAAGAGCGGACCCCTGTCTTGTGCATTAAACAAGCCATAAGTACAAGCCTCGCCGGTTTCAAAGGCAACAAGGGATGCCGTCGCTCTTCTTGAAATATCGCCCTTGTACGGTTCATATCCGGTAAAAAGGGTATTCATTATACCTTCACCCTTCGTATCGGTCAAAAATTCGTTTTTATATCCTATCAAGCCCCTTGCCGGAACTTTGAATTCAAGTCTTGTACGACTGTTCATAGGTGTCATACCGATAAGGTCGCCCTTTCTAGAACCGATCTTCTCCATAACAGCACCTACCGATTCCGTCGGAACGTCAATTATCAATTGTTCCATCGGCTCTAGAAGTTTTCCGTCTTCCTTTTTGTAAAGAACCTTGGGCATAGATACAGCGAATTCATACCCCTCACGACGCATCGTTTCAATAAGAACCGAAAGGTGCATTTCTCCTCTACCCTTTACGATAAATACTTCGGTCGTTTCTCCGTCTTCGACATGTAAAGAAACATCCTTTAAAAGCTCTCTATAAAGTCTGTCTCTAAGATGGCGGCTGGTTACAAACTTTCCCTCCTTACCTGCAAAGGGAGAGTCGTTTACCATGAATCTCATTTCAAGAGTAGGTTCACCGATTTTTACAAAGGAGAGAGGCTCCGGAGCATCTTTTTCGCAAACGGTATTGCCGATGGTTATTCCCGCAATACCTGCAAAACAAACAATGTCTCCGACATTAGCACTTTGCACGGGGACCCTACGCAAACCGTCGATCTGCATTAAAGAAACGATACGAGCCTTATAGGGTTGTTCTCCCGAGTGATAATCACAAACAACGACATCTTGATTGACAGAGATTTTTCCTCTTTCAATTCTGCCAATTCCGATTCTTCCGACATAATCATTATAATCGATACTGCTAACCAACAACTGAAGCTTGCCATCCGGATCTCCTTCGGGCGGATCAATATAATTAATAATCGTGTCAAAAAGATCGGTAAGGTCAGCCTTTTGATCCACTGTCATAGAGGCTGTTCCTTGTCTACCGCTACAGTAAACGATAGGACTATCAAATTGTTCGGGAGTGGCATTAAGATCTATGAGCAAATCCAACACTTCGTTTACAACTCTATCGGGTTGAGCATCGGGACGATCTACTTTGTTTACGCAAATAATAATCTTGTGATTGAGCTCAAGTGCTTTTTGCAAAACAAAGCGTGTTTGAGGCATCGGACCTTCTACTGCATCGACAAGAAGAAGAACTCCGCTAACCATTTTCAGTATTCTCTCAACCTCACCGCCGAAATCAGCGTGTCCGGGAGTATCGATAATGTTGATTTTGACATCCTTATAATATGCTGCGGTATTCTTGGCAAGAATAGTAATACCACGCTCTCTTTCGAGGTCGTTGCTATCCATTACACGGTCTTGCACCTCTTGATTACTTCTAAAAATACCGCCTTGCTTCAACATCTCGTTAACCAATGTTGTCTTACCATGGTCAACGTGAGCAATTATGGCTATGTTTCTTAAATCATTCCTAATCATACTTTTTGTTTCTTCCTTAATTATAATTAACTTACATAATATAATATTATCTTCGAAAAAAATCAACAATTTTAAAACTCTTTACCTAAAAAAACTGAAAAACCATTTTAGACCGAAGTAAAAAACCGAATCCGTAAAGGTTAACATTCAATCGAAATCCAGCTACTTTTTGTATAAGCACATGTTTTGCTTGAGTATGTGTAAAAAGCTTTTTGTAGTCCTATGCATTTATAACCGATATCCTATACACAACTGTTCTCTTGTTAAAGGTTGCCGATAAAATTATACCGTTTTTTTTGCTATAGCATTGTTAAAAATCATGATATATGTTACAATTACCCTCGGTAAAAAGCACTATGAAGAAGAAATCTAAAGTATTAATTGTGTTAGCCGTTGCGGTTGTGGTTATTGCAGTGTTTTTCTGTGTTCTCTTACACGATGTCACAATAGCCGTAGGAGACGGAGAGTTAAACGAAGCATATAAAACAGTTCTTGCAAATATTAAAGATATCGTTAAGGCTAACCCGCGTTTTGTAGATATTGCAATGCTGGGATCACACGACGCCGTAACTGAAACCATCAGCAGGTATACGCCGATAGAATACGATGTCAAGGATACGATACAGGGTAAACTCGTTCCTCTGATGGGCGGGATCTCATATCGCTTTTCGAAAACTCAGACTGTGAGTATCGGAAAACAGATAGCACAAGGAGCACGCTTTTTTCACATTAAATGTACCGATTATGACGATGAATGGTATGGTTCACATACACATTTATGCGGTAAAATGTCCAAGCACATATTGGAAATTTTACAGTATCTTGCATCCGATGAGGCAAAGGGCGAAATAATAGTGCTATTATTCCAAATTACGTATTTTGGCAAGGGGAAAAACCTCGATACCTTTAACCAATTTTTGCAAGAAACGAAATATGAAGGGAAATGCATTTTTGATTATGTATACATAGATGATGCGGATACTTATGACAATGGTGACGGCGGGACACGAATCGGCGATTTGAGATATTGTGATCTTACCAAAAACGGTACAGAACCCGGCGTTGTAATTTTTAACCGAAGAGAATCGGGAAAGTTTCAATCGGAATGGGACGGCAATAGCGTTTTAAGTCAAAAGTGCTTTGATATGGATGCTTGTGCACGGCATGATTGGCACAATAGTATCGGGGAAAAGCGACTTATTTCAAAAATCAATTCCAGTTGTGATACAATTGCTGCCAACCCCACACTCATGAGCAAATTTCGTGTAAATCAAACACAAGGAGCTTTTGCAGTGCATGATATAGGAGAATTCTTCTCTGCATTGGGGGCATGGTCACTCATCCGCTTTACAACCTCCTACACCGTTGCTCTCATTGAAAACGAGAACTTTGACAGATGGCTCACATATATGCCGGTTTTTCAAGTAGATTTTTGCAATAACGATGAAGATGATTTTAACAATCGTGTTAATGAAAAAATAAAAAAGCACAACGTTGCACTCATCGAAGGTATCCTTAAAAGTCTGACTTAGCTAAAAAAGATGAAAATTGTAAGCAGGTTAGATGAAATGTCTTTTCGACAATTTACATCCTTTTGATCATTAAATGTTACAGGTCGCAGATTTTATCAATATAAATTACACAGTCGAAAAAAATAGTACGTGAATTCCCAAAGTAAATTCCACAGTGTAAATAAGTGTGGAACTTAGTGTAG
>CAZLNZ010000023.1:0-33726 GCA_964561145.1 uncultured Christensenellaceae bacterium
AAGGGCGACACAAAGTGTCGGTATCTCATCCGCATTATTATACTAACAAAGAACTGCCCGGGGGCACACTTTAACATCGGTATCTCATCCTTGTTACACTCTTCAATTCACCATTTATGATATGAGAATTGTGCAAGCGGTTCTTGCACAAATAACTTGGTATCACAACATTTCTCCAATGGATATGGTTTTAATTGTGGTACAATCGGCGGCAGACAAGCCACCGCCCTACAATTAGAGAAAAACTTACAATGTATGAAAAAATTATTGTTGAAGAAAATGACGAAGTTTTTTTACAAGGATTAGATACCGATACTATGGTATCGCTCCTACGGAGTTCGACTCCAGGCTTCGCCTTTCGCTCAGTATGACATTCTAGATGCTTCAGTGGTATTTGTTTGGTTGATAATACAGAATTTACCTGCATTATTTTCTAGATAAGGTTTTTTCATTTGGATAATTTGTAAATTTGTTATACCATATTCCTTCGAAATTGGTACCAATTTCAAAAGCAAAAATTCCATACGAACAACTGGACGTTTCATTAATGCAGACAATATAGAAAAAAGATACATATGAATGTCATACTGAGCGGAAGTATAAATACCGTAATAACGACTAAGTTTGTCGATAGTGCGAATACTATAAAATAATTCTACATATAAATGTCATACTGAGCGAAAGAAATTGGTAACAATTTCTGAAGTCGAACCCCATCGGGGCGACACAAAGTGTCGGTATCTCCTCCTTGTTGAAAGCAATATTAAGAAAACATACTAAAATGAGGTATAAAAATCAAAATCTTATCGGCATATCTATGTAAAATGTCATACTGAGCGGAAAGCGAAGCTTGTAGTCGAACCCTGGAAGGGCGACACAAAGTGTCGGTATCTCATCCGCATTATTATACTAACAAAGAACTGCCCGAGGTTACACTTTAACATCGGTATCTCCTCCTTGTTTTCGCTACGGTGTGTACCACACCTACAATCCCTCAGGCTTTTCGCTTCGCTTAAATCCAGCTCCCTTTACGTCACTCGAGACTTTTTCTGCGGATTCTAATTCATTGTAGGGCGGGGGCAAGGCTTACTCCGCATCCTTAATCGTTACAAACGCTGTAGCAACAATTGTTATTGAAATACCAATTTTTTTTTGACTTACCTTCCCATTGTGGGTTTAAATCAAAAAATAGCTGTTGTCAATTTATTTTAAGTATGGTAGAATGATTAAAGCTTAGAAATAGTTAGCAGTGATAGTATAAATGCAAATCCCATTATTCATGACCCTTTACTGTTAGCACTCCAATTATAGCGTTTTAGGAGATATTATGTCACACTGGATTAAATACTTTACATTGAATTTCTTTAATAAAAAATATGCCGATGAGAGCCAATCTCGTAAACTCTGGAACGGGGTTTTAGCCTTTTCGATTGCAATTATTGTTTTATACATCGCTTTATGCGGTATGACGATAGGAACCTTTCCTTTACATTATGATAAATCCACATCTTTTAAGAGCTTCTATCATTCTCTCTTTGAAGGGGATAACGCTCTTTCTATTAAGCTTATTGAAGGTAAAGCTTATTTAGGTGACGATATTTCGGGAGAACTTATTATTAATACCTTTGTATCCGATGCAGATAAAGAGTTGTACTCTATGGACGGATATAATGCTATTATCGATCTTAGAGACGGATTTGCCACATATAACGATTTTTTGATAGAGTTTGCAAATGACTACGAGGAGTCTAAGAATCTCTCCTATGAAGAGTATATGGAACTTAGCGAGGCAAAAAGAGAGGAATACTCTGCAAAAATAACCTTGACCGAGAACGCCATTGCTTTTACTCCTCAACTCATTGACGGATATGTTGAGTATATTTCTACAAACGGTGGAGATGAAGACAAGCAAAGTGTAGAAGACCTAAAGAAGGACGGCGTTATACCCGAGGAAAACTACGGAAGTGTCTACGCAGTTTACTATGAGGTTAAGTATTCTAATTTCGGAACTAGCTATCAAGCGGCACCTACAATGCGTAATTATTATCTGGATACCTATCTTGCTACAAACGATGAAGGCAAGAGCGTTTACGATAACTATGTTATAATACTTCATGATGTTGCTATTGCCTCTTGGCAAACGGATAAAGGACAGCTTGTATCGGTATCGGGTTATTACGGAGATAATGATCTTATTGTTAATTCTGCGAGTAGTGCGGATGAATTGATTCTTGAT
This sequence comes from uncultured Christensenellaceae bacterium, assembly GCA_964561145.1. GTDB lineage: Bacteria > Bacillota > Clostridia > Christensenellales > CAG-1252 > RUG14300. Next base: position 2,237 of record CAZLNZ010000023.1, read on the forward strand.
TTACAGAACTCCAACAAGTTTGCAATTTCAATAAACCTTTTATTATATATGGGAAGAGCGATCTTTGTTTTAATCTTTGTATGGTTGTTGTTCCCTATGTTTGTTTCCATTATTGGTTTTATATCTAAGTATAAAATCCTTTCAAACTATAGTGCAATGGCAAAAACAATGGGTGCTTTTTGGTTCGGCAGCCTTATTCCAGCCCTTTTGTTTGTTATAATTGCCTCCTTCTTTTTGTCGCAAACGTATGTATTTTACATTTCAATAGGTATTCTTCTTGTTGTGAATATTATCAGAACGATAATGCACTATATTCCCTTGATTATCGAAGAGAGTAAGGATAAAAAGCTGGAAAAGGAACTTGCTCTTCAAGAAGGAGACCATATCCGAGATCAAGCAGATGTTGATGAGGGATCTGCCGAATAGTTAAACCGTTGATTGTTAATTGATAAAAATAAAACATAGGTTTTGTAATATTTGTTTTCAAATGGTTAGAATTGAGTGCTTACAATGGAGGTTTAGTCATGGGGTCGTTTAGTTTTGATATTACCACTCCCGAGAACGGGAATTATCATTTCCGTATTAAAAAGGTAGGACAGGAATTCTGCAGACCTAAAAAACGTGCAGAAAATGAAGCAAAAGACTACTACTCTCTGCATTTTATTTTATATGGTTCAGGTAAGCTTAAGGCATATGGTAATGAGTATTTGTTGAACGAGGGTACTGCATTCTTGAATTACGCTAATGAGGAACGTTGGTACCAGCCTGAACAACGCAATCCATGGGCATACATTTGGATCGAACTTTATGGCGATAATCTCGACGAGTTTTTCAAGGAGGTTGGATTCACAAAGGAAAAGCCATTTACTAAGATTCGTTATATGAATGAACTACGCACTACTTTGAATAATCTGTATCATGCATACAATAAAGAGGCTTTTTCAGAGGTTACATGTTATGCTTATTTTATGTTGGTTATAGATTACCTCTTGAAGAACAATAGAGATTATGCAAGTCGTGATTTGAGCGATGTTTTGCGTATGAAGCAGGTAATAGAGATTCTTACATATATAAATTGCAACTATAGCCTTGACTTAAACGTCGTAGAACTTGCCGATATTTTTTATGTTACACCGAGAACATTGTTAAGGATGTTTGATGAAAGCATAGGAATGTCGCCACTAGAATACATCAACAGCTTTAGGATATCAATAGCTTGCAAGATGCTTGCCCAAAACGAGAGTTGCTCGGTAAAAGATGTTGCAAGAGAATGCGGTTTTGCGGATCCTTTATATTTCTCAAAAATATTCAAAAAGAAAAAGGGTATAACTCCGACACAATATATTAAAAATCATGAAGATGACCCCTTTGATTGGTTACGGGAAAAGAACATCCTCTTTAGATGATCGAGTTGATTGATTAATGCAATAATGCGGATTAGATACCATAGTATTGGTATCTAATCCGCATTAACAACAATAGGAGAACATAAAAATTCATGTGTTATATTAAGCAAAAACAATGGAAAAACCACAAAATGAACCGCTGAAGCATCTAGAATGTCATACTGAGCGAAAGAAATTGATAACAATTTCTGTAGTCGAACCCTGAAAGGGCGACACCTTGGTGTCGGTATCTCATCCGCATTATTGTACTAACAAAGCACTGCCCGGGGTCACACTTTTACATCGGTATCTCATCCTTGTTTACCTTCACGGAGCGTCAACCTCGTTATTAATAATTCATCCACATTGTTTTCATGCTTTTTTCGTAAAATTCTCCTCATAAATATGGACAAATTCGACAAATATTATTTTTCTATTGTCAATAATCCTTATTATTGTTATAATTAAAATAGGTATAGTTGTTTAATCCCTTCTTTTGCTTTAGCTGAAATATTTCACTTAAAGAGTAAATGAAAAGTGGATAATGCTAAGTTGGATTAATTGGCTTTGCTATGTGCAAAGAGTATTTATAAGGAGAATAATATGAAAAAAAGTATAAGAGTCTTATCTACATTGTTGTTGGTAATATTGATTATCTCTTGCATAGGTCTAGTTGCCTGCAATGATGATAAGAGCCCCTATGATCCTGCAAATGATATTTCAAACTATCAAGAGGATCAGGTCGATCAGTTCGGTCAACAGATTTATAATAAGAATCTTTTTTATAGTAATACTGTAATACAGGGAGGACCCGATCCCGATATCTTCGATGATAGGGAAAGAACGGGATATTATTATTTATATGTTACCGAAGCTATTTGGCGTTCTACGAACCTTACCGACTGGGAGGAAATCGGTGATATTTTTGCTCCTCAAAACGAAGAAGAAAAGAATGTACTTTATGACAACAGATGGGCACCCGAGGTAGTATGGGATGACGAAACAAATCAATATATAATGTTTTTCAGCTCGACCGCCAAATATGACAGCAACGTTGTTGCAGGTCAAGGTGTTACTTTGGGAAACGGATATTGTATTTTGCACGCAGCGACTTCAGATTCTCCCGAAGGTCCTTTTACAATTGTCAATTTTAAGGATACCTATAAACTTAACAAGGTTGGTGGACTCGAGCTTACTCAGGAGGAAGTTGACGATAATCTTTATGCTTGGGTAAAAGAGGGGGATACCTATTATCAAGCCGCATTTACTCAATATTTCGCAGAATACGCATTGCTTAATCCCGAGGAGATGTATAAAATGCTTCAACCCTACGGCAATCTTACAAACGGTACTCGTAACGGACTATTTCCTCGTGACACCATTGACCCACACCCCTTTGTTGATCCTGAAACCGGTGAAAAATATTTGCATTGTACTGTCGGTACCAGCAAGGCTATGATGATAGTAAAAATGAAGGATTGGTTGACTCCGGACTGGTCAAGCGCTGCTCTAACAATTGTACAAAAGTATTATACCGTTGAGGACGCAGTGAACGGCGAAAACTTTGGCGTAGAATATGAAACGACTCCTGTTAACGAAGGACCTCACATGTTATATCACAAGGATAAAAACGGTAAAGGCTTGTATTATCTTACCTATTCCATAAACGGTTATGGTGAAAGCACATATCAAGTAGGTATTGCCGTTGCCGAGAATATTATGGGACCTTATAGAAAACTTCAATTAAGCGAAGGCGCACTCCTTCTTTGCTCGTCTACTACCAACTCGAATACCATTTCGGGTACAGGACATCATTCCTTTATTTCTATAGGCGGACAAGATTTCGTTATATATCATAGACACAACGACTATAACGTAGGCGGCGATTTAAGATACACCGCTATTGACGAATATAAGTGGATAACGATTACCGACATATATGGCAACGATATGGATATACCGTATGCTAACGGACCTACCGATTCTATTCAGCCATTGCCCGAAGAGTATAGCGAATACCGTAACGTAGCGGACGAGGCAAAAGTATCTGCCGATAAGGATATAGATTTAGAGCCTCTTACCGACGGATTGCTTACTATACATAAGAGCAGTGCAGATTCTACGTTTAGATCTTATTTCCAAGAAACATTAATTACGAAGAAAACCACCATCTCTTTTAAATACGATACTCCGCTTACCGCAAGAGCTATACTTGTTTACAACTCCGTTGAAGAGGAGTATGTATTTACCAATATCGACCGTATCGAGCTTGTTGGCGAAGACGGTAACGTTAAAACCATTCACAACGTTAAGTTCGACACCGATCGTTATTGTGAATACGGTGGTATGGATAACGATATAATGTATTACTGTTATTCCGGTACTGCCGCTGTAGTTGAGTTCTACGATACCAAAGTAAAAGAAGTTCGCATCGTGATGAGTGTACCCGAGGGAATGGATGCCATTGCTATATCCGAAATCCGCATACTCGGTAAGGACGGAGAGCCTACCTATGTCGGAGAGGGTGAATACACCTTTACAAACCCTGAGGCTATCAAAGCGGAGGTGGACGAGGGCATGACACTTGACGGATACTTCGACGAGAAAAAATGGAGTCAGGTAAGGTGGCTTTCCGTACAAGATAAACAAGCGGAAACTCAATATGCCGATATCGATTTTACAATGTGGTATGGTGAAAAGGGTGTTTTCTTCGGAATGATTGTCAAGGAGACAGGTGCTACCATTTGGCACAATCCCGGAAGAGCCAGCTATCTTAACAGCTGTATCGAGATGTACATGGGACCTGCCGATGCAGAGAAAGGATCGAATACGATTTTTGAATTTGACTTTGGTTGTGATAGTTCGATAGCTCCAAAGCTTTATAGTAATCTAATGGACAGCTTCTCAAGATTTGTACAAGAAAACGAAATTATGCCTATGTCGGTTGCAATTCCTCTCGGTGGAGATATTAACACCGAGGACTGCTACGGATATCAAATCGAAGCCTTCTTCCCCTATGGGTATTTGGAAGCAGCCGGTTACGATGTGTCCGACATTGACAATCTAATACTCGCAATCAATCCCGTACATATTTGGTCCTTCAATTATGACGGAGTCGATGTTAACAAGGATCGTTACTGGTCCGATTGGGCACAACAATATATCACTGCAAGTTGGGTGACCCCCTCGAGTTGGTTCAAGTTCGGTAAAGACGGGCTTTTAGCTTATGACTACAATGTGGAGGTTGAAGGTCCCGTTAAGGTTAAGGTTACCGGTATGACCAGCAATCTCGGATTGATCATCCACGGTGCAAACGCCTCCTTTACCCTTAAGGTAGTTAACGGAGGTAAGGAATTTATTAAGTCTATTACCGTGAACGGAAAGGAAATCGATCTTGACGAGGTTAGTTGGTCAGGCGGAAGCGGAACCTTTACCGTTACCAATGTGAAGAATGATTTGAATATAGTTATTACTACAGAAAAGTAATACTCTGTTAATAAATAAAACGAGTTGTTTTCTTTTTGGAAGCCTTATAGGTATATATGGTAGGAATCAATCGTACTAGATAAATAGTACCTTATTCAAGTAATCAAGGGAGAACCCTGGAAATATTATAAGGAGAATTAAGATATGAAAAACTTCAAAAAGATCGGGCTCATCGTTCTTATTATATTTGTAGTTTTAAGTATGGCTTTGGTCGCGGCTTGTAAAGAAGAACACGAGCACGATTTCTCAAAGGTTGAATACGATGAAACAAGTCACTGGAACGTATGCCCCGAGGATCAAGTTAAGGACGAGGGCTCTATTGCAGCTCATAGCTTTGGTTACGAAAGCGATGGGACACAACATTGGCAAGTCTGTAGTGCTTGCGGTTATGCAACAGAAAAGACTAATCACAATTACAAGTATGAGAGTAACGATTCACAGCACTGGATGGCTTGCAGTGACTGCGGACATATCGACGAAAGCACACTTGCAAATCACGTAGATGAAGGCGAAGACGGTAAGTGTGACGTTTGCAACCACTCTGTTTCCGTTCCTGAAAAGTATGGTCAAATAACAGGTAAAGTATTCTTCCATAAGGCAGGCGAAACTCTTTCGGCAACAGATTTTTCTATCAGTATCACCGATGAGAGTGGTAAAATCGATCCCGATGATCTTGTTATCAAAGACGGAGAGTTCTCATTCTCCGCCCTCGAAGGAGAATATACCTTGGTTTTAAGTGCAAAAGGATATTTTGCTGCCGAACAAGAAATCGAACTAAGCGAGGATGATCCTATAAATATCGATATCAATTTGGAGTATGATCTCCTTATGGTTGCAGATTCTCCTCATTATGACGTTGAAAGACACGGCTTTTTACACCAAAACGATGATAAGGCATACATTGAATATACCTCCAGCGGTGCCGTTGGAACTACCCTTGATGCTATTACCACCGACTATATGGATGACGCTATGATTATATGGTATGCTCAAAGCGGTTTAACCCTTAACGCGGATCAGAGAATCGGCGTTTGGGCTCAGTTCTACAACGATAACGGTAATCCCGATTCCGTTTGGTTTACAATAAAAGGAAAAGATCTTATCTTTGAGTGGTATGGCGGTACTTATTGGACGGATAATAACCCTATTACCGATGTTTGGGGTTTTGCAAATAATAATCTTAACGAAGAAGAAATATTGCAATACCAAAACGGAGAGCTTGCAATAGGTCTTGCTCGTCATGAGAATATGTTGTTTGCAGTTGTTAACGGTGTTATCAGAGATACAATAGTGCTCGATCCTAGCTATGCCGACAAGAATTGTTCTCTTGGATTGTTAGGTTGGGACCCCGGAACAACTCAACGTGGCGAGATTATAAAATTCTATTTTGATATTGTTGATGATATATCGTTTATTCTTGATGACTATTTGAAGAACTTCAAGATGATTGGAAACGATATCTTGGGATGGAACAAACAGACGGAGAATTCCTTCGATTTCACCACAGGCGAGGGTACTATTAAGGCACTCAACGATATGATAATGAACAAGTCAAAATGCTCTTATAATAACTTCGCCATCACCCAATACCTCTCTACAAATAGCTGTCGTGACAACGGTCAAGGTGTATTTATCACATTTGGAGATAAGTATATTTGGGTATCGGCTAAAAATGAGGAAGAAGGTTATGCGATCGAGTGGAATTGTGCTACTTGGATGCATGAAAGTGATAAGAGCAGAAACCTCGGTGCTGCAACTAAAACGTCAATTGCTCCTAACGAATGGTTGTTCTACGATGTATTCGGTAATGCAACATATCAAGGAAGTAATGCACTTAATGAAACCGAAAGGGCATTGATCGAAGAAGGAAAGCTTCCGTTAACCCTTGTTAGAAACGGACAAATGATCTATGTTTTCCTAAATAACAAGTACATCGGTGTACGTGACTTGGGTGCAGAATATGCTTCGGTACCTGCTTACTTCGGCTTCTCGTTATATGGTATACAGGATTATAATACGGGAATTGTAAACTATCGTCTTGAAGAGGATATATCCTCTTACCTTGCTGTATGCGAAGGTGAATTGAATGTTGAGATTATCGGCGAACATATTACTGCAAAGGGAAACGGAAGTTATAATATGAATGACATTGCGAACATTTCTTGGACCGTTGATGACGGATACGTAATCAACGGAATCGATGTTAACGGACAGGAATTAGCTAAGTATAACTATTCTCAAACAATTTGGGTTAATGACGTAAACGGGATGAAAATCCAAATTACAACCGAAGAGGAGAGCAAGGTTAACGATTTTGACCAAAACACAATCGGTGACGTGGGTGTAGGTGATGCAAGCAAAGTTGATTATGGCGAAAAAGGTATATTAAAGGTTGTCGAGAATACTCAGCTATTTGCGGTAGCTTCTCAAACTAGATACAACGGTGCTTTATCCGTAACCTTTAAGAAGAGCCTGACTGATGGTAAAATAATGGGTATTGCTTATGCATTTGGCGGTGGAAATGCTTGCTCTACATGGCGTAATACACAAGATTCCGTTACCTTCAGGATTGAAAACTATGAAAATAATGGGCAAAAAGCAAAGGTTCAATGGGTAGGTGACTGGTACTACGGTATGTGCCCCGTAAACTGGAACTGGGATATTGATGCCAATATCAAAGGCTACTGGCCTATGAGTGATGAGCTATATGCCGCTTATGAAAGCGGTGACGGAATCACTCTTACCCTTGCAAGAAAGGATAATGTCTTCTATTCCTTCGTTAACGGAATCCTTGTTTCCTCTCAATATATAGACAAATATCAAGGCAACGAGGGCTTGTTCTGCGTTCTTGCCGACGGTGCTCAAGCCGGTGAAAGCGTTAACTATGAATTTTTGTCCGAAGAGGCTGTTGATAGGATGCTTCAAGCTTCCGCAGTTCTTATTTCCGGTGATGCCGAGGTTAAAGTTAACAATGTTATCGGAACAGTGTCTTACGAGGAAGGTAAAGTGGCATTTGACGGTTCGGGTATCGTTTCCGTAGGCGAGGGCTCCTTGCACGAAAAGGTAGCTATGAATGTCGGAACAAAGTATACCGCGGACGGAATCGGACAAATGGGTATCATGTATAGATTCGCAGACGGTAGATTCGTGTACATTCGCTCGCAAAAGACGGGAGATGATACCTTTAAGATTCAATATTCTCAAGACTCGGTTATGAATAGAGCAGGTGATGCATATCTTAAGGGCTGGTTGGATTTCAACCAAGAGGATAAGTCAATTATTAATGCTTTCTTTAATGATTCTGTACAGATTTCATTGGAAAGAAACGGCAATGTGTTTACAGTTAAGCTGGGCGATACAGTTCTTAATACACTTGAAATAGATGCAAAATATGCAGAAATGGAAGGACAAATGTTAGTCGAGGTTGACAACGGCAGTAATACCGCAGTTGAATTCAGCTATGAAAACCTTGTTGAGGCAAGTGTGAGTGAATAAACATTCCGCTAACATAATATCAGCATCAATGAGTTGAATCTTTAGTATTCATAAAACAATCAATTCGGGCAGTGATACTCTTATCGCTGCCCTTTTTGAAATTGACTGAAAAAGTTATGAGCTTTTAAACTTGTTCTTTACCTAAAATATATGGATAAATCGGACAAATACGAGCCTTTATCTTGTTAATAATATACTTTTAAGTATAATTAATAATGAGTTTATTTGTGTAATTGCACTAAACTATGCGTACACGGTGATTTGGTGTGGTTGATTCTTCAAAGGATATGTAAATAACTGCATACGCAGCTTGATAAAAACAAATGATTTTAGAATCAAAAGGAGAATGTATGAAATCGAAAATTTTAAAGTTGATAGCAATTATTTCCGTGCTAATCATGGCTTTAACCTTCATTGTTGCTTGTAACGATAATGGCGGAGGAGACTCAAGCAGGGTTAACATTAGATTCTATGGTAAGGCAAATATCGATTCTACAAAAGCTTGGGTTGAGTTGGTCGATGCATATAACAACGGTCAGGGTAAAATCGACGGAGTCTTTGTTACTGCTAAATACGGTACGTCCTATGGCTCTGCAAATTACTTTCTTACTGCGGCTAGATCTGCTTATAACGTAGTTATGGTAGAAGACAGTCAAAGTGCAGTACAATCTCTTGCTATCAAGAGAGATAGCAAATATGCTCCCAACGGTTATTTTGTTAACCTTCAATCCTATGCAGATGCGGACTCTGATTTCCAAAACAATTCTATCAATCCCGAGTCCCTTTTGTGGTGGCAGATGAATTATAATATAAATGCCGCTCAAGGCTCCGGTGCTCAAAAGCACGTTATTGGTGAGAATCAAAGTCTTATCGGAGTTCCTATCGGAAGCGATGCACAGGTTAATATTTATAGCACAGATGCCTTCAAAGCAGTAGGAATCAACATTATATCTATTCCCGAGGATGAACTTGATGCATATAACCAAAAGAATAATACTAACATCAAGCCTCATGGATATGCCGAATATAAAGATGCTCCCGCTAGCGGAATGTCTGCTTCCAAAAATCTTTTAGGTGAAACAGTCTATAAAGTATTCAATAACTGCATCTCCATGAACTGGGAAGAGCAACGTAATGTCCTTAAGTACTTCACAAAAGCTTGGAATGATTCTGCACCCACAACTTACGGGTTTGTATCCGAATATTGGTTCAACTATGGTTGGTCTGTAGGTGGTGACGTTATGGGCTTTAACGGCACAGATTACAGTTTCACGCTCACCGATTCTGCCGATAACTATATGGTAGTAGAAGATAATGTAAAGATTCACAATCATACCTATAACAAGGGTGATATCGTTCTTTATGAGGACAAAGTAAACGAGGATATGAGTTCATTGTTGACCTCCGGCAAAGTATATGCCATTGCTTCTCAGTATGAGGCTGTAAAGGAATATCTATCGATGAACGTTGATAAAAATAAAGTGGTCGATACCAAGGATGGAATCACATATTACGGATATCAGGTTGCAAACCCCGACACAGGTAATGCCGAAAGCTTCTTAACAAGCCGTAAAGTTGCAATGGTTAGAACAACCTATGTGAATTATAGTAAATATTCTTCGAACAAGTATACTTGGCTTGACTTCTGCCCATGCGAGCAATACCGTGAATATGAGGGCGGTAGCACATATCAAAAGGACGGACAGTCCGGCTTTGCAAACGAATATCTTAAGGTGATCGGTGGAGAATATGACGGAGAGGTTTATACCGGAGACGTCAAAACAGTTAACGGCGTTAAGATCCTCGGTGACCAAACAACTGCAGGTATGACCGCAGGACTTGTTATTCCCGCTTGCTCCGATCCTGAAAAGTATCAAGCAGCCTGGGATTTCATTAGCTGGGTTGCAACCGAAGGTCAAAAGTATATTGCAAAGACCACAACTTTAGCACCCATTGCAAACGATACCATTTTCAGCGATGCCTTCCTCAACAATGCTGAAATCTCTAACGGAAGAAACCTTTATGCCGTAGCGTTGACTTCTAGCAACGTCCAACGTGGCGACTGGGGATATTTTGAATCGGGTTCTTGGGTAACCGACTGGGCAAATGACTTTAACCAAAAGGTTCGTTACGGTGATATGACCATTACGGCGTTCTATAACGCCCATAAGGATTCCGCAGAAACCTCCCTTAACAACATGTATTGTGTAATTAAAGGAATAAGATGAGTAACGCAATTGCCTATGCCTCAGACGGCACATTGAAGCCGAAAAGGAATAAGTGGAAGCCGGTTAATTATTTATGTCTGGCTTTAGCTCTTATTCCTATATTGAGTTTCGTTTTCTTTAACGCCTTCCCGGTAGTCATTTCTTTCGTCTCGATGTTTACCGATATGGATTACAACCAGTTGGATACAATGCGTTGGAATAACTTCGAGAATTTCATACGGGTATTTCAGGATGAAAGATTCTGGTTATCTTGGCGAAACACCCTGATTTTAGGTACAGCGCCCTTTGTAACCCTGGTTATTGCACTTGTAATCGCCAATCTTCTTAACCAAAAAATCAAGGGTGAATCGATATTTCAGGTACTGTTTTTCATTCCGTATATATGTTCCGGTGTCGCAATTTCAATTATGTGGCAGTGGATCTTTAACAAGGATTTGGGTGTATTGAACGCGATATTTAATACCAATCTGGAATGGCTTAATAATCCGGACAAACCCTTTTTATTGCAGGTTGCAATATATGTTACGATATTGTGGCAAGCACCTGCATATGGAATAGTAATGTACAAAGCTGCATTGAGAAACGTAAACCCCTCTCTTTATGAGGCAGCAAGCGTTGACGGTTGTAATGGGTGGCATAAGTTTTGGTATGTAACTATGCCCAGCATTAAGCAGGTAACTTTGTTCCTTCTTTTGGCAAGTATTACTCAAGGCCTGGGTTTGTTTGATCAGGTTTTAATTCTAGCACCGCTTCAATGGACAGGTGTGGCGGGACCTAACGATGTTGCGCTTACCGTAAACTACTATATTTACATAACCGGTGTTCAAGAAACTGAAATGGAATATGCCGCCGTTATGAGCTGGATACTGTTTATCGTATCCTTCGGTATCTCGTTCTTTGTAATAAGGGCAAGGAATAAGGCGGCAGAGGAGGCTTAAAATGGAAGATTCAAAAAGATTAAATCAAATTTTATCTTCGACAAAAAAGAAGCCTAAAGTCAGTAGAATAATTATATATGCTCTTCTTATTATTTATGCCATATGGATTATGGCTCCCTTCCTCGTTATCGTAGTCACTTCGTTTACACCCGATATTGACTACGAAACGGCTAGCGGATATGTATGGTGGCCTAAAAACTTTACACTCGATGGCTATAAAACGCTTTTTTTGGAAGACTTCTTTATGATTCAGAGAGGGGATGTAATACCTACAATTCTCCTTGGTTTCTTTAACATGCTTTGGATGACGCTTATTCCCCTTGTTTCCGGACTATTACAATCACTTTTGGTAGCATACTGTTATTCTAAGTGGCGTTTCCCGGGCAAAAACAAGCTCTTTATGATAACCGTTAGCTTGATGTTTATACCTCTTGGAGCATTTAGCTTCGTAAGTTATATGTTCTACAATAACTTCTTAGGATGGACAGAGGGATGGAAATCGGTATTACCTATGGTAATCCCGGGACTGTTTGCAAGTTCCGGAACGGTATTCTTCTTGAGACCATACATAGACGGCATCGGCGGAGAGATTGTAGAAGCCGCAAAAATAGACGGAATGGGTTTTTGGCAAATATTCAAGAGTATTATCATTCCTTTGGCAAAGCCTGCTTTGGTTGCTCAATTTATATTCGGCTTTGTAGGCGGTTACAATAACTACACCGGAGCTTTGCTTTATTTGAAAGAGGCTGATAGCTTTTGGACCTTGCAGATTGCAATGCAGGAAATGATAACTTTTTCCGCAGATGCAGGAGGAGATTATGCATTTAGATGTGCAACAACTCTTATGGCTATGTTGCCGTTAATAATCGTATTTCTATTTTGTCAAAGATATTTCATTGAAGGTATTTCCTTCGGTGGCGGTAAAGAATAGAATGAATTCAAAATTGCCCGACAGCATATCTTTTGTCTGGCATTATAAGAGGAAATTATTATGTCAAGTTTATCACTAAAACATATTTATAAGGTTTATGACGGAAACGTCAAGGCAGTCAACGATTTCTCTATGGATATCGAAGATAAGGAATTTATCGTTTTTGTCGGTCCTTCGGGCTGTGGAAAGTCAACCACGCTTAGAATGATAGCAGGTCTTGAGGAGATAACCGCAGGTGAACTGCGTATAGACGGTGAAATCGTTAACGATAAAGAATCGAAAGATAGAAATATAGCAATGGTTTTCCAAAACTATGCATTGTATCCTCATATGACGGTTTACGAGAATATGGGTTTTGCCTTAAAGATTGCTAAGGTACCCAAGGAGGAAATCGATAAGAAGGTAAGAGCTGCGGCAGAAATATTAGATATCACCGATTATTTGGATAGAAAGCCTAAGGCTTTATCGGGTGGTCAAAGACAGCGTGTGGCATTGGGAAGGGCAATTGTTAGAAATCCCAAAGTATTTCTACTGGACGAGCCGTTATCCAACCTAGATGCCAAGCTCCGTGCAAACATGAGAGCGGAGATTACAAGACTTCATAACCAACTTCAAACCACCTTCATATATGTTACTCACGACCAAATCGAAGCTATGACAATGGGAACTCGAATTGTTGTCATGAAAGCAGGCTTCGTACAACAAATAGATACACCTCAAAACTTATACAAGTATCCTGCCAATGTTTTCGTTGCAGGCTTTATCGGAACTCCGCAAATGAACTTTTTTGACGGTATTATTCAAAGAGTACAAGGAGGAGCAGTTTTCAAACTTGAAAACGGTGTAAATATTAACGTTGATTATTCACTGGTTAACAAAATACACGAAAGGTACTTTGACGGTGCTCATCCCGTTATCGTCGGTGTTCGTCCCGAGGATATCAAATTATTTGAGAAAGGATTGGATGAAACTCTATGGCAAAAGACACAAGCGACAGTTGACTTCATTGAGGCTCTAGGTGGTGAAACTCTCCTTCATTGTAAATTTGATCCTAACGAAAAGGACGAGCTTGTCGTAAAGGTTGTCGGAGAATGCTTTGCCAAAGTCGGTGATCCTGTCGATATTGCAATCAATAAAAAGAATCTCCATGTTTTCGATAAAGAAACAGAAGAGCGTATCAATGTTAGAATACCTGAAGTAAGTACCCTCAATGTGACTGTTGACGGCAATATCATGAATTTCGCACAACAAAAGTTAGAGCTTCACGGAAAAATTGCCGATGAGGTTCAAAACGGTGAATACACATTGACAGTACCTTCTAATGCTATTACATTAGGACATGGTAGTATAAATGCGGTAATTAAGGGTAAAGAGCAAATAAACAACAAAAACTTGTATGAGCTCGATATTGACGGTAATGTTGTTTTCGCAGTAGACGACAGCCTTGCCGATTTCTCTTTAGGTAATGTATCATGCTCCATAGATATGGCAAGAGTTACGCTGACCGGTACTTCCGAGATTAAACCGCTTGCGTTGGTAAACGAACTCGACGGAACCTTTATTAAAGTAAAGGAAAAATCGGACAAGGGCAAGAAGACTACACGGTATTACATTAAGATCGGAGAGCAAAGGATCCATTCTCCTTACAGTGTTTCGGAAAAACTTTTCTTGTGTAAGGGAGTAAAAACTTTTAAAACTCCTTTCGGGTATATTTTCGGCTCCGATGCCGTAATCGTTTACCCCGAGCGAGTTCAAGAGGATATGCTGGAGGGCACAATAAAGGAAATTCTCGATTACGGCGAAAAGTTATATGCCGAAGTAATTATAGAAAACACGTCCGTTAACGTAGAAATCGACGAAGGATTTTCCGTGGGTGATAAAGTATACATAGCTATAAACTATGATAAATTGTCGGTAAAAGATAACGAGATCGATATGCTTGTTATCTAACATTATAAACAAATGCAAACAAAACGATGATTATGTTCCTTGACACTCTTTATATTATAGAATAAGTGTGAATAGTTGGTTTGTATTGTATATTGTTATTAAAGCTTGTTAATATATCGATAATTCTTGAAACATGCAAAAATTCACTCTTGACCGAAAGTGATAATTGTGTTATCATTGCAGTAGAACTATATAACAAAGACGGTTTATTTACTCTAGAAGAGGATATGCCGATATACTCACCGAAAAAAATGGTGTGTACAGCTAAGACCATACGAGGTACCGGTCTTATCGAAAAAATGATAATATGAATCAACTAGTTTATAATGACATCAGAGTACAATTTTTATCAGAAGATATTATTAGAGTAGAACGAGCCAAAAAGGGCTTGTTCTGCGATAATAATACTTTTTTTATTCCCGACAGAGGACAGTTCGAAGAATATGCTATAGAGTATTCCTTTAATGAGGGTGTTTTATGTTTTGGTGACTATGAGCTTTATTTGCCAACGTCAAGAAACACTCTTTCGGGTCTAAAACTTGAACGCAACGGCAAAAGGCTATATTCCTATAAAAGGCTTTCGAACAGCGGAGAACTTCCTCCGCTGGATAAAACTCCGGACGTGTTTGCTCTTGCCGATACACCAAGGATTATCATTCCCGAGGGTGGTTATTCTAAGCAGAGAATGGGACAATACACTGTTGTGGAGAACGTTCAAGATATTTATCTTATCATCTGTAACAGGGATGCAAGAAAGCTTAGACGCTTATATGTCCTCTTGACAGGGCGTCCGGAACTTGTTAGACTTTCAACCCTTGGAGGTTGGAACAGCAAGTATTATGCTTATTCTGAGGAAACAGCCAAGCAGCTTATTCTTGATTATGAGGCACACAATGTCCCCCTCGATAATATGGTTATCGATACCGATTGGCGTAGCTGTGAGCATGGCTGGGGATATGACATCAATACCAAGCTTTTCCCCGATATGAAACGTTTTCTTGATTTTGCACACGAGCATGATGTCGATATAATGTTTAACGATCACCCCGAGCCGGTCGAGGGGTCAAGCATTTTCAGGGCAAAGGAGATAGCTTACAGAGAAAAGAACTTGCAGCGTCTTTTGAAACTTGGAGTCGATACTTGGTGGTATGACCGTAACTGGACCACACATTTGATTTCTCCAAGTAAAAATCTACGTCACGAAACATTAGGTTTATATCTTTTCCACGAGATAACCAAGCATTTTTACCAAGCCAAGGCTGGTAATAGCGAGGTGTATCGTCGTCCCGATATTATGGGTAACGTTGTTAATATAAATAACGGTATATATGATGCTATTACCGATTCTGCAAGTCACAGGTATGGCATTCAGTGGACGGGAGATATCCAAAGCACATTGGCGGCTTTGAATCAGGAGGTTGAAAGTCTTTTGCGTGCAGGCAACAACTGTATCGCTTATGCCAATGCCGATTGTGGCGGACACTGTGGCTTACCTAATAAGGAGGAGTTTATCAGATGGATGCAATTTGGCACGTTATCGCCTATTTTCCGTCCGCACTGTACCGCAGACGTTGCTAATATAAGAACCAGAGAGCCTTGGGCGTATGACAAGGAAACCTTGGATATAGTTAGGGAGTACAATAATCTGAGATATCGCTTGTTACCATACATTTATAGAAATGCCTATAACGCTTATGAGAGCGGTGAGCCCGTTTTCAAAGCACTAGGTTGGGAGTATCCTCGAGATAAGCGTGCATTGAAGTGCTACGACCAGTATATGCTTGGTAAGGATTTGCTTTTCAAGCCTTTGTCAAAGCAGCCGCCTAAAGTGCTGAAAAAGGAGAATTATACTAGCCCTGTTAAGGCAACCTATTATGACGGAGTGGAGTTGAAGGGTACCCCCTTAGCTTATGCGGAGTATGATGTGCTCAGTATCTATCTAGAGGACGAACAGCCTGAGAAAGGTGTTCCCATGTATAATTTCTCTGCTCGGTTTGAAACGGAAGTTAAGTTCGATAACGATGTAGAACTAATTATTAAAACAGATGATGGCTCTACAGTTTGGATTGACGGCGAAAAGGTGCACGAGGATAAAAACTATCATGCGGCTACCGAGTTTAATTTAAAGGTCATCAAAGGAGGTCTTGCTCATAAGATAGAAATCGAGTATTTCCAAGGTGGCGGAGCTGCTGTTGTCGAATTGCTTTATAACGAGGTTGAAAAGAACGATGGTAAAATTTCGATATATTTACCTCAAGGAAAGTGGCTCGATCCCTTTGACGGAAGTGTATATATAGGTGGCAAGACCATTTACAAGAAATACGATTTGTGTGAGACACCTATCTTTATTCGTTTGGGTTCCTTGATTCCTCTTGCATATGAAGCTAGAAACACAAAGAGCCAAAAATGGGATAGCTTGATGTTCGACTATTACCCCGACGATGTCGCAACCGATAACGATTATCTCTATGAGGATGATAGAGAAACTACCGCATATAAGCTTGGACGATTTGCTAAAACTCCCTATGATGCTAGCTTTAATCCTTCAGAGAATGCCTATGTTATAAAGATTCATCGGACAAATGGACATTTCGATGGCGAAAACTTCAACAATGTTCGTGATATTATGGTTAAATTCCATCTTATTAACGGTGTAAAAGAGATTAAGAAGGTAACCTTGAACGGAGAACTCTTCAAATTTGCTTCCGGCGGAAGAAGGTCCGATTCCTTCCCCTTGAACTCGAAATTGTATTCTCCGGACGGAAGACTCGTTTTAGTATACTTCGATGCGGATGCTGACAAGGAATACGTGATTAAGTATTACATATAGAGGATTTAAGTATGATACTAGAAAAAATAGACTTATATGATTATTTTAAAGTGGATCGTGCGGGTGTGCACGGCGGTGAGTTGACGGTTCTTTGTAGAGCTCAATCGGGTGAACTTAAGCATAAGCTTCGCCCGGCTGTATTGGTTATTCCCGGTGGCGGTTATGGATTTTTATCCGATAGAGAGGGAGAACCTGTCGCTATAAAGTTTTTGGAGGAGGGTTATTGTGCGTTTATTCTTTCCTATAGCATCAACACACCTTACCCCACACCCTTAAACGAAGCTCTTATGGCTGTAGCTTATATAAGACAAAATGCTGAAAAATATGGCATTAATAAAGATAATGTCGTAGCAATCGGATTTTCGGCGGGCGGACATTTAACGGGGCTTTTGGCTACTGCAACAACGGATGAAACAAGGATTTGTTCTGTTTCTTGTAAACCTAATGCCGTTATTCTTTCCTATCCTGTTGTAACCATGGGGAATTTGACTCATGAGGGTACACGTGATGTTATTTCCGACAAGGGAAGAATCGAATTAGACAGTCTTTCAATAGAGAAGAGAGTTGATAAAAATGCCGTACCTGCCTTCATTTGGCATACCTTTGAGGATGATTGTGTACCTGTGGAGAATTCCCTTATGCTGGCTAATGCTTATAAAAAAGAAAGTATTCCCTTTGCATTGCACGTCTTTGAAAAGGGTTGGCACGGTTTGAGCTTGTCAAATAGTGAGACAAGCGATGAGAACTCTTGGGATATTGAGTTGAACTATGTCGGCAAATGGTTCGAGCTTGCAATTGATTGGCTCGAAGCGAGAAACATTAAGGTTACTGTTAAGTAAGAGAGGTTTTTATGATAGAATACATCAAGGAATTGAGAGCATTTTTAATAAGTGGTAAAGGCTATAGCTATGTTATTTACGTCAACGGTCGCGGACTACTCCAACAGATTCATTACGGTAAAGCTATAGATGAGATAGATATATCTTCATTAATTGCCGTACACGGAAATCGTGCCGCTCCTGGTGATGATATCAATTGGGATATGTGTACCGGTTATATGCCTTCGGAATGTGCAAGTTTTGGTCGAGGGGATTATCGTCCGTCAACAGTCATTATTAAAAGAAATGACGGGGCAAGGATGAGCACTTTTAAGTATAAAGCACACAAAATAGTTGAGGGTGTGCGACCGCTTGAAGGTATGCCCTGTATTAGAAGTGCCGAACAAACATTGATAATAACCTTAAGTGATGTGTTGTCAAATACAGAAATAAACCTTTATTATTCTGTTCTTAATAACTCTCCTGTTCTTGTCAGAAACCTTGTTGTACGCAATATCGGAGAAGAATCTGTAGATCTTACAAGAGCATATTCCTTCTGTGTCGATCTCCCCGATATCGGGGCTTTTTCCGCATTGAGGTTGTCCGGTAGCTGGGCAAGAGAAAGAAAACCCGATATTACCAAAATTGCCGACGGTACAATTCGTATCGAATCCATGCTTGGATATTCCTCTCATGAAATGAATCCTTTTTTAGGTATTCTCGTAGATGACTGTAGTGAAAACCACGGTGAATGCTATGGTTTTAATCTTATTTATTCTGGCTCATTTGTAATTAATGCCGATATGTGTTCTAATCAGCGTTTGCGTATTACCGGTGGTATCAATGAGAATTTGTTTGATTGGAAACTCGAATCAGGGAAATCCTTTGTAACACCGCAAGTCGCAATGTGTTATTCCGATGGTGGTTTAGGAGATATGTCAAGAGGTTATCACGACTTTTTCCGTAACTACATAATCAATCCCGATTATGTCAACAGACCTCGTCCCATTGTTGTGAACAATTGGGAAGGCACTTACTTTGATTTTAATAACGAGAGACTTTTTGCCATAATCGACGAGGCAAAGGATACCGGTATAGATACTTTTGTACTTGATGACGGATGGTTCGGGAAGCGTGATGACGACACAAGCGGACTAGGCGATTGGTTTGTAAATGAAAGAAAACTTGAGGGCGGATTGACTGCGGTTATCGAGCACTGTAAAAAGAACGGCTTAAAGTTTGGCTTATGGTTTGAACCGGAAATGATATCCGAAGATAGTGATTTATATCGTAGTCATCCCGATTGGGTTATAGGAAAACGTGGAGTTGAGCCGTGTAGAGGAAGAAATCAGTTGATTCTTGATTTGACTAAACAAGAGGTCGTGGATTATGTTTTCAATGTTATTTCTCGTATCTTATCCGATAATGAAATTTCATATGTAAAATGGGATAAAAATAGAACAATGACAGAGTTTTATTCCGATTCCTTATCTGCTGATAGACAAGGCGAACTCATGCATAGATATACCCTTGGTTTTTATAGCTTGGCAGAAAGGCTTACAAAGAGATTCCCCGATGTGTTCTTTGAGGGCTGTGCAGGTGGTGGCGGACGTTTTGACGGTGGTGCCTTGTACTATTTTCCACAGATTTGGACAAGTGACGATACAGACGCATTGGAGCGTACTAAAATTCAATGGGGTACCTCCATTTGTTACCCGGTATCAAGTATGAGCTGTCATGTTTCGGCTTGCCCCAATCATCAAACAAGACGTGTTACGCCTTTTGCGACCAGAGGTGCAATCGCTTCCCTTGGTCCTACCGGCTATGAACTTGATTTAGCAAAGCTAACCGAAGATGAAAAGACTCAGCTAAAAGCACAAATTGAGGCTTATAAGAAAATAGATGACTTGGTTTTATCCGGGGACTTGTATAGATTGGCTAATCCTTTTGAAACCAACTATTTCTGCGAAATGCTAGTTAGTAAGGATAAAACAAGAGCATACCTTGTCGGAGAGCGTTTTAGAGGAGATCCTTGTGACCACGATAGAGTTATTAAGCTTAGAGGGCTTGACAAGACAAAGGTTTACCATATAAAAGAGTTAGACATTACCGTATCAGGTGCATCCCTTATGGGAGTTGGTCTTTTATATCCGAGATTGGCTGATTGTGAAAGCTGGATCTGGCATATATCTGAGGCTGAATAACAGAACAAAGTTGATTAAGAATTCTAATATACAAAAATCAAAGGCTTTTTTATAAAAACTATTGCGGAATTTATAAGGGAGCCTCTTTTTGAGAGGAATATGGGAGAGCGTAATGAAGGCAAAAGTTTTTTGTTTTTTAGGTGACAGTATAACCGAAGGTATAGGTGTTAAAATCGGGGAACGCTATTGTGATATAATAGGTAGTGCTTTGAATGTAGAGGCTGTTTCATATGGTGTAAACGGAGCACATACCCTTGATCTTCTTGAACAGGTAGAATGTATGCATAGGGAGCAAGGGAGTGCAGTTGATACGATATTCGTGCTTATAGGAACCAATGACTTTTATTACAATGTTCCAATCGGAAACTTTTTCGAGGAGTATATTGATGACTTTCCAATATTGTATGATAATAAAGGCTTAGTAAAAAGAACCAAAAAACGAAGAAAACGTCGTTTTTTCTACGACAAAAAAAGTTTTTGCGGAAGGCTTAATCTTCTTTTTGATAGGATAAGAGAATACTATCCAATAACTAGAATTGTACTTTTGACACCCATACACAGAGGCTATGCCTTTTTGGGCGGTGATAATATTCAACCCGACGATCTCACGACCAACGGAATAGACCTTTTCTTCGATGAATACGTTGAATGTGTTCGTAAGTGTGCCGATATTCGGTCGGTCGAGTTGATTGATTTATATCGAGAATGCGGTTTATATCCCCTTAACGATAATAATGCTAGAGCTTTCTATTGCAACACAAAAACCGACCGTTTACACCCTAATGCAAACGGTCATGAACGAATGGCAGAAGTCATTTTATCTCATTTGAATAGATACTGAGTTTTTCTTTCTAAACATATCTTAATCTAAAATTGACTGCTTGTATTTCCGTTGTCTTAAGTGCATGGATCAAGATCTTGTATTATTAACTAAGAATACTAGCGGCATTTTTAATATCGATAAAATTATTAAAGATGAAAGGGGCAATGTCTTTAGAAAAAAACTTTACTATACGTCCATCTTAATTAACAGAAACGGCGTACGGTAAGTAACCGAGATTATCAAAGTAGTGCGTTAATCTAGTTTTTCTATTTTGAATACATTTATAGTATCTACATCGGGACAACAAAAACAATTGTTTTTTAGTTCTCCGCCGTAGCGTAAGATATCGATCATAGGGAAGAGGACATGCATAGCCAACGGACAGAGCTTTCCTCTCTCTGTATCGAAGTCGAAAGAATCGCCCACGTTGTGACCTCTGTGGCACGGGTAAGTGCCTTTTTGTTCAACCAAAGTAATTTTAATTCTCATAGTTTTCCTTCGCTTATGTAACGCTCGATATCAACACCGAAAAACTTTTCTTTTTTGTCGAGGTTATCTATTATAATATCTTTTACCGTATCCATTGCGTGTTTTGTAGCACAATATAGAGAACTACCGTTTAGCATATCTGCAATAAGAACTGCCGAAAAAATGTCGCCTGTTCCCGGGAAGCGAACATTTACCGATTCGAACGGGATTTTAAAGTTTTTATTTTGGATATGGTCGTAACCTATAACACAACTTGTACCGTCTACAAAGGCACTGGTTATAACAATGGACTTTGAGCCGAGTCGACGAACTTTTTCAATCAAATCGTCTGCTTCATTCTGACTTAATTCCGGTTTGTAAAAATGATTCGATAAAAAGCAAGCCTCGGTATAGTTGGGAATTAAAATGTCGGCATAGGCACTTAGTCTTCGCAAGATTGATACATTGTTTTCATTCATTCCGTTATATAGTTTTCCTTCGTCTCCCATTATGGGATCGACGACAACCAATGGCTTGTTTGTATTCTGATTGTTGATAAGTCGCTCGATAATATCAACCTGTTTTGGGTTTACCATAAATCCGGTGGAGATACAATCGAATCTGAATCCTAGCTCGTGCCAAATATCAACGGTTTTATCCATATATTCGGTTGTATCAAGAATATCGAACCTCCCGAAATCGAGCGTATTGGATACCAAAGCCGTTGGTAGAGAACTAACATTAATTCCTTTTGCAGAAAGAATGGGAACCATGGCGGATAAAGCAATTTTGCCTACACCCGGCATATCGTTTACACAACATATTTTTTTCATAACAGTTTCTCCGTTCAATTATACAGATGTTATTTAGCATAGTCTTTATATGCAATATATTGCCAAATGGCTATTGCTATGGAAATTATTATATCACCGTTGTATGTATAATTCAACTTAATAATATTTGTGTAGCGATTACCATTGGAGATAATGTAGAGCAGAGCTAACCTTGTCGTTGACTTCGGTCACACGCTTAAGTGTTCATCGGACACTTTTCTTAACGCTTTCGTTCGAATCCCCCTTAAATATTTCTTTAATTAATAAAAAAATAACTTCTTTTAGAAGTTACTTTTCTCTGGTGGAGATAGGGGGATTCGAACCCCCGGCCTATACGTTGCGAACGTATCGCTCTACCAACTGAGCCATACCCCCACGTTCGGTTATATTGTATAACTTTGCTTTTGTTTTGGCAAGCATTTTAACTTATCTTGTTTTTGTGCTGTTTTCCTTTTTTATAGAGTTGAATTCTTTAATAATCTCTTGTATTATTTTGTGTTAAGAGCTATAATTGGTTTGAAAAATTAGTTTATACGGAGTCGAATTATGTACGATAATTATGTATTCGATATTTATGGAACCCTTGTTGATATTCGTACCGATGAGCAAAAAATGGATGTTTGGGATCGCTTGTCCGTACTCTTGGATTTTTACGGCGTAAGTTATTCTTCTCTCGAGCTACGAGCGGAATACTTTGAATGTTGTTCTTTACAGATTGAAAAGGGTAAGAAAAAGTTCGATTATCCTGAAGTTGATGTGGTCGCCGTTTTTAAGACAATAGCAAAGAAAAAGGGTGTTGTTCTTTCCACTGTGGCCGCTAGAGTAATAGCCCAATCAATGAGAGCGTTTTCTACAGAATATATTAGACTTTACGATAACGTGAAAAGCACGCTGGCTATTTTAAAGAGTATGGGTAAGAGGTTATATATCCTTTCAAATGCACAGCATTGCTTTACATATTATGAAATAAAAAAGCTGGGTTTGCTTGATTTTTTTGACGGTGTTATTTTTAGTTCCGATTATGGAATTGCTAAGCCGTCGGTAGCTTTTTTCAATGTTGTGCTTAATAAGTATCAATTGGACAAGGAAAGGACTATATACATTGGCAATGACGCATTAAGTGACGTAAACGGTGCGAGAAGAGCAGGAATATCATGTATTTGGTTGAAAACCAACCATACCGATAAAGACATATTTCCCGACATGCAACCGGAATACGTTTGTGACGGAAATTTTGAGGATATCTTAAAAATAACCGATTAGCATAGATTACATTATAATTTGAATATCAAAAAACTTTTCTTGAAAATCAAGAAGTTTTTTTATTTCATCTTTTGAATACCTTGTGCCTGGCGGGGCGAAGACAAGCTTATCTTCGATGTCATCCTTAGGTTGACATCATTGCTTTACACGAGAAACCCTTTTCCTTGGTTGAATAATTCGTTCTTGCCGAAATAATACCGATAATTTATATAAAACGTCATACTGAGCGGAAGAATGTGGTATAATAAAGTTACAAAAGAGTTCAAATGACACAATTATACCTAGAGATATGGAAGTAAACTTTGCAATAAAAGCATAATGAATACCATTAAACTATCTAAAATGTCATACTGAGCGGAAGGCGAAGCCTGGAGTCGAACCCCAACGGGGCGATGTGAAACATCGGTATCTCATCCTTAAAGCCATCGCATTGCCATTCATAGCTATACGATTGTAATTTGAACAGCCTTCATTGCTTCGAGAGCGGTGTTGTGACTATTTACGGTAACGCCCGCACAGCAACTAGATTCCACTATAATTTCTGTTTCGGGAAAAGCGGCTTTCAAAATCATCGCATTGGATATGACACAAATATCCGTACAAAGCCCGCATAAAACTATTTCTTCAACCCTTGAGCGACCTCTTTTGATTACGTTCGGAAGCTCAAGACTTCCGAAAGAGTTTTTATCAACAACGGTTTTTGCAAAGGGGAGTAGCTCATTACAAATGTTATGTCCGTCACTTCCCTTGATGCAGTGAGGTACCGGGAGTTTTTTTCCTTCCAAAGTACGCAAATATTTTTCATTATGAGTGTCTCTGGTGAATATTACTTCACCGTCAAAGTTCTTAACCTTTTCTACGACTCTTGGTACAATCTCTTTAGCTTGTTCGCTTCCAAGACTTCCGGTTATAAAATCGTTTTGCATATCTATCACAATAAGGTATTTCACGATAAGCCTCCTAATAATTACTCTTCAAACTTGTATCCTAAGCCTCTCAGAGTCACAATATGCTCTCTATAAGGTCCAAGATTACCTCTTAGCATTTTTATATGTGTGTCGACAGTCCTATCTTCTCCGAAGAAGTCATATCCCCAAACCTCTGATAAAAGACGTTCACGACTTAAAGCGACTCCTTTATTTCTTACGAGGAAAAAGAGAAGATCATATTCTTTCGGAGTCAACTCTGCTTTGACTCCGTCAACTGTTACTATTCGTCCTGTAAAGTCAACTTCTAATCCTTTTAGGATATATTTATCCTTTGTAATGGTTATGTTTGCAGCATTTTTTCTTTTTATAATCGCACCGACTCTTGCCATGACCTCACGAGGAGAGAAAGGCTTTGTAACATAATCGTCAACGCCCAAATCGAAGCCATACAGCTTATCATATTCCTCGCTTCTTGCACTGAGCATTATAGTAGGAACATCAGAGGTTTTTCTTATCTCTTTTATTGCACCGTAACCATCAAGTCCGGGCATCATGATATCCATTATGATAACATCCGGCTTGTGTTCTTTTTCCATTTTTATGGCTTCGAAACCATCGGCTGCTTCAAAAACCGTATAACCGTTAAACTCTGCATATTGGCGGAGTAAATCTCTTATTCCTTTTTCATCATCTACAATCAATATTGAATTCATTTTTCATCTCCGGACTCTAAAACGGGCAATTCATACCAGAACACGGACCCTTTTGGTGTTGCATTCTCGACGCCAAAGTCGGCATTGTGAAGCTTAAGAGAACTTTTCACTATGCTTAAACCTAGACCACTTCCGACCACGGAACGCTTGTGTTCCTTTGCTCTGTAATATCTTTCCCATATTTGATTTTTTTGTTCTTCAGAAATACCGTTACCGGTATCGGTTACTGTAAAACGTGCTTTTTTATTATACAGTTTAAGGGAGATAATAACCTTTTTATCATCGCCCGTATAATTAACAGCATTACTTATAAGGTTGTAAGTTGCAAGTTGCAATCTTGTTTCCTCTCCATTAACTATGAGATTATCCTCGATATCGCAGGAGATATCGAATCCTTCTTTATCGTTTAATACCAAGAAGCTTTCAAAGACTCCCTTGATTAGCTCTGATAGATTGAGTGGTGCGAGCTCGACGGCTGACTTATCTCCTTCGATTTCGGATAAGTTAAGCATATCTTTGACAAGGGCTGCCAGTCTATCGCTCTCCTTTATGATAACGTCAAGCTGTTCATTACGTTTTTCTTTGTCATCACCGGAGACCTCTTTTATTAGCTCAGCATATCCTTTAATTAAAGTTAGAGGAGTTCTTAAGTCATGACTTACATTTGCGATTAATTCTCTTCTTAGCGTTTCCACCTTTTGCATTTCCCTTGTAGCATAGTTAAGGGTTGAGGCTATTTCCGAAATCTCCGTTGAGGCTTTTTCATCAAAAACAACATCATAGTCGCACTGAGCGAGTTTTTTTGCGGATTGAGATAGCTTTGAGGTATCTCTGGTTAATATGCCGCTCATAATTATAGAGACGCAGAAAGCTAAAGCTATTATGGTAATTGTTGCGATTAACATTTGAATTTGCAATATTCTTACGGTTGAATCGCTCAAGTCTGCAGATTGTCCGACTATAAGGATTGCATTGTCATTGATTTCTCTGACATAGATGAATCTATTTAATTCTTCGTCCTTTCTAAAGCTCTCCTTAGAGTCAAGATCGATTATCTCGTTAACTTTTTCATCGGATACACGTGTATTTTTGCCGCCTAGAAGTAAACCGTTACTTGTATAGTTTACCGTGTACCCCGAATCGATTTTTGAAATAAACTCTACCGAGCATCCTGCATTATTTGCGATTTTAAAGTAGGCATCTTCTTGTCCGTAGTGGTTGACTATATCTTGTGCGATAGCCTTTAACTCGTTCTCCTTGTAGTTGTTCAAGTAATATTGAAGGAAAAAGACTTGCGAAATCCAAAGCAGACCGATTATCAGTACGGAAAACAAAATAAAGGTTAGCCAAACCTTAAATTTGAGACTTTTAAAATCAATTTTCAACTTTTTATTTTTTATCACCATATCTTTTACGTCTTTCATTTTGTTTATTTTATCATAAAATATCTTTTCATAACAACGTATTAATGAATTTTTTACCTAATTATCACAAAAGCTTTTTTTGCGGTCATAGAAAAAGCACCTTGGACATACCATAGAATGAGAAATAAAACTTTGGAGGAGTATTTATGGCTGAAATTGAGTATAAACAAATTGTCAACAACTGTATAAGTGAGGTTATTCATGATCAGATAGCAGTGGCTTGTTCTATTGATGCAAGGGAAAGGGGCGGAATAAGCTCTGTATTGGGCTGTCAAGCTGAGTGCAAGGTTTTTGCCGTAGAGGCAATGAGGGGCGAAGCTTTGATAAGCGGAAAGGTATGCTATAAGGTCATATACCTCGATGATGACGGAAGAACACAGGGTTTAGATTACTTTTGTGATTATAATGAAAAGCTTTCCTCGGACAGCGTTGATGCCGAAATGAAATTGAGTGCGTACCCATCGGTAGTGGATTTGACGAGTGCTGTCAATGAGGGAGAGCTAACTTTAACCGCGGTCTGTGATTTTGTTATTAGAGCAATAACGACACGAGAATGTAAAAGCTTAACCGAAATGGAGGGGAGCTTTTTAAAAACAGAGTCTAGCGAATGCGTAAGACTGAGTCAAATCAAGGAAAGTGTTGCTGAAATTGTCGGAGAAGAGGAGAGTGGATATAATGTTGATAAGGTACTCCTTTATGAAACAAAGGCACAGGTTTTAGAGGTAGTTAAAGGGGAAGGAATTAGCGTTGTAAAGGGGATAATCAATGTCGAAACGGTATTATCCACTACCGATGGGATGAGGGGAAAGACTGTAACGTTGCCCTTTAGCGAAGAGATTGAGTGTAATGGCGAGCTTGATGTAAGAGCAAGTGTGAAGAGCAGTAGACTTATACTGTCCGGTGAAGAAAACAATAGTGTTTTGGAATTCAAGGTTTTTGTATCCATTACCGGATATGATGTCAACCTTGAGGAAGTAACGCTTGTGACCGACGTATTTAGTACACGCAATGAATTAAAGAGTCAAGTAGATTATTTACCCTGCAAAAGATTCATAGGCTTGAATAATTATGAGGTTCCTATTAGCGGTGAACTGGAATTGGATGTTCATGGTAGAATATTAGCTTCACCGGTATCTCGTGTGAACGTTGCAAGAGTGATTGCAAGCGATGGAAGTGCAACGGTAGAGGGTGTTCTGGTCGGTGTTATATATTATGATAACGATGGCGTTAAGGCGGTAGAGATTGAATTGCCCTTTTCGGTTAAGCTGGACGGCACAATGGGCGATTATCTAACTGCAGAGGCTCTAGCTAACGGATTGAGCGGCGGCTTTTCAATGGATAGATTAAGATTAACCGCTAACGTAACATTTACTCTGTATTGCTATAAAACCTATCGTTTAAAGTGGATAAGCGAAGTTGAAGCAGGGGCTGAAAAGGAAAGAAATCAGGCAGGATTAAGCATCTTTTTTGCCGATTCCGCAGATTCTCTGTGGGATGTTGCTAAGGCTGTAAACGTGAGTCCCGACGAATTAATCGAACTAAACCCGAATTTTAACGAACAGAGTGATACTTGTACGAGGAGAAGGGTTACGGTATTCCGTAGAAAAGAATAGAAAAGACTTGACATAAAGAGTCGAAGGGTATATACTAAAATAAAATTAAATATTTTCGGGGTGCGTTATGCTGAGATTATACCCGTTGAACCTGTAAGGTAATTCTTGCGAAGGGATAAAATGCGACCTTACTTTATTGTATGGTCGCTTTTTTAAAAATATTGGGTAGTAGGCTAGTCACCTCGGAAGGAGAGGATTATGCAAAATATGCTATTAGGACTTACCCAGTATTTTTTTAATTTTGACGACCCTTTTTCAATTGCACGTAGTATCGGGTTGTGGATTGCAATTGCATACATTGCCGTTGTAGTCATTGTGAATGCCGTTATTAAGGATGAAGAAAAAAGAAAAATCTCTAATAAAGTCATGTTGATTATCGGAGGATGTTTGGTATGTGCTGCAATCATCGTATATACGGTATTTGATTCAATTGACCATAATGCGGACGGAATCACTCCGTTGACGTTCTATCCCCTTGTTGCGGTGGCAATATGTGTTCTGATAAGTTGTCTGCTTTGGGCATTTAAACCAACCAAGGTAACAAAGATAATATCAACTGTTTTGATATTGTTATCGATAGTTTCGCTTATGGTTTGTATGATAATCTACTATACCTCCGGGAAGGCAAGTGATAAGAATTATCTGGATAAATCGGATGTAAACACCTTAGGACTCTGGTTGGGTGCGTTGGGTTTGTTGATTATTATGCCGACGTTGGCAATGATTTTTGATAAAAGGAAGTTGACTTTCGATGCAAAAACATTGGCTTACGGCGGAATCTTTATTGCCTTATCCTTTGCTTTATCTTATGTCAGACTTTTTAGAATGCCTATGGGCGGCTCTATAACTCTGGCGTCGCTACTTCCTATCATGCTTTTTTCGTATATGTTCGGTGCTAAAAAGGGTGTTGTTTTAGGTTTAGTTGCGGGAATGCTTCAGGCAATACAGGACCCATGGATTATTCATGCAGGACAGTTTTTGCTAGATTATCCAATAGCTTTTATGGCGGCAGGAACTGCAGGTATTTTCAAGGATTTGATAAAGAAGGATGAAAGATTAGCTTTCACTGCCGGTGGAGTCGTTGCTGCTTTGTTAAGATTCCTCTCACACTTCTTTTCAGGCTGGTTCGCTTTCGGGGTTTATGCATCGAGCTATGGAATGTCATCGGCTCCCTTGTACAGTTTGGTTTATACTTCCTCTTATGTTTTTCCCGATGCCCTGATATCGGTTGTCGCAGGTGTACTCTTAATGAGTTCAAAGAGTTTCTTAAAGGCAATGCAAAAAGCATCGTTTTCTCCACGAGATAAAAAGAGAGTAGAGGCAAACGAAGTGGATAATCAAACTCAAATCGAAGTATCGACAGAGAACGTAAAAGGTGAGTAGTCTCCGATTTTGACAAGGCTGATATAACTAAATTTTATCGCAAAGATAACATAGACTTATAATACTCCCGTTTTCTATAAAAAGGCGAAAATTGTTTTCTTAAGTAATGATAAAAAATGTAAAATAAGGTTGCTAAAATGTTTCGTGTGTGGTACACTTTATACGGAAAATAATTTAATGGAGGCAACGACAATGGCGTTAGTAAACTCTAAAGAAATGTTTGAAAAAGCATACAATGGCGGTTATGCAATTGGTGCGTTCAATGTTAACAATATGGAAATTGTTCAAGCAATCACCGAAGCTTGCAAGGAAGAGCATGCACCGGTAATTCTTCAAGTATCTAAGGGTGCAAGAGCATATGCCAATCACACTTATTTGGTAAAGCTCGTTGAAGCAGCTGTAAAAGAGTGCCCCGATATCCCTATAGTACTTCACTTAGACCATGGTCCCGATTTTGAAACTTGTAAGGCTTGTATCGACGGTGGCTTCACTTCTGTTATGATTGACGGATCTAGCCTTCCTTATGAAGAGAATATCGCAGTAACAAGAAAGGTTGTTGAGTATGCACATGCTCACGTTCCCTATGTAACTGTAGAAGGTGAGCTTGGAACTTTGGCAGGAATTGAGGATGACGTAAAGGTTGAGCACGGCAAAGAGTCTTATACAAGACCCGAAGAGGTTGTTGACTTCGTAACAAGAACAGGTGTTGACTCATTAGCAATTGCAATCGGAACATCTCACGGTGCTTACAAGTTCAAACCCGAACAATG
Organism: uncultured Christensenellaceae bacterium; assembly: GCA_964561145.1. GTDB lineage: Bacteria > Bacillota > Clostridia > Christensenellales > CAG-1252 > RUG14300. Next base: position 32,721 of record CAZLNZ010000023.1, read on the forward strand.
CACAAGAAACGAGCAAGGTATTTTAGTACCTCCCGCATTGAGATTCGATATCCTCGAAGAGGTATCTAAGCAATTACCCGGATTCCCCATTGTTCTTCATGGTTCTTCATCCGTTCCTCAAGATTATGTTCATATGATCAATACACACGGCGGTGCTATGCCCGATGCAGTAGGTGTACCCGAGGAGCAACTCCGTAAGGCAGCAAGTTTGTCGGTATGTAAGATAAACATCGACTCTGACCTTCGTCTTGCAATGACAGGAACTATCCGTAAGTACTTTGACGAGCATCCTGAGAAGTTTGACCCCAGAGATTACTTGAAGCCCGCTAGAGCTAACATCAAAGAGCTTGTAAGACATAAGCTTGTAGATGTACTCGGCTGTGCAGGAAAAGCTTAACATATAGTAAACAACCGCAAAAGCGGAATTTTATAGTACATTTTATTACTTGCCCTTTTGGGCTACAAAGATTATTAAATGGAGGATTAAAAATTTATGGCTAAACAAGTAAGAGTAGCTATCAATGGTTTCGGCAGAATCGGCCGTCTCGCTTTCAGACAAATGTTCGGTGCTAAGGGATACAACGTAGTTGCTATCAACGACCTCACCAGCCCCAAGATGTTGGCTCATCTTTTGAAATATGACACCACTCAAGGTAATTATGCTAACAATCACAGCGTATCCTACAAGGATCCCGTTTTAGCAGAGGATGGAAAGACTGTAGTAACCCCCGGTTCCATCACGGTTGACGGAAAGGAAATTACAATTTACGCAAAGGCTGCTGCTAAGGAACTTCCTTGGAAAAAACTCAGAGTTGACGTAGTATTGGAGTGCACCGGTTTCTACACCAGCAAGGCAAAGGCACAAGCTCACATTGACGCAGGTGCTAAGAAAGTTGTTATTTCCGCTCCCGCAGGAAAGGATTTACCCACCATTGTTTACAATGTTAACCATGAGCAACTCACACGTGAAGACAATATTATTTCCGCAGCTAGCTGTACAACAAAC
>CAZLNZ010000024.1:0-32041 GCA_964561145.1 uncultured Christensenellaceae bacterium
CTACACTAAGTTCCACACTTATTTACACTGTGGAATTTACTTTGGGAATTCACGGGAATTTTAATGTTTTAGAGACTTTTTCTTACCAATGTCTCTTTTTACCCGCGTCCTCTGCGGTAAAGGCGTTTTTTATGTGATTTTCAACTTCTCCGTACTTTACGGTTACCACATCAAACCTACACTTCGAGGGATATTTGTTTTTATATACCAAATACATCTGTGCGGTTTTTATAATTCTGCTAATTTTTTCCGGAGTAACGCTTTCAATAGGTTGACCGAAGCGAATTTGATTTCTGTTTTTAACCTCAACAAAAACGTAAACGTCACGTTCCATGGCAATGATGTCTATTTCACCGGTGTACCTTTCGTAGTTTCTTTCAAGAATTATATATCCTTGTTTCTTCAGATATTCGGCAACAACCTCTTCTCCGTCGATTCCCGTTCCTCTATTGTTCATTTTTTCACCTCAAAATGGGTTATAAAGCTTTGACGATGAATGGGAGTTTTTCCAAATTCCTTAAGAGCTTGAATATGTTCCTTTGTTCCGTAGCCCTTATTTCTATCAAAGCCGTATTGCGGATATTGTTTGGCATACTCATACATCAAATGATCCCTGTAAACCTTTGCTATAATGCTTGCGCATCCTATCGTATAGCTTAAAGCATCACCGTGAATTATAGGCAAGACTTCGACATTCAGATCAAGATTAACCGCATCGATCAAAACTATATCGGGTGTTACCTCCAAGCCTTCAACCGCCTCTTTCATTGCAAGTTTTGTTGCGTTTAATATATTAATTCGATCAATCGTGTCAGGCTCGACCAGCGCAATATCGTAAGCGATTGCTTTTTCCAAAATCAACGGGTAAAGTGCCTCCCGCTTCTTTTCAGAAAGCTTTTTACTATCATTTACACCATCTATAATATCGTCTAAGGGCATTATGACGGCTGCTACACATACAGGACCCGCTAAAGGTCCGCGACCGACCTCGTCGACCCCTGCAATGAGAGTATAACCCCTTCCCTCGAGGTCCTTTTCATATTTTAGCAAATCAGGCTTTTCAGTCTTTGTCATCGGGCTTCTCCAATATCAATCTTCCTAAGCGTTGTTTTCTGAAATCGTCAAGAATAGCGTTTGCTGCTCTTGTATAATCAATCTCTCTTCCCTTTAATATATATCCTCTTGCTTTTGCTATCGAGTCAAATACTTCCAAACCGTTTTCAACTTCCACAACACCATATCTTTTTGCTAATATCCCGGGATAGCGTGAAAGAAGAAATTCAATGAGTTTCAAAGTCAAACCTTCAATATCTAAAACCGCATCTCGAATGCTTCCTAAAAATGCAAGATTTAGAGCGGTACGATCGTTTTCAATGCTATGACAAAGAGTTCCCGGAGTATCTAATAGTAACATTCCGTTAGCCAATCTTATCCATTGCTCGCTTTTTGTAACGCCGGGTTTATTACCCGTTATTGCCTTTTTATCTTTAGCCAAAGAATTGATAAGTGTTGACTTACCCATATTCGGCATTCCGATCACCATTGCTTTTACAGAATAAGAAATACCTTTTTCTTGATTCCTTTTAATCTTTTCACTGTTAACCTCAGTCAAAGCAGAAAGAATCTCCGAAGAAAATCTACCCGAAACAGAGTTACTCAATACAACTCTATTTCCCTTATCTGAAAAATACCTAACCCAGCTCCTTGCATCATCGGCTTCAACCGTATCTGCCTTATTGATTACAAATAAAGTCGGTTTATTTTGAATAAGGGTAGAAAACAATGGATTAATGCAAGAGTAAGGAGCACGAGCATCAAGCATGTATATAATACTATCTACCTTCTTTACGCTCTTCTCCATTTCTCTTATAGCCTTAGCCATATGTCCGGGGAACCATTGTATTAACATAATAATCTCCTACTCTTTCTTTAGTAAATCGGGACGTCTAAGCAAAGTTATCTCCATTGCTTTTTGTTTTCGCCATTCTTCAATTCTGGCGTGATGACCATTCAAAAGAACCTCGGGTACACTGAGTCCCATATATTCTTGAGGACGAGTGTATTGAGGATATTCCAATAAGCCCTCGGCAAAAGATTCATCTTTGTCGCTCTCCTCACTACCCAATACCCCTTTAACATGTCTTAAAAGAGCATTGGTTACAACCATTGCAGGTAACTCTCCACCCGTTAATACATAATCTCCTATAGATAACTCCTCATCGATGCATAACTCGATAACTCTTTCATCTATTCCTTCATAGGATCCACATAAAAGAATGAGCCACGCTTGTTCCGATAGTTCCTTAGAAATCGCATGATTGAACTGCCTACCTCTTGGTGACATATAAATACGTCTTGCCTTATGTTCGGGATCAATTGCTTGTATGCAGTCATAAATAGGTTGAACGGTCATTACCATTCCGGCACCACCGCCAAAGGGATAATCGTCTGTTCTCTTATGCTTATCAAGGCTATAATCTCGAATGTTGTGGATATTTAGTTCAAAAAGTCCCTTTTCGGCAGCCTTCCCGATAACACCTTCTGTCATGGGAGAAAACATATCGGGAAATACGGTCAATATATCAATTCTCATAACAAACGACCTCTTCGAACACCTTTGAATCTAGTATCATCTTATTTTGAGAAATATCGATATTAACCACCAATTTTTCTAAATAAGGGACCATAAACGGACGCTCACCCTTGATCGCGAAAACAGATGCGGAACCGTAATTGGTAACACTTTCGATCTCACCGACAAATTTATCTCCAACATAAACGGATAAGCCTATAAGTTCGTCTATAAAGTAATCGTCTTGCCTGAAAAAATCAGCCTGTGAAAAGGGAATGTAAACTTCCTTGTTTCTCAAGCCTTCTGCCATATCCCTATCGGTCACACCCTTTAACAAAAGAAATGCGTCAAAGCCAACAACTCTTGCTTTGACGATTTCGTAGTCAATCTCCTCAATAAAGACGGTCTTTATCTTAAACACTCCTTGTATATGATCAACATACGGCACGAGCTTGACCTCTCCCTTTATTCCTTGGGGTTTGACGATTTTGCCAATGTACAGCTTGTCGTTTTTCAATCTCTTTCCAAAATTTCCACGTCATAACGACGATTCATCTTGCCGGCAGCAGATTTTACAATGGTGCGAATTGCTCTTGCAATCTTACCTTGTTTGCCAATAACCTTGCCTATATCTTCCTTGTTAATATGAAGATATACGGCACGGTCTTTTTCGCTGACAACAACGTCAAACTCTTTATCCTCTCCTATCAAAGAGGATACAATGTATTCCAATAGCTCTTGCATATTAGAGAATGTTCAACTTGCGGAATAAATCTCTTACTGTATCGGTAGGTTGAGCACCGTTAGCAAGCCACTTCTTAGCAAGCTCTACGTCTACTTTAACAACAGCTTCCGTGTCTTCGTTATTCTTTCCTCTGGGTTGGAGAATACCGATTTGCTCAATGTACTCGGCATCACGAGCCTTTCTGCTGTCTACAGCAACGATACGATAACAAGGATTCTTTTTAGCTCCGAATCTTGCAAGTCTGATTTTAACCATAATTATACCTCCGTGTATATTGTAAAATGTTTTTTAAAATGGATATCTTTTGCGTTTTCCGCCACCCGACATACGTTTCATCATATCTCTTGTAGTTTCAAACTGCTTTATTAATTGATTTACCTCTTGAATAGTCGTACCGCTTCCTTGTACAATACGCTTTTTACGACTACCCTTAAGCAAGTCAGGATTGTGTCTTTCTTCGGGAGTCATCGAAAGAATGATTGCTTTCATCCTCTTCATCCTATCTTCGTCGACTTCTAAATTCTGACCTTTAAGCTTATTGGACATACCCGGAATCATTCCGACCATATCGCTTAGATTGCCCATTTTTTTGAGCTTATCTATTTGTTCTAAATAATCCTGAAAGTCAAAGCTTGCGGTACGCATCTTCTGCTCCATTCGCTTTGCTTCTTCTTCCGTATAAGCTTGCTCCGCTCTCTCAATTAAGGTTAGTACATCACCCATTCCAAGTATTCTTGATGCCATTCTATCAGGATAGAATAACTCCAATTCATGCACCTTTTCACCTACAGAGCAGAATTTGATAGGCTTGCCGGTAACGGCTCTTACCGACAATGCGGCACCGCCCCTGGTATCACCGTCAAGTTTACTTAACACAATACCCGTTACATCGAGCTGACGATTGAACTCCTGAGATACGTTGACAGCCTCTTGTCCTAATGTCGAATCGATTACAAGTAATATCTCGGTAGGATTGAGAATCTCCTTCAAGTCACGAAGTTCCTTCATCAAGGGTTCATCTATTTGAAGACGACCTGCCGTATCAACGATAACCGTATCGAATCTGTTTGAGGTAGCATATTCTATAGCTTGCTTAACTGTCTTTCTGGGATCTTGCGTGCCCTTTTCAAAGACCTCAGCCCCGGCAACAGCTCCGACCTTAATAAGTTGTTGAATAGCTGCCGGACGGTAGATATCGCACGCTACAAGCAATGGGTGCTTGCCTTGTTTTTTCAATAAATGTGCAAGCTTTCCGCACATCGTAGTTTTTCCGCTTCCTTGCAATCCGCACATCAACATCACTGTCGGAGGACGATCGGAAACGCCAAGTCTCGAATGCTCACTTCCCATAAGGGCAATAAGCTCTTCGTTGACTATCTTGATTACTTGTTGAGCAGGGGATAAGGACTTTAAAATATCCTCACCAACCGCTTTTTCACTTACCTTATTTATAAACTCTTTAACTACATTATAGTTTACATCGGCGGACAATAAAGCAACTCGAACCTCTCTCATCGCTTGCTTGATTTCAAGCTCTGTCAAGGCACCTTTGTTCTTTAACTTGGAAAAAATGTGGTTAAGCTTTTCGCTTAGATTTTCAAAAATCGCCATTGTTATTCCTCCGTTAAGTCACTCAATTTTTGAATTTTCAAGGAATCGCTGATATCGGAATCCAAAATTTCTTTCAATTTACTTTTGAATTCAACCATCTTTAGCTTGCTTTCATATTCCTTCAGCGAATCGATAGCATGTGCCAAAGCATCCTTGACCGCCTGTCTTGAAATCCCTTGTTTTTCGGCAATTTCAAATAAAGACAGGTCCAATAGGCAATACAGCTCCAACGAATCCCTTTGTCTTTCGGTAAGCAATGAGCCGTACTCCTCATATAAATCCGAAATATACATCCTTTCCTTTAAGTCCATAAGCACCCGCTTTTGCTGTAAAGCATTTTTACTTTACACATTATAAAGTTCTATTTATTATTTGTCAAGGATTTCTTCGCCCTTTTTTATATTTTGTCATACAGATTTCACGATTTGCATAAGTATAAGCGTTAGCGATGCTTCGCAAAAGGAGTATTTATGATTAAAATGAACAAAAAAATTTCGGTAATTATATGTACGATAATAATGCTTTCAATTGCCTTTACCCTTGTTGCTTGCAACAATAAAAAAACGGATTCAGACGAAGAACAACCGCCTATAAGCTATATGCAAACCCTCTTTTATATCGGAAAAGATAATGAATATAGAGTTAAGCTCATACAAGGAAGAGGTGAAACACTCTTCATTGCTGATGGAAAACAGTCCGGGAATGTGGTTTTTACAACACTTACCGTCACACCATTAAATAGAGACCAAGCAAATAATAAACTTACATACACCTTAATAGGTGATAAAGGCGAAACGTCTGATAGCTTGTCCTATGAAAAATTACAAGGGTATTTTTCAGCTACGCCCGATATATCGTCAATCGGTACGCCCTCTTTAATTAAAATCCAAGAGGGGAAAAGAGTAATTGAAATCAAACTCGAAAACCTCTTAGAAGGAAAACTTACGGCAGATGAAGCATTGTCTGTTGCAGAGGATACTTTAAAAGACAAAATAACACTTGACGATAAAGACAGAGAGATATATATTCGCCTTATAAATAATTCACTTGATCCTAATAGCGAATACTATTGGTACGTGGCATTTATAGCATCGCCCACGGATTATTACTCTGTTTTAATAAACTCTGAAACAGGTGCAATTCTTTCCACCAATCCTTAATCTTTTATATAACCTAAAAACCTCCGAAATGCTCGGAGGTTTTTTAGTACCTACATTAATGCTTCGCCATCCTTAAAAGCATTTCCTACCTTCTCTCCCAAAACATAATAGGCATGATTCATGCTATCATATGTAATAGGACGAAGCTTAATCGGATCGATCTTGCCATTTGTAAGAACCTCTTCTTCGGCACTCAAGTTGACTATTTCGCCGACCATTCTGCAGGAATCAGCATCATAACTAATAAGTCTGCACTCAACGGTCATAGGTAACTCAAGAAAAATCGGAGCATCCACAAACTCTGCCTTGGAAACGTGAAAGCCTGCTCTTTCAACTTTATTCTCAATATCGTTTCCCGAAACCAAGCCTACGTAATCACAAGGAACTACAGTATCCGTCGTTGCCATACTTACAGTAAACGCCTTACGCGAAAGTATATTTTGTACAGTTTTATGCTCTTCACTGAGGCAAATAGAAAGTTCGTTTCTTTCACTGATACCTCCCCATGCGGCATTCATTGCATCAGGCATTCCTTTCTCATCGTAGGAACCGATAATAAATACGGGTTGAGGATACACAGCGGTTTTCGCTCCAAAATTTTTTCTCATAATAAATACTCCTTATATTTCAAAGTGGCTTATATACCATTTATATTCAATTCCGTCAGTAAAGCACAATACTTACATTCAAAGGATTAATCTTCACAAATACCGTTTCAATAATCTATTATTCAATCACGATAGATTATGACTTTGTACAACTAATCCTATAACAATTACATTATAGTTATTTTTTCAAAAGTAGTCAACCCCCTTTTTTTGTACTTTATATCATAAACTGTCACAGAACATCGGAACACACACTATAAAAAGAGCCATCTTATACGCAAAGAATATCATTAACTCTCATCTGATATATAGGAATCATTTAATGTTTGACAATAAAAGATTTTTGGAGTAAAATAATTAAGAACTTAATTAGTTCTTGATTTTTATGAATATAAATCTAATTAACAATGTTTTGAATCGATTAGAGGTAAAAATGGAAAAAAGACAAACTATTATGCGAAGCAACGGAAGAGCTCGCAGAAGATGGAACGCACTCGTAAGGCAAGTGGCATTAAAAGAAGGAATTCCCGACTCATATAGACAAGTCATCATGTTTTTAAACCATAACCCCGGTGCTAGTCAAAAAAGTATTGCGGAATTCTCTTGCGTCACGACATCGGCAATTAATCAAGTTGTAAAGAGTATGCTTTTGGAAGGATACATTACTAAAGAAACCGATAACAACGACAAAAGAGGCTGTAAACTGTATTTGACGGAAAAAGGCTTGGAGATCGCAAAACGTCTTCATCAACGACTGGATGAGGCAGATAATGCAATTACAAGCTTCTTAGGCATAGATAAGGAAAAAGAACTTATCGAATCACTTGAAAAATTGGCGGATTTCATCCAAAAGGAGCTCTTGGAATGATTAAGTATCTTAAAAAAAATTGGTATTTCTGTATTTTGGCTCCTCTATTTATGGTTGGAGAGGTGGCAATGGACCTGTTACAACCCGATATGATGGCAGATATAGTCGATAACGGTGTTTTAAGCGGCAATGTAAACCTAATCATTTCTGTTGGAATAAAAATGATACTTACCGTTATCATCGGAGGTTTCTGCGGTGTACTTTGCGGTGTATTTGCAAATATGGCGGCTCAAAGCTTTGGCAACGATTTGCGGAAAGATCTGTTCGGAAAAATAATGAATTTGTCCTTTCAACAAACCGATAAAATATCCACCGGCTCACTAGTAACAAGACTTACCAACGATGTCAATCAGGTACAGCAAACAGTAATGATGAGTATAAGAGGTTTAGTTCGCAACAGCGTTATGTTTGTAGGCGGAATTATTATGCTATATAAGCAATCGCCCGTTTTTGCACTAGTTGCCGCTTGCGGACTACCATTCGTTATTGCAGCGGCATTTTTCTTCCTCAAAAAAACTTCTCCGCTATTTAAGAAAGTTCAAAAAAAGCTTGACGGAATCAACAACGTAATGCAGGAGAATATCGCGGGTGCCCGAGTCGTTAAAGCGTACGTCAAAGAGGACTATGAGATGGAACGATTCGATAGTGCAAACAATGCTCTTTGCAAAGAAAACCTTCGCGTTCAGTCTTTCCTAGCTTTTATGAGCCCTACAATGAACATAGTTCTCAATGTATGCGTAGTTGCCGTAATATTGGTTGGTGGATTTAATGTTAAAAGCGGTGGAACAATAACTCCGGGGAATACTATGGCGGCTATAACTTATCTAGCTCAAATATTGCACGGAGTTACCTTTATGGCTAATATTTTCCAAACCTTCAGCCGTGCAAAGGCATCTAGCGATCGTATAAAGGAGGTTTTAGATAGCCCACAAATTCTTCAGGAAGGAAATCATTCAGAAAATACCGAACAAAAGGGAATGATAGAGTTTCAAAACGTTTCATTTGCATATCCTTCCGCAAGCGGACAAAAGATTTTGGAAAACATCTCTTTTTCTCTAAACACAGGGGAAACGCTTGCAATAATCGGTGCTACAGGAAGCGGAAAAAGTACACTAATCAATCTCATACCTCGCTTCTATGACGCTAGTGAAGGAAACATCCTCGTAGATGGCATTAATGTAAAGGATTATACCCTTGAAGCACTACGCAATAAGCTTTCAATTGTGCTGCAAAAAGCTGAGATGTATTCAAGAAGTATCGAGGAAAACATCCGCTGGTCCAATATGGAGGCCACTCCTTGGCAGATTAAAAAAGCGGCACAAATTGCTCAAGCAGATGATTTCATCTGTGCTACAAAAAACGGTTATCACACTCAAGTCACAGAAGGCGGACATTCCTTATCCGGTGGACAAAAACAACGTATCGCAATTGCAAGAGCCGTTTTAAAGGAACATGAAATCATAATATTCGATGATGCAACCTCTGCACTTGATTTAAAAACAGAAGCAGCACTTTATCAAGCATTAAATAAAGAATGTCCCGATGTTACAAAAATAATTATTGCACAACGCATCGCATCAATCCGTAATGCAGATAAGATTATGGTTCTGGACAACGGCACTATAAGTGCAATGGGAACACATGAGGAACTTATGCTCTGCTCCGAAATATATCAGGACATATATAATTCTCAGCTCAAGCAAGGAGGTGAAAACCTATGAGTGAACATATAAACGATAACATGCTTCCTCAAGGATTCGAACATCCTATTGACGCCGATCGAACATATGGAAAAGGAGAAAAGGGGGCAACAACCCCTACTCTTAATTTTAGAGGTCGACCTCCTAGAAATGTGGGAGCGACAATAGAGCATGCGGAGAACAAAAAAGGAACCCTTACCAGACTATTAAAATATTTTCGTAAGGGAAACAAGCAGCTAATAGGTTTGCTTGTGGCGGTAGTATGTTTAACCGTAACCTCCCTTCTTGCACCCTCTCTTCAGGGTTCGGCAATAGATGCAATTAGCGAGCATGATTGGTCAAGTCTTACAACCACCGCTATTATTTTACTTACGATATACATTGCAAATATGCTTTTTACACTCGGTCAGTCCTTACTTTCCGCCAAACTCAGTCAAAGCATTACAAAACAGATGCGTCACGATCTCTTTGAAAAGATAGACCATCTTTCCATCAAGTATCTAGATACTCACTCAAACGGAGATGTTATGAGTCGTATGACAAATGACGTTGAAAATGTATCGAGTACAATTTCACAGAGTCTTGGTTCCCTTGTTTCAGGCGTTCTAACTATAATTGGCACGGTTAGCATAATGTTTTATTACTGCTGGCAACTAACCTTGATCACCATGGTAACGGTTATACTTACATTAATTGTTACAAGACAGATGTCTAAAGTTATGAGGAAAATCTATAGAAAACGCTCAAAACTCCTCGGCGATCTTAATGGTCACTCAGAAGAAATGATAACCGGCTACAAGTCAATCGTTGCTTACAACAAACAAAAGGACGTTTGCGAAGAATTTTGTAAAACATCGGACGAATTAAAGAGAATAAGCATTAAAGCCGAAATACTGGGCGGCTCGATGGGTCCGATAATGAACTGTATTTCCAACATTAGCTTCGTTATCGTGGCGGCTTTCGGCGGTTATTTTGCATATAAGGGAATGATTACCATCGGTGTTGTATCTGCCTTCATAATCTATGCGAAACAGTTTTCTCGACCGATTAATGAAATCGCTCAGCTCTATGGTACAATTCAAACAGCAATAGCGGGTGCCGAACGTGTATTCCATTTATTAGATGAGCCAAATGAAGACAATCAGGGCGAGCTTAAGCCCGAAAACATAACAGGTAAAATCTCCTTTAGAAATGTGGATTTTTCATATATACCTGACAAGCAAGTGCTTTACGATTTCAACCTAGATGTTGAACCGGGACAAAAAATAGCACTTGTCGGTGCAACAGGAAGCGGAAAAACAACGGTAGTAAATCTCCTAATGAGATTCTATCCTGTAGACAGCGGAGAAATTCTAGTCGATGGCACAAACATTTTAGATATCGACAGAGATTATCTACGTAAAAACATAGCAATAGTACTTCAAGATACGGTCTTGTTCTCAAATACTATTGAAAACAATATCAAGTATGCCAATCTCGATGCATCCGATGATGCAATGATAGATGCTGCAGATATGAGTTACATCAGAAGGTATATCGAAAGCCAACCGGAACAATATCAAACCTTTTTAAAGCAAGCGGGAGCTAACCTCTCTCACGGTCAAAGACAGCTTATGGCAATTGCAAGAACAATTCTTGCAGACCCGAAAATATTGATACTAGATGAGGCAACATCCTCTGTTGATACCAGAACTGAAAAGAAAATCCAAGACGCTATGGTTAAACTAATGAAAAACCGCACGAGTCTAATAATTGCACACCGATTATCCACCATTCGTGATGCCGATAAGATCGTGGTTATGGATAAAGGTCGTGTAGCAGAAATCGGCAATCATGAGCAGCTGCTCGCATTAAAGGGCAAATATTACGAGCTATATATGACCCAATTTGCAGGAAATCAAACATAGTAAGATAAGAAATTATTTATCGGAATAATCAAACTCCTCGACCATTTAGGAGCGTATTAAGCGTATCGTTTTAAAGTAGGAATGATACGTTTTTCTTTCAAGGATGAGCTAACGTTTCACATCGCCCCTTTGAGGTTCAACTACGAGATTTGCCTTTCGGCAAGCTAAATTGCTAACGCAGTGATATTCAACTTCGTTGAGTTATATTGCTAACGCAGTGATATTCAACTTTGTTGACATATATTGCTTCGCAGTGATATTTTGCCGACGCATAGTTGTATTGCTTTGCAGTTATATATTTCATCCTTAACTATATTTGCCCTTTGCAAATATAATATCACTTTGACTGTAAGTCAAAATATCACTTTCAGATTGTCTGAAAATATCACTGTTTGCATGGCAAACAATATCACTTGAAAATCGCTTCGCAGTCATATTCAGCTGTCTCAATTTTTATACACAATCATTATTTTTGCTTACCTCTATTGCTTTATTTTGGCTATTATGCTAAAATATTTTCTATAAAAGAATTATGGAGTTATCATATGGAAAAACTTACCAAGAAATATGGATTATTTACGGCTATTTGTATGGTTGTAGGTATTGTTATCGGATCGGGTGTATTCTTTAAAGCAGGGAAAGTTTTAAAAAACACCGGCGGAAATATGGGTAGCAGTCTGTTGGTTGTAGCAATTGTCGGAGCTATAATGATAATATGCTCCTACGTTTTTGCAACCCTTTCTACGAAATATGAAAAAATCAATGGGGTTGTTGATTATGCAGAGGCGATGCTAGGAAAAAGATATGCTTATTATGTCGGATGGTTTATGACAGTAATGTATTACCCGATAATCACTTCAACCTTAGCGTGGGTTTCAGCACAATATACTGTCATTCTATTGGGATTACAAGTTTCTAGTGCAAGCCATTTAGCAATTGCTGCATTCTATATGATAATGGGTTACGGAGTCAACTCTCTCTCCCCTAAAATCGCAGGCAAATTTCAAGTATCTACCACAGTTATCAAACTAATTCCTTTATTCATAATGGGAATCATAGGAACTATAATCGGACTTGTTAAAGGCACTACCTTTGAATCCTTTACTGCAAACCTCGCGGGCATTGAGGGAATTTCAAATAACATTTTCAGTGCAGTCGTCGCCTTTGCCTTTGCCTATGAGGGATGGATTATAGCGACCTCTATCAACTCTGAACTGAAGAATTCCAAAAGAAATCTCTACATCGCGCTATTCTTCGGTGCAATCATTGTTGTCGGAGTATATATACTCTACTTCCTGGGACTATCCGGAGTACTTTCAACAAAAGATATAATAGCATCGGGTGACGACCTTCCTAGGCAAGCTTTCTCCACCCTCTTTAACAGCCCTGTTATGGGCACAATCATAATGGTTTTTGTTATTATCTCTTGCTTGGGAACCATGAACGGAGTTATGCTAGGATGCTGTAGAGGTATGTATTCTTTGGCTGCAAGAAATGAAGGACCTGCACCTAAAATCTTTTTTCAAGTAGATAAGAAAACCAATATGCCTCATAACTCGGCTATTATTGCACTTGTACTTTGTGCGATTTGGCTTTTACAATGGCAACTATTCTTCTTCGATAATATGACGGGTGCAAATAAAATACCTAAGTTCTGGTGTTGGGAAGCCGATGAGATTTGCATAATAACCTTATATGCTTTCTATATACCCATTTTCATTTCAATGATAATCAAGTGCAAAGATTTGAACCCGTTTAAACGTTTTGTTATGCCAATTTTAGCGACTTTATGTTGTGTGTTTATGTGCTACTGTGCATATGACACATACAAAGCACATTCTCAAATTTGGAGCTATCTATTAATCTTTGCTATTGTAATGCTTATAGGTTTCTTCTTCTCAATAGATTTCAAAAAGCTGCTTAATAAGTGGACAAAAGGTAAATACACTTTTGAAGAGAATGTAGAGGAGACTGAAACAGTTTCCGAAGATGATTCTGCTGTCCCTATTGATCAAGAGAATATTGATAGCGAAGGTCTTATTATAGAGCCTACAGCGGAAGAATAAAGTAAATAGGTTTTATAAAAGGCACACTTCCAACATCTGGTTGTGTGCCTTTTCTTTTTTTAGAATATGGGATTACTCTCTTTCCAAAACCTTTACTATTTGACCATAATAGGTTATATGATAATCTCTTTTAGGATAGTATTCATCGATAAAGGATTGATCTATAAAGCCCTCTTCCAGAATGTTTCCCGTGTATATTTTCTTCAAAACGAATACAAGTTTAGCTTCGTTAAAATATACCGTATCATCACAAAAAGCAGGTGTCAAAGTTGTCTTTGAAAGCTTGTCTTCATCCCGACCCGAATGACTGCCGAGATAGGCAAGTTCACTTTTATACTCCTTGTCAAAAACTGACAAAGTAAAGTAGTCTTCTTTTTCCATAAACTCGTTGGTATATCTCTGAGGGCGAACATAAGCAATAGCGGTGGGAGTTCCCGAATAATGTCCCCATATAGCACCAAGATGACCCCAAGATACGGTCATTGTATTAAACGACTCTTTGTTGCCTGCGGTTAAAAGCATCCACTCATCGGAAAACAGCGTAAAGGGATTAATAGATAGTTCTTCATAGTTTACTTCTTTAAAAGACATTTTTGACTCCTTTTATCAACTTACTTATATTATATTCAAGCTTAAAGCCCTTTTATACTTACTCATTAATATAAACCGTGACAAGCACAACCTTGTCATCCGGAAAGTTTGCTTGTGTTACCTTTAAAGGTTTTGGCGGACGACATTGACCTCGGCACTCGGTTAACATCAATCGAAGGAGATCCTTCGCCATAAATAAGGCATCGTCCTCATCATCGCCGCAAGTGACACCGCCGAAGATATCGGGGAAAACGACATTAACTCCCCCGTTATCGTCAGGTTCAGGGATAAACAACGCCGGATATGAATATCTTTTTCTCATAACAAACTTATTATTATTTTTTTATAAATAGTTATTTTCAATTATTCGTCCTTTTTCAAATGTACATCGACCTGTTCACGAGGAACCGTGATGCCTTGTTCGTCAAAGGCATGTTTAACTTGTTCCATCATGTCAAACTTAACATCCCAATAATCACCGTTTTTACACCAAACCTTACAAGTCAAGTCGATACTCTTAGATGATTGTCCCGACATTCTAACACTAGGTTTCGGATCCTCCAATATCTTTTCATTATTGGTCATCACCTCAAGAATTATTTCTTTTGCACGCTCTAGATCGTCACCATAGGATATAGAATAGGTTACATCCACTCTTCTAGTATCCTTTTCAGAATAATTTACAATTTCAGAGGTTGATAAGGTTCCATTAGGGAGATATACCACTTTGTTATCAGGAGTTCTAAGCTTTGTATTGCATATCAAGATTGCCTCAACGGTACCCTCATATCCACAGGCTGCAATATAATCGTCATCCTTGAAAGGGCGAGTTATAAGTATCAATGCACCCCCGGCAAGATTTGATAAGGTTCCGTTGACCGCAAGTCCTACACCAACACCTAAAGATGCAATTAATGCCGTCATTCCGCTAGTATCGATACCTAGATAGCCTACAATACCTATAACTATCAAAACCTTAAGACCAATCTTAATTACATAGCTAAGTGTTCTGTAAAGTGTCTTGTCTACCTTTTTATTCTCTTCAAGTTTCTTTCCCTTTCTTGCAACAAGCTTTGCAAGCCAATTAATGATTGTAAACGAAACTATCATTATAATCAGGGAAATAACAACCTTAATACCTGTATTTGTTAGCCAATTTTGAACTGTTTCCCACATTTGTTGAAAATCCATAAACAATAATCCTTTGTACACTTTTTTAAATTATTATACATCTGTAATGAAATAATGTCAATAATCGAAAAAGTGCACTCGCTAAATAAGGATGAGATACCGATGTTTCACATCGCCCCGTTGGGGTTCGACTTCAGAAATCGTTACCAATTTCTTCCGCTCAGTATGACATTTTAAATAGTTTAATGGTATTTATTATGCTATTATTGCAAAATTTACTTCCATATCTCTAGGTATAATTGTGTCATTTGAATTTTTTTTGCAACTTTATTATACCACATTCCTTTCGCTCAGTATGACATTTATATATAATACTATCATCATTAATGAGACTCTAAGCAAAAAGGTTTTTAAAATTAAAATATTCTAAAGCCCTTGCATTGCTTTACACGAAGCGGCATTCTTATAAGGATTCCAATCGATAAGCTAGGTATATTGTAGCGTATTTTATAATGTTTCAAACCGGCACGGAGTTGTAAGCTGCAAGCAGTTATTTGCAATTAGGTTCCGGTGCTCTCGTATTGCTTGACTAGCTTACACCAAACAAATAGGCATATTGAGGAGAATACCGTAGTTATTCCAACCATTGCAAGAACTAAAAGCCACGGCTTTTCCAGAGGAGCAAAAAGGTTCTCAAAGGGATAGTAAACGCATAAGCCTATCGGTATTACTACGGTAAGCAATATTTGTATTGCCTTTGGGAATATCTTCATGGGATATTTGGCATAGTTTGTAAAATTATATATAAACTGTAGCAAGGGACCGCTCTTTTTAAACTTGAACGCAAGGGATGCAACCAATACCTTAAATGAAGAAATAACAACCGCACCGCAAATAAGACCTAAAACGACCAGTAATACTCCACCGACACTAGCACTTAAGTCTAAATTAACTCCGCAAATAATCAATAATGCTACAGCAACGATAATCTCTCCGAATGCCTCTAGCTGAATTTCAGAGGCTATAACTTGAAAGAGAATCGGCAATGGTCTTAGAAACATGTGATCTAATTTCCCATCCTTTACCTCCCAATAAGCAACGGTCCATAATCTATCGGTAAACAGATGGTCCAGTCCGATTGCAATATTGGTTAACCCGAAAAGAAAACCTACATGGTAAAAGGTGTATCCGTCAATACTGGGTACGGTATCTATCAATAAGTACAAGGTAAATAACGATGTTGCCTGCGTAAATAAAAATGCAAGAATACCGATTATAAGATTCGCCTTGTATACAAGCTTGCTCATCAATGAAAGCTTTGCATAGGTAAAGTATAATTTGACATATTTCATTTTTAACCTCCCTGTACTGTAAGCTTCTTGATAGCGTGTCTAAACATAAAATGATTGACGGTTTCGATCGCTACAAGCCAAGCGATAGCAACGCCTAAGTAGACAGCTACATCCTTTGGATTCAGCTTACACGTAAGAGTCAATACCGGTACCGAGTTTAAAAAAGCAAAGGGTGTATAGGAGAATATTACTCCCAATGTTCCCATATAGGCAAGGGGAATCATTTGTCCGCCCATAAATCCTTGAAGAGCTTCTCTTGCCATATTTAAACCGAAAAGGTGATCGGTATAGAATATTAACATTCCCACAAAGTAACTTATAGCATCGCATAGTAATGCCGCAAGTATACTAAACAATAGGAAAAACACAACGTTTAATACAAACAGTCCCGCACTGACCTTTAGGAATCCAAAGCCCAAAAATACCGCATATACAGCCGTTAAGAACGGGACGACTACTATTAAGTAATCTACGGAAATTCCACCTAGAAAGGTGAAAAGCAAGCGAAGTCTGTACGATACAGGCTTTGTAAGTGTTGCGGCAATAGTACCTTCCTTTATATCGGTATAAACACTGTAACTTGTAGTTGCATTGCTAATTGCAAAATAAAAGAAAAAGGTGGTAAGCATATATAAGACCATTTCGTAAAAGGTAAAACCATTGACCACCGAATCCATTCCGTTAGGAGAATTCCTATAAATTGCAGCATATAAGAATACTACGAAGAATATATCCATAAAAGCAATGAATATCCACATTACAATCTGCGATCTATATGCAAGCTCTGTTTTTGATCCCGCTTTGAAAAAAGGGAGATACAGCTGCAATTGTTTTTTAATGTTTTTCATAAAGCTTTTTAGTTACATCTTCAATTGTAATCTCTTCCACCTTGAAATCCTTAACGTGACAAACGTTAATTAGATACAATAAAACATCGTCAAGCTCGATTTTATCGGAAGGAAAGGTTAAGGAAAGCTTATCATCGGCGGCAGTAATTGACATACCTTCGAATTGCTTTTGCAACTCTTCCACCTCCAAACCGACGTTAGCAGGAATAAGGACAGTCTTTTCGTTACCGAAACGATACTTGATATCGGATAGAGCTCCGTCATATAGTATCTTACCCTTGTCAATTATAATAATCCTACTACAAAGCTCCTCGATATCCTTCATATCGTGAGTTGTAAGAATTACGGTAGTATGATACTTCTTATTTAGCTCCTTAATTGCCTTTCTTATTTTATCCTTTACCAAAACATCCAGACCTATCGTAGGCTCGTCTAGATATACTATCTTAGGAGAATGAATAAGGGCTGCAGCAAAATCTGCACGCATACGCTGCCCTAGCGATAATGAGCGAACGGTCTGCGTTAAGAAGGAATTGAGATCCAGAAGCTCACAGAGATAATTGAATCTCTCATTATAATCCTCATCGGATATTTCATATATACTCTTTAGAACCTTAAAGGTTTCTATTAGCGGTATATCCCACCAAAGCTGTGTTTTTTGACCGAAAACAACACCCATTTCCTTATTTATAATCCTACGTGACTTATCAAAGCTTAATCCGTTTACAAGCACCTTTCCGCTTGTCGGATTAAGAATTCCGCACATCATCTTAATGGTTGTTGATTTACCGGCACCGTTGGCACCGATGTATCCGACAATCTCACCTTCCTCTATATCAAAGGATACGCCGTCTACTGCTTTAATTTCCTCATATTTGCGTGAGAAAAGAGCTTTTATCATCCCCTTTACGCCCTCTCCTCTAATAGGTTTTTTAAAAACTTTTGTTAATTCTTGAACTTGTATAATACTCATAAAATATATAAAAATCGGCTTTTTCTAAAGCCTAATTGTATGTACTACATTTCACTATAGTACAGTTTATAATCATCTATCATCTGTTAAAAAGTGTTTTACACCCAAAGAATGACTCTTCAATTCAGTTTTGAAGAATGAAGGGAACATTTTAATATCAGAACCAAGGGGAACCCATTTCAAATATTCCTTTGCTCCATTCTCGTCAAAAGAACCAGATACCGGTGAGAAATCCGCAGGTACCTTCATATAGAAGAAAAAGGATATCTCGTAAACCGGTTTGTGTGCCTTTAATAAGCCGTCACCGTTGAAAAAGTTTTCATGAATAAATCCCAAGCGGTCAATTTCCATTTTAACACCGGTTTCCTCAAAAACCTCACGGATTACTGCTTGTTCCGCACTTTCTCCAAATTTTATTCTTCCTCCGACAGAATATAGATAATCCACCCTTTTACTACCAACCATTAAGAAACAATTATCCTTAATAATGATAGCACCGACACGTATGTTAACTATTCCGTCATCACAATTTAAACAAATATCTTTATCCATCACACCCTCCTCCTGTAAATTGGGACAAATTGAAATAATATGCCAATTACAGTAGCTATAGACAAGTTTATAGTTAAACATGGTTTAGATATAAAATATCTTTACATATTTACAGTAAAAATGTCCTAATAGCTTTAAGTTAATTATAGCAGTTAATTGAGATTTGTCAATAAAAAGTTACAGATGTGACGCTAAAAATACTAGAATATGTCAACCAAAGATTTTCATTACCAAAAAACGTTGAGAATTTGGATAAAATAATATCAAAGTATTGCTTCATATGAGTGAAATATGGATTGAGATACCGACACCTAAGTGTCGCTCCTTAAGGAGTTCGACTCCAGAAATTGAGCCGATTTCTTCCGCTCAGTATGACATTGTAGATAGGATACTGGTAAAACGTCTATGTATTCACATCAATATACCATTGAAAGACTGCATTATGTATATAAAGGACATGATTAAAAGATACTACGGCAGCGAAGCTGCCTACAATCCCTCAGTCTCTAGGCTACGCCTCTCGACAGCCCCCTTTACACAAAGCGGACTTTTTTGTTGACGAGCTATTATTTAGGATTAATCATTGCTGATTGTCTTTGGGTAGAATATATCAGAGCTGTTCTCCATATCGCCGTATATAGTACCGGTTATTTCCACACCATCTTTAATTTGAGTTACTTTAGTATATCCAGTCTTAACATTGTATGTACTATAAAGGTTACTCGTTCCGAAATTCGTACTATCACAATACATATTTCCTTTGTAGATTCCATAATAAACAGTCACGGAAGGAAGATGAGATCGATCCCCTCCGCCTGTTTGGTTAGTTATTGCATTTACCGCAATTGAGCTGGTTCCGGAATTGAGCACAATTTTTTGTTTAAATGTGTCAGCGTCCGCATCTGCACCAAAATAAGAGGATCCGCCGGCTCCAAATACAACATTTGCATCTGTATACACGTTGAAAGCATCCAATCCGGCATTTTCTCCGCCAAAGGTTCCTTTATAAATGTAGACATTTGCAGTCGAGGTTTCTGTAATTGTTCTATTCGATATACCTATTACACCGGTTATAAAAGCACCACCGTTACCACCGTCAAAAGTTCCGTCATAAATATTAACAGTAGCCCCACCTGTTACCTTTAGTCCATAAAATGCAGAGGGACCGGACTTACCTGTTAATACCGTCGAAAAGGTAGCTTCAGCTGTATATGTTACATGCATAAAGCCTTTAAAGGTACCGCCGTAAATATCAATAGTACCACCGCCATTTGCCAAAATGCCGTTTCCAAATTCGGCAGTATAATTTCCGTTATATACGATAATATTTCCGGCTTGTACCTCTATTGCATGACCCCCGGTTATACTTTGATAGCTCATCCAGGAAGTACTGTTAATTCCTACACTTATGGCATTGTACAACCCTCCTACAAGGGTTCCGAGAGTTTGTACGGTAATACTATTTTGTTCCGTGCTTGTTTTAGAGCCAAGATTAACACTGCCTGCTGATGTTCCTAAAACAGTGGCCTTACCCAAATAAATCCCTCCACCTATATTAGCCGTTATATCAGTTTGCCCTGTAATACTAACACTACCTCCCAAAACTCGAATAGCATAACTTGTTACATTAAGACTAGTGTAATTATATGTTGAAGAGTTGGTTTTTAAATAACTCTCAGTATAAGATTCTTGAATAGTGGCGTTTTGCAAGCCGTTATGGGTAACATTCAAAGTACCGTTTGAGGTAAAGGAACCGCCGTTGACGTAGATGCCATCGGTGTTTACATAGTTTGTGTCTACAAGTTCGGATTCCTTGCTTACAGGCAAAGTTATTGCATACGAATTTGTCGCTTGATATTGAGTTGTATTAGATGATGTAATTGTATATTTAGATGTGCTATCAAAGATAACGCTACCGCTTCGAATAGCTATAGCAGAAGCGTTTTTTGTATTGATTGTACTACTTGCACCTGTGGTATTACTTAAGGTTATATTTCCGCCATTCGATACAACACCTAGTTCATAGCTATCAATCGAGGTATCGGTAAGTGTGATGTAACTTGAAATATTCGCTGCAGAAAGGAAAACTCCAACCGAAGCCCCCATTGTGCTTGTCGATTTTGAATCTTTACCATAACCTACGCTAATCCAAGTTTGCTTAAGCTCAATTTGTATCTGTACTGTGGACTCAAGGGATGCAGCGTATATTCCATAGTTTGTTATGTTACTCGTAAGATAAATGTTGCCGTTACTAACATTTACAGTACCCGCCTCGGCATATATGCCGTATGAATTTTCACCATCTATATTATAGGAATAATAATCGGAGGTAACAGAGCCGCCGCTAGCTGTATGTATTCCTCTAGAATTAGAACCATTTACAGAGATTGTACTACCCTTATTTGTAGTAAGTTGGACATTACCATTTGCTGAATATATGCCTGTTTGATTGGAAGGATATGTTGTGTCCGAGGGGGATAGCTTTGTTGTCATTATAATTGAGAAATTATTTACGGTAAACTTGTCATTACCAGCAATTTCAGAGTGAATTCCAAAAGCAGTGGTTCCTGCCACATTCATAGAACCTTCTGATATATTAATACCGGAGGCAGTGGAATCCGCTTTAATTCCATAAGAATTCTCGCCAACTACTGTATATGTATAGTTGGTAGAATGAACAGAGCCGCTACTTAGTACATATATACCCTTACTGCTTGCACCGTTTATGGTTATAGAGTTGTTTGCAGTAGATTCCAGATTAACTTGTCCTTCTTGAGAATAAATGCCGACAGCACCCGCTCCTGTTATATTAAAGTCGGTATTTATTACTTTAAAATCGGTAGTACTACTAATAGATGAATGTATACCGCAAGCATTGACTATAGAACTATTTTCACTTGTTGAGACGATGGCTGATTTATCATCGACAATTGTAAAGCTAGAGCTATCAATAGTCAGTTCTCCACTACTAATCTTAACAGCTGTGGCTTTTTCTCCTTGGATATTACAAGTAGCATTTGAAAGAGAGAGTGTACCGTTTGTCATATTAACAGCTATGGATTGGTCACCGTATACATAGCAATTAGCATTTGAAAGAGAGAGTGCACCGCTCTCCATGTGTATAGCAGCCTCTTTGTTACCTTCCGTAGTGCCATTGATCATACGCTTGGTAAAGGTACCGCTATTAACGGAAAGCGAACCACCTTGCATAGAGATGATATTATTATTACTAGAATAGAAATTCCCTTGTCCGATGTTAACATTTGCACTACCACCGTTAAGTATGCAATAGCTTTGACCTTGTTTGGCAAGGTCTCCTATATATCCGCTGATATCTTGAGTGCTGATAGGTGTACCCCAAATAAAGTTATCGAAATATGATTCATTAAAAGAAGCTTTGTCAGACTCCTTTACTGTTACTTTTCCGTTATCGTACTTTATTGCATTGGGGATACGTGAAGAGAAATATCCACTCTTTATTTGTATTTCACCGCCTTGTGCATTTACACAAGCGGTTGTATCAACACCAAAATAGGAGTTGAAAGATCCGCTTTGAATATCAAGAGTTCCTGTAGACATCTGTATTGCCGCAAGATAGTCACTTGGACTAGTCTTTCCCGATGCTTTACTAATGATATTTTCATAGCCGTAGATTGTAATTTCTATATCTGTATCATTTTTCTTTTCAGTTCCGACATAACTATAAGAGCTATTAACGAAGTACTTATAATACCAATCGGCAGCAGGGATATCCGTTGTATTTGCTGCGGAGTCCTCGCTTGTTCGATAATAACAATATGTGTCGGGGGGGATTGTAACGTTGCCCTTCGTTACCTCTTGATCAAAATACAAATTACCGTGATTGTACTTAATATCACCGGTTACCACAGGATAGGAAGTAATAATAGGTGCTTGTTTAGATTCAGTACTAGCTACGAATTTACCTGTGTCATTATCCTTTTTATAATAAAGGACATTTTGGGCAGTACTCTCAACAATAGTGCGTTTAGCACCACTGGTGCTAGAGTTATCAATGATTAGGTTATTATAGCTATAGTATTCGGAGTACCTCGGACCACTCTCGAATGCACCGGCAACAACGGTTAAAGTTCCGCCAACGATATTAAAAACAGAGCCGACAGGATTATATAAACCACCGGTCTGCTCATCGGAGGTGTCGACTATAGTCAAACGGACGCCTTCTTTTACATTCAAAATAGGATCATAACCGTTACGCTGAATCTCGATACCGTTCAAGTCTAAAATAAGGTCTCTATCCAAGGTTTCAGCCTTTTGTGTAACAATAAGAGGATTCTCAATGCTCTTGTCCAGTTGAACAAAGCTGTAGCCTTGGTTTATTGCAGAAAAAAGTTCATCCTGACTTCTTACCACGAAGACGGAGTTAACTGTAAAATCTATGTAATCCAGAATGGTATTATCATCTTCTTTATACTTAGCACTTTGCTCGGATACATATCTAGAGAAGGAATTGACAGACAAAAAAGAGATGAATAACACCATAATAAGAGTTATCGCAATTATTAAGGATATTCTATTTCTTCTATTTGTCATAGTATCACCTCCGTTACCGCTAGTTCAATATCTGCTCAAAGACGACGTCCACATAGAAGGGATAATTCTTTGAATATGAGCTAGACAGATAATACTGTTGAATATTCTCGCTATTATAAAGATTCAATTTAGATTCTTCCGTGTAATATGTGGTTTCAGTTGTTGTACTACCGTTTTGGTCAATTGATGTTTTAGTGCAACTAACCTCGTCGATTTCAAGAGGGTCAGCGGTATAGTTATAGGTTCTCTCTATCGTCCTATCAATTTCAACCGTATTATTTGTGCATTCATTCTCGATTCGTTCTGACTCAATTTTATTTTCAATCGTTGTGGTAGTGGTTGTAGTTCCATCTGAGTAAGTACCATTAACTACATTAAAATCATGAAGGATAAAATCATATTTATTCCCGTCAGTTCCTGTCAAATAGTCAACTCCAAGGCTTACACCTTCTTTATTGCCATCAGAATTTAAAACTGTAGTGCTTGTTATATATTGCGGAAACAAATCGTTAGCAGAATCCTTATAGTAACCCCTATAAACAAAACCTTCGAGTGTACAATCCCTAGTAGTTGTAGTGGTAGTGGTGGTTATCTTCAAAACAGTGTTTTGTGAAACCTCTACAGTTGTCACCTTTGACACTTTTAAATTGAATGTATTTCCTACAACACTTTCAGTTGTAATTGTTTCCGTAATATTCGTATCAGTTACCTTTGTTTTAGAAACAATCTCTGTGGTAACCGAGGTGACGGTTGTAGTCTCTGTGGCACTTTGGCAAGCTTTCAATTTATGTATATAAAAAGTCGTACCATAGTTTGAGGTTGTAGTATCGGTAGCAACATATCCGAGATTATAATTACTTAGCGTTGGTGCAGTATCTACAAGAGTTATATTCCCTATCGTTGAATAAGTGGTATCAATTGTCGTTGTTGTACCGGGTTCAGTTGATCCCGTTGTTGAACCACTGTCATTTGTAAGATCGTTTTTTTCTTGATAGCTATACTCCGTTGTTATAGGTTTACCTACAACATAGTTTACAATCTCACCATATACGTTATTTGTGGTCTCTTTCCCATTCTCCGTCACCTTCTCGACAACAGATTGTAAATAGATATTGGATTGATAACCGTTTTCTATGTTTCCGTCTTTATCCAATCTTCCATACAAGGTTGAAATCGATGAGTATGTATCACCATCCTTTACAACCAAGCTAGAACCAAGATAGGGGTCCTCTAGGGCATCAGTGGGAGCTAATTGGATGGTATGATTAACTGTTGTTTCGACACCGGCAGGTAGTACGAACTCGGGCATTGTAATAGAAATCTTGTAGAATTCCACATTTGCTTTATAACTTACGGCTATAGGTGCCATAAGCTTACCGCCTTCACTTGTTATTGGGATATTACTTTCACTTGCAATTTCGCTTACATCCCACTGTCTGAATAACAGGGTTTGATCTACTTCGCGAGAGAATTTAGATAAAGTGATTGTTATTCCCTGTTGAGATGTTGCGGTAATTGTTGAGTCAATTCCACCACTTACCTCAAAAATGATATCGGAATTGGTTTGACATGGTTGACTATTATAATCCTCACTATAAGCAGTATTAAAATAAGCTGATGATGTAGAAGTCGAAGGTGAGGGAACTGCATTCAATAAGTCTGATATGACAATCTGCGGAAGGATTGCAACATCATTGCCGTCAAAAACTTGAAAGGCTAATTTATTTACAAAGGTTACAGGTGCAGAGAATACAAGATTATATCTCATGCGAACGTCTGCAACCTTCTTGATTTCGTTTTCAATTTGATAGTTATTGACAGAAAACTTGATCTGTCTTAAGGCATTCATTGCAATCTTATCACTCGATGAATTACCACTCTCTGTATTATCATTCTTTGTGGTACCACCCCAAAATGCAGTGTTTGTAAAGGATAAGGAGCTTATGCCATCAATTGAAGCATAGGTATAGAAGCTTCCTGCGGTTGCACCGCCACTATGCCCGCTGCTAGTTAAATACTTTGAATAGGAAACAGTTCCTGAAATAGAAATTGCAACAGCCAAAAGAAGGCACACAACCGAAAAGATGTGCTTTTTCAAAAATGAACCTATTTTTTTGACTACTGCCTTGATTTTCATTTTACTCTCGTAAATTTTCCATAACGACAATTCCGTCGTTAAGCGGATTGGGGATAAAAATCAATTTATTATCCAAAATATAATATTAAGAATAGTTATTTTAGACTATTTGCAGCTTAAATCGGCAAAAATCTCTTAACTAATCTTTTTTTCCAAGCTTATTCGCTGTCCTCGGGCTTGTTCTCAACCAGATCGGAATCATCGTCATCGGTTGGTTCAACACTCTCAGCACCAACTGCAATTTCAGCAAATGAAGCTTCAACTACAACCTTCTCGTCATCCTTTTTGTGGTTATTGCTTTCAAGTTTAATTGCAACTCCGCCAAGAGCAAGTATTGCAAGACAGCAAACTATGTAAATCCATCCATCGGCTCTAACCCAAGTCATGAACTTACCCAGGTCGGGATAATGTCCGACTACCTCACCGAGTACGTCATCGTAGTTAACCGGGGTCGTGTCCTTAGTATTGTTAGCATCACCCTTCGTGATGAAACCCGTATCTGTTGTACCTATTATACGGTGAGTGGTAGGTACACTGTCACCCTCTTGGAGAAAGGTAATTACATCACCTATTTCATAGTCACCTGTATCTTTGATTACTATAATGTCTCCAATGCCGACTTGAGTGGGTTCGCCACCCGATACTATAACGCTATTACCGTTCATACTTCCGGTTGCAATGGTCAAGCAGGAGTATCCAAATAGTGAGGGAACAGGCTTTTTCATTATTAATTTTTGTACAGCTATACAAATCACTAATGCAAGCAACAATCCGAACAATGTCCAAAGGATTGACCAGCCTACAATTCTAACGATTTTCAAGCTTTTTTTCGCTTTTTCCGTCATAAAAAAATATTATTCTATATAGAACATTTGGATTAACTGGTATTTCCCCGCCAATTAAAACCAATGATGTAAGCTTAAGTCAGTCTTTTCACGAGCAATACTGTTACTTGAGGATTAGATACCGACACAAAGTGTCGCTCCTAAAGGAGTTCGACTCCGGCTTCGCCTTCGCTCAGTATGACATTTGAGACTGTTTAGCAATATTAGTGAGTAAGTTTGTGACATATTCTGCCTCAACTATTCTGCACGGATATGTAATATATGCTACGGCATCGGTGATGCCTACAATCCCTCAGTCAATCCGCTACGCTTCTTTCCAACTCCCTTTACGTCACTGCAGCCGTTTTTTAAGGATGAGATACCGATGTTGCACATCGCCCTTTCAGGGTTCGACTCCGGCTTCGCCTTCGCTCAGTATGACATCTAGATATTTTGGTACATGCTGATAACCCTTTAGCACTGCTTATGCTTGTATCGATACAGGTTTTCTTAAGCACTTGCATCGCTTTACAGCAGGCAGACCTTTTAAGGATGAGATACCGACACAAAGTGTCGCTCCTAAAGGAGTTCGACTACGGCGTTGCCTTCGCCCAGTATGACATTTATATATAAAACTATCGTCAAACTGAAGCAATCAAGAAACTCTTTTGCTCATAATAATACTTTTCCTAGTTTTACATCATTGCCAAAAATGGCGGGGAATATTTACTAGAGATACTTGCTAAAGTGTTCGCAACTAAATGATCATTTAATTTCTTGTTGTATGGATATTTCAAGTTCAAATGACATTTCAGTTACGATACTTTGATAATCGTTAGTAGCAACTTTTGAGCCTATTGTATCCGTACCAAAACTATAGCTAGAAATTGTATCATAGGATTTGCCTTCTGACTTATAACCAATAACAGTATCTAAAAGATCGTGTCCGTCTAGTGCCCATTCCCAAGAAAGTATATATTCTTTTTCAATAGATTGACCTGCATCAAAAGTTACGGAATCAAAAGACTTTAAAGATTCAAAATCACCACTAACTAGAGGATCTGAAATAGACTTATCCGTTAATGTCCATACAATGGGTTTATATTCGTCTTTATTTATGCCATAGATACACTTGATTTCTGAATATCCATCCTTAACAGAAATCTTTAATTTGGCTAAAACTTCTGCAGAGCCGCTAACTTTAATTGTCATGGAACCACTAGTTCCAGGGGCAACAACATTATCCGTTGTTGAAGTCAAAGCCTTTACTGCTACACCATTACCGTTAGATTCTACAGTTGCCACTTCTTTACCAGTTTCAGCAGTATAATCAGTTCCAAATAGATTATCGGCTGTAACGGTAATTACATAACCCCATTTAGCAGCAGTTGCAGTTAATTCTCCTGTTGATTGAGATGTCTTATATCTAGCATAGGTCATTGCACCCATTCCGACTACAAGAACTAGCATAAGGATCATTGCTACTACGATAATTAGAGCTCTGCCCTTGTTATTTTTACGTTCACGAGATTGATTTTCCATCTTTTTTCTCCTTTTATTATGTCAAATGTAAATTTGTTGTCATCATTCATCATGATGCTCATATTTCTTGTTCAAATGTTTATTTACCAACCAAACTATATAGAGTATTAATATTGCAGTGAATACCATTAGCAGGATAAACCATAGCCATCTTGTTGTACCGCCAAACTCTTCATCCCCTGTTTCAACCTTAGTTCCACCAAGGGAAGTCGGATCGGGGGCTTCTTCTGCATAGGTTCTTACGGTTACGCTAAGTTCCACGTCGGAATCTACCGAATTGTTCCCAAGCCAAGTGTCCATTTCATCGTCACCGCCATCATATGCCCAGTAAAGCTCAAGCGTGTAATTCTCATAAGAATTGGCACCTAGAAGTCCCGGGTGATATTCCATAGTTGCATTCTTGATTTGCACATAATCCGTTGCACTTCCAATCATGTATTCACCTTTATCGTTATGCAAACGAACTTTAACAGGGAATTCAGACGAGTCTATCTCCTCACCGCCTAGGGTTAGTGTAAAGAGCATATCGGTCTCATATACAACCGCCATATTACCATTGTTTTGCAACGTGAATACGTATTTTGTAGACGTCCCGGGGGCAAATACCTTGGTTCCGTCCTGTGATACTACGGTTGCCTCGTTGTTTCCGTTAAAGTATTCCGACTTGAATATATTAACCTTCTTTTGGCTGCTCCACTTCTTACCTTCGGTATCTTCTATATCAAAGGAGGGTGATTTGCCGACTATAAATAATATATCGGTATTCTCGGGTAACGAGTTCCCTACCCGCAAAGCAACAATGCCTATTGTCATCAATATTAGAATGAAGACAACCAAAACCATTAACACTATCCAAGCCAATGATTTATGCGTTGTACGTCCTCTTCCTGTTGCCACTTTGCGTTATCTCCTCTTATAGTTTAGTTGATTATTATAGATGTAAATTTAGTCGATTTGGGTTGCTGTAACGGTTAATTCGTAGCTTACGTTTAGGCAATAATCATCACAATCGCTCTTGTTTGCAGCAATGTAATCGCCAAGGATTGTATCAGCTGCATCATTACCACCGTCAAATGCCCATTCCCAAGAAAGCTCAAAAGTTGAATCCAATTTGGTGTTAGGAGCATAGTTTTCGGACCAGCTATCACTCGTACCGTTAAGAGCTTTTGCTATGTCAGCCAGTGTTCCTGTAGCAATGGTATGGTCTATGTTACCATTTCTATTTGCAGTTTGTTTTAATGTGAAAACAATGGGGTAATAGTCAGCATCGAAATTGTTTTCATCGTTAGCCTTTAAGAATACATCTTCGATGTTCTCTAACTTAATAGTAACATTCAATGCTACTTCCGGTGTTCCTGTTATAGAAAAGGTTGTAGAACCACTTGTTCCCGGGGCAACAACTTTATCTTCTGTACTGGATGACTTAACAGTTAATGTAGCATCACTATCAGATTTTTGATACTCATTTTTGAAAAGAGAATCTCCGTTAATCTCAATGTTAACGCCCCATTTTGCTACTCTAGCACTGTCGGAGCCATCACCACTAGTCGTATACTTTGCCAAGGTTGTGCCAACTACACAGGTGGTAATCAGACAAAGCATAAGAATGATTGCAGCAACGATAATGCTTTTGCTTCTTCTTGAACGATTTTCCGTTCTTCTTTCGTCTTTTTGCATTTTGCATCTCCTATAAATTTATTTTTTTTTATAATCAACAGCCAAGCACCCTAATATGAATACCGACCGATTAATTATCTGTTTCAGATTCCTCTTTCTTCTCAAGGTCTTCAACCTCTGCAAGTCTTTGCTTAAGTCTTTCGACCTCAGCTCGAGCTTCGTTAATTGCAGCATCTTGTTCAGAGGTCTCTTCTTTACGTCTTTTTACACTGCTAACATAATGGGATATAAAGAACAGTGCAAAAATCGCAACTATAATTAAAACACATATAACCAAGCCCCAAGTACTTTGTGCAAATATTACAATCGAACCAAGACCTGCAAATCGTGTTCCCGTATATACCCCTATTACGTTGTCCTCGGGAACAAGGGCTTTATCGGCAATATTGTTGTTTATTCCCTTTGTCCTATAGAATACGGTTCCATCCTCTACTACCCTTTCCTCTATCTTATGGGTAACAACGCTGTTACTCTTGCTTTCGGGATCGAAGAAAGATATAACCAGACCTACTTCTATATCTTCTTTATCGATTTCCTTTACAATAATTAGGTCACCTGATTTTATATCGGGTTCCATCGACTCTGTAAGTACGATAAGAGGGGAATAACCGTTTATAGAGGGAACGGAATCGGGATTGACAAAGCTTTTAACTATAAGTATGCAATTAATTACAAGAATAGGAATTAAAAAAATACATAATATTATTCCTATGATATTAAGTGGATTCTTTAAAAACCACACTATATTGCTCCTCTCTGCCGAATCCTTGCTCATTATCCTTTATTCCTCTTCATCGTTAGTGTCTAACGCTGCTACCTCGGAAGCTTCAGCTAATACTTCTTTCGCTCTACGTCTACGTTCTCTACGTTTTTCCAAAGCTAGTTCCTTCTTACGAGCCTTATCTTCCTCAATCTGTCTATAAATCAAATCTATAGAGTCCTTGGCAGCACCTACCGCTGCAGCCTCCGATACTTTAATTGTAATATCCGATCTCTTAATCTTGACACCGGAATCCTCGGCATAACTAGCAAAATCTCCGTCAATGGGTGTAAATTGGCAAACGATCTCTCCACGCTTAACGGATATCCTTAACACTCTGTATGCACCGATCTTATAATCGTAATATCCGCTTTTTTTCAACTCTTTTACACCGGACTTGGATAAAGCATGATTGACGATCTCATCAAAAAATCTCTTAAACTCTGCTGAAAGCATTTGATATTTTTCTGCACAAGTAAGGTTAACTCTGCTAAAGCTTACTGCAGAGGGATCGACCTCTTCCTCGATTGGCTCAACAATTTCAGTCTCAATAGAAGATTCAATAGTTGCATCTTCAATCGGCTCCTCGACAATAGTCGCTAGAGGTTCAACGGGCAAGATATAGTCATCCGTCTCGCTTTCAGTAGTTACAGTTTCGTCTGAAACAAAAACATCACAAGGTGTACTTTCAGCTTCCTCCTTAGACTCTTCTATGTTATCATCTTTCTCTTCAACCGGCTTATTGGACGATAAAGAAGAACTATGCTCTCTAGAAGTTCTATCTTCACGAGATTCCCTAACAATATCACGGACAATAACAAAAACAGCAAATAAGCACAATGCACACAAAAAGAGCATAAATATACTTACTATAATCAACAAAGCATTATCCATAACCAACATCTCCTTACAACATTTCCCTGAAACAATAGCACCGTAAAAACAGAAAAAGTCCGTTGTTTGACGGTACGTACAAATTTTCCGTGGTTATTAATTATTTACTATAGAGGAGTAAGGTATATTTTCCCCGATTTTTCATCCAGAGATTACCCCCCCCCCGTTTCTAATATAATATCATATTATGTTACACGTTAGCAATTAATTTTCGTTATTTTTTATTATGTTTCAACAAATTTTGTCTAAAAGAACGTTTACGAAAGGAAAAAAAGTTGGTACGATTGTGGTTTTATTTGCGAAACAAAATTTACAGGGATAGAAAAGTATATAATAATAGCGGATGAGATACCGACACCAGGGTGTCGCTCCTTCGGAGTTCGACTGCAGGCTTCGCCTTCCGCTCAGTATGACATTGTATATATATCAGTGGCATATTTTGCAGTTTCTACCATCATTTTTACTCAAGGTGGTGCACAAATTCTTACCTTCTCTTATTGTCTTTAATGTGGATGAGATACCGAGGTTAAGGTACACCCCGGGCAGTTCTTTGTTAGTTAGATAATAAGGATGAGATACCGACACTTTGTGTCACCCCTTCGGAGTTCACCTCCAATCAATACCAATCATCGTCTAAACCATGTTCTCTGATAAACCGGTCGTATTGCCATTCGGGTCCATCAAAGAGCAGTTCAAGGAGAGATTGACACAAGTCAGCTTTTTTCATTTTTCCGACATATTCAATCACCTTGTCACTCATTTCCTCTTGGCGTTTTTCTTCTTCCTCTTGATACGCCATTGCTTCTGCATAAAACCTTTCTGCCTCTTTGGGAAGAACAGTAAAATATGTAGCGACAATATGCTTACATATAATTCTTTTTCCATCTGCATGAGGACAGTTGCATTTTGATTTTCTCGGATGGTCAATGTGAAGCTCAACAGAATATGGGG
>CAZLNZ010000025.1:0-27639 GCA_964561145.1 uncultured Christensenellaceae bacterium
GCACCAGTAAAACAGTTCCTAGAAATAGGAACTGTTTTACTTTAAAGATGGAAAAATATATTGAAGGGAGCTCGAACGAGAGCGTTAAGAAAACGGTCCGGTGGACCGTTTTTAGCGGCTGACCGAAGGCGGAGGCAAGTCAGAAGACGATAGAAGCAGAAATGACTTGCCGCAGCCAAGAGCGTAGTCCCTTCTTCGGCACCAGTAAAACAGTTCCTAGAAATAGGAACTGTTTTACTTTAAAGATGGAAAATATAGGCTCAATGTCAAATGTTGGAGGGGGAGATAAAAAGGGCGAATTGGTTTTCAATTGCAATTCGATTTTTTCTAATAAAACAAAAAAGTAAGTAAAATCTTTCGATTCAACTTACTTTTTCTATGGTGCGCCCGAGAGGACTTGAACCTCCACGCCTCTCAACATTGGAACCTAAATCCAACGCGTCTGCCATTCCGCCACGGGCGCATACAAAATAGAGTAGTGTGGTTTTTAAATATAAAGCCGTCTCTGTGAGGCGGCTTTATGGTGACCCACCGGGGATTCGAACCCCGGACCCTTTGATTAAAAGTCAAATGCTCTACCTACTGAGCTAGTGGGTCATTTTGGCAGGGGTAGCTGGATTTGAACCAACGAATGCCAGAGTCAAAGTCTGGTGCCTTACCGCTTGGCGATACCCCTACGTTAGGGTTGAATTAGCTTTTGGGGTGAGATAGGGGGCTTGAACCCCTGACCTCCAGGGCCACAACCTGGCGCTCTGCCAACTGAGCTAATCCCACCGCATTTGGTGATCCAGGAGGGATTCGAACCCCCGACCCACGCCTTAGAAGGGCGTTGCTCTATCCAGCTGAGCTACTGGACCCTATGGAGCGAGTGATGGGAATCGAACCCACACAACCAGCTTGGAAGGCTGGGATTCTGCCATTGAACTACACTCGCATCTAATTTCCAAATGCTATATGATAATATCACTTATCCGCACAAATTGTCAACCGATAAAAGGCAAATTATTCTACTATTTTTAATTTTTTTTCATTTACCTCTAATACTAGGTAGCTTTTCTCTTTACCATATCCAATACTTCCGGGATTGATAAATCGGATTCCGTCAATTTCTTTGTCTAACGCTTGGTGTGTGTGCCCGAAGCAAACAACTCTTGCATTCTTTCGTTCAGCTTCTTCTCTTAAGAGGTCAAGTCCGTATTTGACGTGATAGCAGTGACCGTGTGTTAAGAGGAATGTTATTTGTTCAACGGTTGTTACGACTAGAGTAGGATAATCTGAATAGTAATAATCACAGTTTCCTTTTACTATTTCAACCTTTGACGGATAGGCATACTGGTATAATCTTACATCTTCGATTCCGTCACCTAAAAAAAATACGTAATCAAAAGAGCTTATTTTTTCGAAAAGCTCGTCAATTTCTGTGGCGTTGCCGTGACTGTCAGATATAAGCAATATTCTTTTCATTCTATTTGTTGAGTTCTTGATATAACCTTTTGAGTGCTCTGGAGCGGTGACTCACGCTGTTCTTTTCATCTTCTGTTGCCTCTGCAAAGGTCTTTCCTAATTCATCTGAATAGAATAATGGGTCGTAGCCGAAACCATTGCTTCCTCTTTCCTCGAAGATAATGTGACCGAATACTTCACCTTTGGCAAACATCGTTCTACCATCGGGGAAGGCTAGCACTGCAACAGTTGTGAAGGATGCAGTTCTTTTTTCATAAGGAACACCTTCAAGCTCGTTAAGAAGCTTTATTCTGTTTTTTACATCGTCATGGGCTGTTCCTGCATATCTTGCAGAGTAGACTCCAGGGGCTCCGTGCAAGGCATCGACCATCAATCCGGAATCATCTGCTAATGTGGGTATTCCGCTGATTTTCATTATTCCCTTAGCTTTTAACATTGCATTGTCTAGGAATGTATTTCCGTTTTCTTCGATTTCGCAATCGATACCGAATTCTGCCATTGAGACGAGCTCTGTATTTTGACCAAGGATTTCTTTTATTTCCTTTAGCTTATGTTTGTTGTTTGTTGCGACTAATATCTTCATTGGTTTTCCTCTTTGCGATTCGTATTTATTGTTAGCTTATGACGAACTTGATAGAGTCGGTGATTAGCCTTATCTATCAATAATCTCAATCGTTGAAGTTACACAAAGTATATCATAATGAATATAAAAAATCAAAGACTTTATAAAAAATCGAAAGTTCTCTTGAAAAAGCAAGAACTATGGTTTATAATATCCCTATGAAAAAAGAAAAAAAGACCTATTTATATAAATACAATATCTACAGTTATGTGCTTTTTGCAGTCATTTGCGTTGTTCTTGTAATATCTGCCATTGTCAATTTTCTTAAGTTCTTCAAGGTTGGAGAATCCGCTTCGTACTTCCCCGGACTTGAGCTTGCAGTTGCAATTGTTTCGGTTGTATTAATTGCATTCTTATCTTCCTTTTTACTTTTGTCACGTTATGTTATCAAGGATGGTAAATTTTATGTGCAAAAGCTCGTTTTGAAGGAAATCCCCGTTGAAAAGATGCTATACATCAGAGTGGATAAGAGTGCCAAACTTACTGTCTTGTATTACGCCGATGAAGAAAGTGAAAATGACGGGATATCATTTGCAATACTAAGTGTAAGTAAGAAGAAGGAAGAAAAGCTTATTGATGCAATAAGAACACTTAATTCTCATATCTCGGTTGAAAGGGTGTAGAGCATATGCAAGCGGGTAATGGGTTCGATTTTATTAACGGCTTCCAAGCTATATCACGGGGTGCCTACGAGGGTGGTGCGAGTTTTTTTTCTATTCAACAATACGAACACGTTGTTTTTCCCGAGTTTGACGGATTGAAACAAGAAAAATTTCAAACATCTTCAGATGCATTGGGTGTTGCCTTTGGTTTTGCCTTGGCTGGAAAACGCAGCCAAGTATTCATTACAGACTTACCCCTAAAGCTTTTGACTAATCTGTCATATACAGGCGTTAACGGTGCGTTGGTTATAGTTTATCTGGAGGACTGCAGCGACCTTCAGTTAGACTCAAGACCTATTTTTAAAGCATTGCACTTGCCAATATTGGAACCCGCTAATCCTTCTGAGGTTAAGCGATTTATTAAAATTGCTTATAATATGAGCGAAAAGTACGACGTACCCATTGTGATTCGTTGTAATAAGGATATGCTTAATTGCGGTATGGAGGTTGAGGTTGGACCACCTAAAGCTATTCAAGATAGAACGTATAAACGTGATGTATCGAAGTATGCTTTGTCATCGTCGACCTTGAAACTTTGTTTGGATGATATTAATGAACGAGAAAAGAGGCTTGCGAAAGACGGAGAACGGTTTCCGATACATAGTATATATGATAAACCTTCTAAGAGAGGAATTGTTGCCGCAGGGGAATATGCCGATCTTGCAAACGAGGTTTTATCCGACAAGGTTTTAAAGCTTGGAACATCATATCCTTTACCGATAGATAAGATACGAGAATTTTCAAAAACCGTTGATAGCTTGATTGTAATAGAAGAGCATTCCTTTATACAGGAAACACTTTTGTCTTACGGTATTAATTGCATTGGCAAGGAACTTTTTATACGCGAGGGACGCCATTCTGCTAGAGAAATAGCTTATGCTTTGGGTTCCGGTCCTGCTTTGGTCGATGATACAAAACTTCCAATAAGAACTGCGGATTTTTGCAAAGATTGTCCATATGCTCCTGTTTTTATAGCTCTTAAAAGGTATGAAGGGAAAGTGATTGTTCCACGTAATTGCTCGGTTTACGCAAGCGGCTATCTGTCTGTGGCTGAGGTTGCGATGGATTCACCGCTATCTGTTGCAAGTGGCTTCGCTGCATATATTAAACCCCTCGTGGTGATTAGCGAAAGAGACTTGCTGAGGGATACTGAAATTCTTTCGTTTGTTGTAAAAAGCGGAGTTAAACTTATTTTGTTGAGTGCGGATAGCTATGATGTAAAAAAACTATTGGATGCTTTTGGTATTTCTTGTGGGGAATGTTCCTTTCCGAACGAACAAATAGATGTTGAGTTTAAAGAATCCGTACTGCTTGTTCACGTCGATAGACTCTGTAAGTATGAAAAGTAGTATTTTGCTTGTTTGTGTAGGTGATAGAAATATTGATTTATTTACTCGATTATTTAGAGAGTACGCAGCACTTAAGGGTGAAAAGCTTTTTTTGTCCCTAGCTTCAAATAGTTACAATGAGAGATGCACTAGAGCCTACTCCTTTAAAATCGGAGGAATAGGGGATATTGTTGAGGGTGATGCGGATTTGGTGATCGCCTTAGAACAACTTGAAGGAGTTCGATTCAGACGATTCGGGCGTGAAGACTCTTCAATGATTGTTAGTACACATAGAGAACTTCCGGTAGTTGTATTGCTTGGAGGCGGTTCTTATCCCAATGATTGCTTCCAAAAATGCATTAACGATTGTTTTTCCGTCTATAAATCGGAGGAAGAAAAGGGTGATGCTTTTATAGGAGCGTTGGCGTTGAGACTTCTTGGTGAATCTCCTGCTTTTGTAGAGTATGTTTTTGACAAATTAGAGCTTGAAATCGATATTAACGAGGTTTTCTCTCGGAAATCTGTTAAAGCATAGCACAAATCGACTTGCGAAAACATAATTAAGCTTTATGGAAAGCTTGATTTGTACACTTGACATTGGTGTGTTAAAGCAAAACTTGATTGAACTTCGTTATCCGATTTTTATGGTTAAGGCTGATTGCTATGGGCACGGAATTGAACTTGCAACCTTCGCCGATAAGTATGTAACTGCATTTGGCGTTGCGACCGAATCGGAGGGTGTGAGGTTACGCAAGAAAACAAGGAAACCGATTTTGGTGACTGCTCCCAATATTTGTAATGTTCGAGTGTATACGCAATACGCCCTTACTCCTCTTGTCGGCTCCTTAGAATTTGCAAGAAGACTTGCGTATTTTGACAGAAGGACCCGATTTCATATAAAGGTGGATTGTGGTATGGGACGTTTTGGTTTTAACACCATTGAAGATTTGGAACGATTTTGCGACTATGCCAAGATTCATTACTTATCCGTAACGGGAATCGGTTCACATATTCCTTCTTATGAATGCAAGAACATCTGTAAACAACGATTTAGAGAGTATATTCAAGCTTCCGAAAGTCGGTTTGGTAGGTTGCTTAGACATATAGAAGCCTCCTCAACCGCTGACGATAAAGACTTTGACATTTTGAGAATTGGATTGAAAGCATATAAAAATGTCATGAAACTAGAGTCACATATCGCCTATATTAAGAAGGTTAACTCGGGCGATGGTGTTGGTTATAACAACATATATATTGCAAACAATCAAGAACTTATTGCCGTGGTGTATGGTGGTTATGCCGATGGAATACCTCGCTCGGCGGTTGGCTATGAGGTATTGATAAACGGATACAGAGCACCGATTGTTGCGGTTTGCATGGATGTTTTTATGGTTAGATTACCCTTTAGGTGCAATGTTGGAGATAGTGTTACTATTTTTTCATCGTTTAATGATGTGGAAGAACTATCCTTCGTTAGTAATTGCATTCCCTATGAGATATTTACAGGAATAGGCAGGAGGTGTCGCTTTGTCTATAAAGAATGAAGAAAGAAAAATCGTTAAGAAACGGATGAGTGTTCTCACAACGGAGTACCTCGATAAGTCCTCTTCTATAATATGTGAAAAGACTATAATGACCAAATGCTTTTTGGAAGCCAAGGTTGTATTTATTTATCTATCCTTCCAAAGAGAGGTTGAAACACAAAAGTTAATCGAGACTGCATTATCCATGGGCAAGAAAGTGGCAATTCCTAGAATAAGTAATGGAGAAATGTTGTCGATAGATATTGAAACCGTTAAGAATTTCGGTTATAATAGATATGGAATAAAAGAACCCATTGACGGTAGTGTAATCATTCCCGACTTGGTCATAATGCCGTTGCTTGCCTTCGATTCAAATAGAAATAGGCTCGGAAGAGGAAAGGGCTATTATGATAAATATATGAAAAATGTGAGAGCTGAAAGTATAGCACTTGCCTTTTCTTTCCAAAAGATGGAGTGTTTATGTGTAGAGGAATGGGATTATAGACCGGATATGATAATAACTGAAGAGGAGATTTTGAAATGAGAGTGGTCGGTGGAAAGCACAGAGGAAGAAAACTGTTAACACCCGATAACTATGATATAAGACCCACTGCAGATAAAGTGAAAGAGAGTTTGTTTAACATCCTCGGTCAAAGATTGGACGGTAGTTTTTTAGATTTGTTTGGAGGCGGTGGAGGTGTTGCTATTGAGGCGATATCAAGAGGGGCTACGGTCACTATTAATGACGTCAGTAAAAAGAGTGTTGAACTTATAAAGAAGAATTTGGAATTGGTTGGAGAAAAAGCAGTTGTTTTAAATTGCGATTGTATCAAAGCAATCAAAATGCTTGAAGGTCCATTTAAATACATATTTTTAGATCCGCCCTATGCATTGAATATTCTTCCCGTACTTGAAGCAGTTTTGTGTTCCGATCTGGTTGACGAGAAAACGATGGTTATTTACGAACATTCTTCAACAATAATGCCTCCCGAACCGGAGGCGTTTGAAATAATTGACAAAAGAAAATATGGTGCAACTTCGTTGTGCTTTTACAAATTAAAGGAGGTTTACAATGCGTAAATGTATGATAACAGGAAGCTTCGATCCTTTTACTTCGGGGCATTTGGACATGGTGAAGAGGGCGTTAAAGCTTTTTGACAAAGTTTATGTCGCTATTCTTGTTAATCCTACAAAAAAATATCTTTTTATTGTAGATGACAGAATTAAAATTGTTAAGAAGGCAATAGAGGGATTGGAGAATGTTGCTGTTGTTAGTTATGCAGGTATGACTATCGATTTAGCTCGTGAGTTGGGTGTTGATTGCTTGATTAGGGGAATACGTCAAGAGAGTGACTTGGGTTATGAAATCGAAATGGCAGAGTATAATCTCGGGGAAGGAGGAATGGATACCGTCTGTTTCCTAACAAACAAAATGTCCTTTATTTCCTCAACTGAGACTAGACGTCGCATTAGAGCGGGAGAGGACCTTCACGGATTCCTACCTGATAATATAATAGAACTTGTAGAAGATATTTATAAAGAAGGTCTTAAGTAAGTCCGAAAGCTAAAGATAACAAGAAAGCGGTAATAACTGCAAATAAGGCTTGGGTGATTTTTCTAAGTAAAAATGCCCAAGTCTTAATTTCACATTTTTTTAAGAAACTCATTGATTGACACAGAATTCCTATTCCTCCAAAGGAGGTGAGTCCCGCTACGGTACAGGCTGTAATCCTTGTTGTTCCTAAGCTTGACATCGTCAAACATCCTTTTGTAATTTCCATTGTTCCGAAAAGTATTGCTTGCGTCAGTTCTTGTGATTTTATAAAATCAAGTTTTAACAATGCCGAGGTTA
The DNA here is from genome assembly GCA_964561145.1 of uncultured Christensenellaceae bacterium. Lineage (GTDB taxonomy): Bacteria > Bacillota > Clostridia > Christensenellales > CAG-1252 > RUG14300. Next base: position 7,452 of record CAZLNZ010000025.1, read on the forward strand.
AATAGTCGATTAATCCTACTCTTGATAAGATTTCACTTAATAAATTGAAAAGAGCAATATATGTACCGACGCAAAGACTGGAAAAAATCGAATCTAAAATCGGATCTGCCGGCTTAGATGTAAAGGTGTTATTATGGGGATATCTTTTCTTTTTTCCTCTCCAGAGAAATCCGTTTAGAATGCAAGAAATGTAATTCGATAATAATATTATTAACGCAAATTGTTGGGATTTGAAAATAATACCGCCCAATGTCCCCATTATAAAAATGGGTCCCGCTCCTGAACAAAACGCACTTATTTTTAAAGCTTCTTCCGTTGTTATTTCTCCATTCGAGTATAATCCCTCTGTGAGCTTTGCACCTATTGGATAACCGCCTAGTAAGCTCATAGCAAAGATATATCCCGATGAAGGGGGTGCATTAAAGAGTTTACTTAAGGGCTTCCCGAATATTACACCTAGTTTTTGTCCCCATCCGAGTGAATATAGTACTCTTGTGAAGATAAAGAAGGGTAGCATCGCAGGTAAAACGCTTCCGGAAAAGATTTTTAATCCTTCTGAAAAGGAGTTGATATAGTTAGAGGGGTTAATGCATATTATTAGCATCACTGAAATGATTGCAATACTTTCAAACAGTGAGCCGAATTCTTGTAGCCTTGACGCAGTAAGCGTATTCTTACTCTTTTTATTCATAGGATAATATATTTGTTGGCTTTAGATAATTATCCATAATAAACGAGAAAAAGTAAGATATTGTACTTTTTTAATGTGACAAAGCTTGTTTCTATGCGACTTCGGAATGTGCATTTGTTAATTTTTAATTAAATATTGACAAAGATTGGAATGTGGTCTATAATCTAGACTATGGCAGATGAGAATGACATTAACGTTAATAATGAGGAAGATGTGCAACTCAAAGATAGGAAAAAACAAAAAAAGAAGATTGAAAATCAAGAGGAATCCTTGCCAAAATCTCAAGAAGAGTTGTATATTGAATCACTATCTAAAGCTGAGCGACGTGCTTATGAGAAAAAGAAAAGGGCTTTAAGACGTTCACAGTGGATTGATGAGTACTGGATAATCATTTTACTGGCTGTTGCGCTTTTAGTTGTAATGTGTGCATTGGTAATTAGCAACACCATTAGAGGGATCGGCTACGTAAAGTCTAGTACAGTAATTGATAGGCTTTTGATAATGTCGGATGCACCGAAATATTATGCACCCATTATTTGTCAGTACTTTCTTTGATTTTTCCCGAGCTGCTCGGGATTTTTTTATTTAAAATCGCAGTGAGTCAGATGGTATCCCCAAAATAATTTTCCGATATTATGAGCTTTGAGGGTAAACTGTGCCTGAATCCGTTTATCTTTTGCTAATTCCGATTGCGAAAAATACGGAGTATTGGAAAAAGAAGACAATAATTCTTTTGATTCTTTGTTGCAGGCTAAAACATTATACAACGGTTCTTCGGTTAATGCAATGCCGGCACTTTCTTTTGTGTATCCGAGTAATGCATAAGTTGTAATCCGCTTTATCCTAGCAGTTGTATATCTCTTTGTCGATGCGTTATGAAGCAAACTGTCATAATCGTGACAAGAATTGACGGCTTTCAGTAACCTGTTTTCCAGACCTTCGTTAATATCATATATTTCTTTTAATTCCTCATTGGATTTACTCTGTAATCCTTGTACAAAAAGGATTGAGGAAGGCTGTCTCTTATCTAATAGGGAAAGGTCGGAATAGACTATATCCGGGACAAGATTGCGGACCTTTTCTCTATTGTTCGTATCAAGTAGATGTCTTATTGCGGTGGCTGAAGGAAGAGAGGTGACTTGCGTCGATTTATATTCACCTTGTCTTTGAACCGTTTTTAGTGCATACTTTTCTTTGCGTCTAAGATTTGCTTTGCAGTATTCTATTGCGAGGGCGTTATTTGGTTTTGAAACGTCGCATATTGAAAGCGAATGGACACGTGAATAATCTATTAATGCCTCATTTAGTGCCTTTGGATAAGGTGAGCCGTTATTTAGTTTCTTTTGAAGAGCCGTTTTTATTTCCGTTGGCTCGTCATATAAAAGTCTCGCTGTATTTTTTAGTTTTTCGATATCGCCATCCTCCGAACCGAATAATAGGGTAATATCAGCATCTATACCATCTAAAAGCTTGAAGGAAAACTCCGCAAACTTATCTGCCGGTGCTGTGGCACCGCTAAAGGGAAGTTCTAAAACAAGACTCGCGCCCTCTTCGATAGCCCATTTTGCTCGTGTATACGGATCGAGAAGAGCAACATCTCCTCTTTGTACGAATGAGCCGCTCATTATGATAAGAATATCATCTCCTATTAGCTTTGCTTGTTCTAGGAGATATCTATGTCCCAAATGATACGGGTTAAACTCTGCAATAATGGCTGTCAATCGTCGTTTTGTCATTTATCCTCTATTTTTTTTAAAAATTCTTTACTTATTTCCTTTATTATATTATAATCTTTAAGGTTAATCAACAATTTCTTGACATTTGGAGGTATGTAATCATGTCAAAGCTTATGGAAAGCATTAGAGCAAAAGCTTCAACTCTTGGAAAAAGAATAGTTCTTGCCGAGGGTGAGGAGCCTCGTACTATTAAAGCGGCTTTAAAGATTAAGGCACAAGGCATTGCCGATGTTATCTTGCTCGGTAACGCTGAAAATGCAAAGAAGGTTTGTCCTGAATTGGATGTATCGGGATTAAATTTTCTTGATTATAAGAATGATCCAAAAAGAAATGAATATGCAAATTTGCTTTATGAGCTTCGTAAGGCTAAGGGCTTAACCTTGGAAGATGCACTAAAGCTTACACTTAATGCTCTTTATTATGGCTGCCTTATGGTGAAAAACGGTGATGCTGACGGTTTAGTGGGCGGTTCTGTTACCGCTACAAGCGATGTGTTGCGTCCTGCTCTTCAAATAATCAAGACTGCCAAAGGTGTTAAGACGGTTAGTAGCTGCTTTGTAATGGTGTTCCCTAGTGAAACCTATGGTGATAAAGGTGTGTTCGTGTTTGGTGACTGTGCCGTTAATCCTATGCCGGATGCTAATCAGCTTGCAGATATTGCAATATCCTGTGCTCAAAGTGCAAAGGTGTTAGCAGGAATAAACGAACCAAAGGTCGCTATGCTTAGTTTCTCAACAAAGGGTAGTGCTAAACATGAAGTGGTTACAAAGGTTCAACAGGCTACTGAAATAGTACGTGCTAGTAATCCTGATTTTGAAGTCGACGGAGAACTTCAATTGGATGCTTCGATCGTTCCCGAGGTGGGTCGTTTGAAGGCAAAAGATAGTAACGTAGCAGGACAAGCAAACGTACTTGTTTTCCCCGATTTACAAGCAGGAAATATCGGATATAAGATCGCTCAAAGATTTGGCGGTGCAGAGGCTGTTGGTCCTATTTGTCAAGGCTTCGCACGTCCCGTGAATGATTTGAGTAGAGGCTGTTCTGACGAAGACATTGTCGATGTAGTGGCTATTACTTGTTTGCAAGCTGCTGCAATCTAGGAGGGTATATGAAAATATTGGTTATTAATGCAGGAAGTTCCTCTTTAAAGTATCAAGTACTTAATATGGATAATGAAAGCGTTCTTTGTAAGGGCGTTTGTGAAATGATTGGTCAGAGTGGTTCCTTTCTCAATCATCAACTTAACGAAAACAAATACAAAATTGAGCACGCTATGCCCGATCACAGGGAGGCTTTAAGCTTTGTTTTAGAGACACTTTGCGGTGAATTGGGCGTATTAAATAGCCTTGATGAAATAGGTGCGGTAGGTCACAGAGTTCTTCATGGTGGAGAAGATTTCAATCAATCAGTTTTGGTGGATGACGAGGTTATTCGTCTTTGTAAGAAAAACGAGCCTTTGGGCCCTTTACATATGCCTGCAAATATTCTTTGCATGGAGATTTTAAGGGATTTGCTCGGCAAACCTCAAGTTGCGGTATTTGACACGTCCTTCCATCAAACAATGCCCGATTATGCGTTTAGGTATGCTGTTCCTAAGGCGGATTATACTGAACTTAAGATAAGACGTTACGGTTTCCACGGAACTTCGCATAAGTATGTTACAGGTGAAGCAAGAAGGCTCTTGGGCGAGGCACATACTCGTAAAATAATAACCTGTCATTTGGGAAACGGTGCCAGCGTTGCAGCGGTTCTGGACGGTAAAGTAATGGATACATCAATGGGCTTTACTCCTCTTGAAGGCTTGGTTATGGGAACACGTAGCGGTGACCTCGATGCAAGTGTTATCGATGTAATAATGAAAGCACGCGGAATAGTGGATATTAGTGAGTTTATCAATAAATATCTCAATAAGGAAAGCGGGATGAAGGGTATTTGCGGACAATCGGATATGAGAAAGGTTTCCGAACTTGCAGATAACGGTAATGAAGATGCAAGACTTGCTCTTAATATGTTTGCTTACAGAGTGAAAAAATATATCGGTGCTTATGCCGCTGCTTTGAACGGAGTTGACTGTATCGTCATGACAGGTGGAATTGGCGAGAATAGCGATGAAATGAGAGAACGTATTCTTAAGGATATGGAATATCTTGGAGTTAAACTCGATGTTGCTGCAAATAATGGTGCTAGAGGTGTAACCAGAAAAATTTCAACAGAGGATAGTAAGGTCCAAGTTTGGATTATTCCTACCAACGAAGAGCTTGTAATTGCAAGGGATACGTTGTCACTTATATAATAGATAATCAATAATATACAATTTTTTAAGATTTTTTGGATATAGTTTGTCAAAAGCGTTTGACAAGAAAGAGGTTATCTTTTATAATCATTAGAGCATTAGAAGCAAAAATGGGAGGTACATTATGTTTGTTTCGCTTAGTCTTTTAACGGAGGGTTTGCCTGTCGTTATGGAGGGCTGCGTTTCCGATGTAAGTGTACTTGAGTATCGATTGGGTTTGCAACCTGTTGGGGACTTCAAGTATTGTGCGGTAATCACATTACAAGATGGAGGAATATTGGTTTCCCTCTCTGTCGAAGGTGCGGCTTACGGTAGTTGTGATTTGTGTGGTAATGCTGCTGTCGTGCAATGTAAATGCGAGTATGATGAAGAATTTGGTCAAGATTCTCCGGAGTATGATCCGCAAAGAAAAGGCTACGATATTCAACAATTGATTGAGGAATGCATCACACTCAGCCTTCCGCAATTAAGAAGGTGTAAACCTGACTGTAAAGGATTGTGTCCGCATTGTGGTGCAAACCTTAATGAGAAAGAGTGTAATTGTAAAAACACGTCGGGCTCTAGTAGCGTTTTCGGCGTTTTGAAAGATATTATTCCAATGGGAGGTGCGAAAAATGGCAGTACCAAAAAGTAAAGTATCAAAGTCCAGAAGAAATAGCAGAGCGGCTAACTGGAAAATTGCGGCAGTAGACCTTGTTTCTTGTCCTAACTGCGGTGAGCTTATGCAAAGCCACAGAGTATGTTCGGCTTGCGGATACTACGACGGAAAGCAAGTAGTTGAGCAAAAGAAAAAAGATAATAACTAATTAGTGTTTTGCGGTCGCACCGTGCAAGGATCCACAATGTTAGGATTTCTTGTAAAAAATAAGACATTTTGGCAGTACAAGGCTCTATAGCACATTGTATTGCCTTTTTGTATCTTAATGGTATTTTTTAGTTTTATGCAGTTGATTACTGCAAGAGTGAGGATAAAACGGAGGTCGATTATGAGAATAGCAGTGGACGCCTTCGGCGGAGATAATGCACCGGAGGAGATTATAAAAGGAGCTATAGCTGCGGTAAAAGAGGATCCTGAATTGGAGATTATACTCTGTGGCAACCAAGAGATATGTGAACAAATGGTTAAGCAGTTGTATTTTGGTGATAAGATAAGCTACGTAGATGCAAAGTCTATAATTACCTGTGAGGAAGATCCTATCTTTGCAATAAGAAGAAAAAAGGATTCCTCTTTGTATAAAATGCTTGAACTGTTGAAAAACGGAGAAGCCGACGGTGGTGTATCTGCAGGAAGCTCGGGTGCTGTATTAACGGGTGGAATATTCGTTGTTGGAAGGATTGAGGGAATCATTCGTCCCTCTCTTACTCCTGAACTTCCCACCGTCAAAGACGGAACCGTTGTTTTGTCCGATTGTGGAGCTAATGTTGACTGTACCAAGGAGTATCTTGTCCAGTTTGCAAAACTCGGTTCGGCATATATGCAAGCAGTAAGGGGAATTGAAAATCCGAGAATTGGTCTTTTGAATAACGGTGCGGAAAGCACAAAGGGTAGTGCGGTCGTCAAGTCGGCTTTTAAATCCTTGTCGGATTCAGGTCTTAATTTTGTCGGTAATTGTGAGTCGAGATATTTGCTTTCCGGTGACTTTGATGTTGTCGTTTCCGATGGTTTTGATGGTAATATCGCATTGAAGAGTGCTGAAGGTACGGCAAATGTCGTTTTTAAGCTTCTGAAACAAGAAATCAATTCGTCTTTTAGGGCGAAACTCGGTGCACTATTGTTGAAACCTTCCCTTAAGCGTATTATGAAGAAAATGGATTATACCGAGCACGGCGGTGCTGCACTTGTCGGTTTAAATAAACCCCTGGTTAAATGTCATGGTGCTTCTAAAGCCAAGTCTATTACCGCCGGCATTCTACAATGCAAAAAAATGGTTGAAGGTGATATCGTCGGAAAGATTCAAGAGGCTTTAAGAGTATGATTAAAGATCTTAGGTTTTTGGAGAGAAAACTCGGGTACCATTTTAAGGATGTTTCCTTATTGGTTAAGGCACTAACACATTCTTCATTTGATAATGTGGATAACAATCAAATGTTGGAATACCTCGGAGACGCTTTATTGGATTTTGTTGTGGCAGAATACTTATACAATAAAGGAATCCCCTCTGAGGGAGAAGCGACTCAGAAAAGAGCGGCAAAGGTATCCAGAGATGCATTAGCTAAGGTGTTTGATTTTTTAGCCTTGCAGGATTATCTTATTGTCCAAAACCTAAGCTTGAAGAATTTGACCTCAAAATTTAAGGGTGATCAAGTAGAGTCTGTTATTGGTGCGATGTATCTTGATGGCGGATTGGAGGTTACTCGGGAGTTTATTTTTGATAGAATCTGTTTAGACAATGCGGTTATGGCTAAACCCGATTTTAAAAGTGCACTTAAGGAACTTTGTGAAAAAAATGGGTTTGAATTGTGGTATGAATATAAAACCCGGGGAGTTCAGAATGATTTGACTCATACCGTCAATGTTTTTGTAAACGGTGAACTTTTAGGGATTGGCTATGGTAAGAGAAAAATCGAAGGTGAACAAAAAGCTTCGGAAAAAGCATTGAACCAATTGACTGGCAGAGGTTGATATGTACACAGTAACACTTATTAATAAAAAGGAAAGCAGAGCAATGAAGCATCCGTGGATTTATGCAAATGAAGTCATGGAAGTGAGCGGAAAGGATAAACAGGGATCTATTGCTAGGGTCCAGTCTTTTGATGGACGCTTAATCGGTTTTGGCTTTATTAATCATCTTTCCAAAATATTAGTTAGATTGATTTCGAGAAAGGAAGAAGTATTCGATAAGTCTTTTTTCAGATGCCTCATAAAAAAAGCTATCGAAAAACGTAGGATACTAGGATATTCCGAGTCGTGCCGATTGATTTTTGGCGAAAGCGATTCTCTTCCCGGATTAATCGTTGATAAATACGGTGATTATTTATCCATGCAAGTGCTATGCTTGGGCATGGAGTTGATTAAGCAGGATATTATTGACATTCTTGTTGACGAATTAAACCCTTTAGGTATTTATGAAAGAAGCGATGTAGCCTCTAGAGAAAAAGAAGGTTTGAAACAATTTAAAGGTGTGGTCTTCGGAAATGTTCCCGATAAAGTGACCTTTACCGAAAATGGTATTAAAATGACTATAGATATAGCAAATGGTCAAAAAACAGGCTATTTCCTAGATCAACAAAGAAACAGATTGCGTGTTGCAGATTATGCAAAGGATAAATCGGTTTTGGATTGTTTTTCTAATGTTGGAGGTTTTGCACTGAATGCAGCAAAGGGAGGTGCAAAATCTGTATTGGCATTGGATGTAAGCGAGCTTGCAGTTGAAGCAATTCGTGAGAATGCTAAGAACAATTCCCTATATGTCGATGTCGAGCGTGCCGATGTCTTTGAAAAGCTCAGAGAGCTAAGAAAAGCAGGGGTAAAATACGATTTAATAATATTGGATCCGCCCGCTTTTATAAAGAATGTTGATTCTATAAAAAACGGATACAACGGATATAAGGACATTAATGTGCTTGCTATGAAACTTTTAAACAATAACGGAGTTTTGTTTAGTTGTAGCTGTTCTCAGCATTTAACCTTGGAAATGTTTCTTCGAATGTTGAGGGATAGTGCATATCAGGCTTCTTGTGATATGAGTCTCTTGGAGTTGTCAATTCAGGGTGCGGATCACGCCTCAAATATTTTAGAGGAAGAAGCTTTATATTTAAAGGTTGCTATTTTGAGAAAAAACAGCTAGAATATATTCGTTACAGATTAGTAAATCCTTAATTTGTGGCTAAAATCTACTAAGGAGGTAGTTATGAGCTTAAAAAGAATAGAATTAGAAGGATTCAAATCCTTTCCTAATAGAACTGTGATAGATATTGACAATAACTTTACATGTATTGTCGGACCTAATGGCTGCGGAAAAAGCAATGTAAGCGATGCTGTTAGATGGGTTTTGGGTGAGCAGAGTGCCAAAGCTATTCGTGGAAGTAGCATGAAAGACGTTATTTTCAACGGAACTGAAAAGCTTCCCGAGATGGGTTATGCAGAGGTTACCTTGGTTTTCGATAATTCTGATGGTCGTTTTAAATGGCCGGAAAGTGAATTTTCCGTTGGAAGAAAGATTTTCCGCAGTAAAGGCGATAATGTTTATTACATAAACCATAAAAAGGTTAACAGGAGTGAAATTGTCGCTTTGTTGCGTGATACCGGTGCCGGCAAGGAAGGTTTTTCCATTGTCGGTCAGGGAAGAATCGCTGAGATTATCAATGCTAAGCCCGTAGATAGAAGAAAGATTTTCGATGAGGCTGCAGGTATTTCTCAAGTTAAAAATGAGAAGAAAGATTATGAGAAAAAGCTCGAAAAGAATAATCAACAGATGGGTAATCTCTTTACCATGCTTCAGCTCATGGAGGAGAACCTGAATACTTATGATAAACAAGCGAAAGTTGCCAGGGAGTATAAGAGATTGTCTAATGAGATAATGGTTGAGGAAATGAACTATTATACCTATGTTTTTGAAAATGCCGAATCTCAAAAATCGAAAATTAGAGCACATATAAAAGAACAGGAGGAATACATAGTTAATCAACAATTCTCTCTTGATAAAATTCGTTCTCGTTTAAGCGCTTTGGATAGTGAAATTAAGGCTATTGATGATGATATCGTCAGGGGCTTTAATAGACGTGAGGAATTGAAACTTACAAACGAAAGAGCTAATTCTCAAATCATGGCTCATAAGCTTAAAATCGATAATGAGAAGGATACATTGGAGAAGCTTAAGGCTGATAAGAGAACTTGCGATAAGTCCATCGAGGTTAATTCGGAGAATTTGGAGAAGTCTACCGCTGAATTGAATGTTTTACAAGAACAAAAAGCAGAGGCGGATATTTCTTTAATCGAAGCAAACGCACAATATGAAGCTGTAACCGCTCAAATAACTGACATTGATAACAAAATTGAAGGGTATAACTTTATGCGAATCAGCGGTGCGGATAAACTCGGTGAAACTATGTCGCAACAAGGTGCCGCAAGAGGAGAGGCAGAAGTCTTAAAGGAAAATCTTGCAAGCTATGAAAAGAGTATCGATGAGACCAAGCTTTCGATCAAAGAAACCAATGATGCAATCTCTGTAACTGATGATAAAATGAAACAGAGAAGCGAGATTTATGAGCAAGGAAAAAAAGAGAGAAATGCGATTATCAGAAAGCATAACGAACTTGGCGAAAGACTTGCTTTGGTTATTAAAAATCGTGACGAGTATCGTGCCAAGGCACAAAGTGTTGATTATCAGGTTAAAATGCTAGCTGAAAAAATGAAAGAAGAACATGGCTTTAATCGTGTTACGACATCTGTACTCGAACGTGGAAAAAGAGAACCTCAGTTTAGAAAGTTTTATCGTGGAGCTATAGGTGAGTTATATACCGTTGAAGACAAGTATCAAGATGCAATCCTGACGGCTTTGGGCGGTGCTATCAACAATATCGTCACAGATGGAACTTATGAAGCAGGTAAGGTTTTAGAGTATGTTAAGACTCTCCACCAGGGTAGATTGATCTGTTATCCTTTGTCGGAAGTTAGAGGAGAGGGTCTTGCCAGAGAATATCGTTACTGTTTAAATGAAGATGGTGTAATCGGTGTTGCTAGTGAACTTATCGGTTATGACCTGGAATTAGATTCCGTTTTCAAGAGATTGTTAGGACGTATAGTGGTTGTTGAAAACTATCAAGTCGGTGAAAGGGTTTGGAAAGCATATGACCATGGATTTAAAGTCGTAACCCTGGAAGGTGAATATTTTGATACCTCCGGAAGTATTTCTGCCGGTGACAATAAATCCGATACCGACAAAGTATATCACGCAAAGAAAAAAGAACTTGCTGAGATTATCGCCGCAAGAGATAAAGCTATAAGTTTAGCAACTCAACTCGAACAAGAAATGAATTCATTAAAACAAGATGTCGAGAAGAGCAGAGACTTTGGAAGTAAGCTCGAGGCAGAGGTAAGCGTTCTTGCTTCTGAAAGAAATTCATTGCTTAAGAATCTGGAAAGTCTAAATAAGAGATTATCTGAGTTAGAGACACTGAAGTCAATCGCTAAAGTTCGCTTGGAAAGTAAACTTAGAGAAATATCCGAGGCAGAAAATGAGGGTGGTAAAGCCAGTGAGGCAAGACTTAGTCTTGATGAAATGATTGCCGCAGCAAAAGAGGAAAGACAGATATATGTAACTCGTCAAGAGGCATTCGCAAAAGAGAAGGAGCAACGTCTTGCAGATGTTAACAGATTATCTGCGGAAATCGAAGCACTTCAAAAGGATATCGCTCGCCTTAATAGAGAAATAAGCAAGAACAAGGAGTTAAGTGCAATTCTTCAAGGCGATATCGAGAATAAAGAACGTCAGATCGAGAACTTGATTGCGACAACTCCCAAAGCCGTATTGACAGAAGAACAACAAAAGCAGATCGATGAGATTAACGCACAAATCGATGTTTTGACCGCTCGCAAAGAAGGAATTAACGGCGAAAAGGGCGTTCTGGAACAAGATCGTGAGGATATTACACAGCGTTTAATGATGGCTTCAAACGATAGAGCCTCTAACATTAAGGCACTTGAAAACGTTGACATTGAGTTAGATAGCTGGGCTGCCAAGATTAAAGAATCCTATGATGCAGATTATGAAATTGCCGTTACATATAAGATAGAGGGCTTTGATCACGTTGGTGCCACAAAGAGAGTCGGAAAATTAAGTGCATCAAGAAGTAGGCTCGGCGGTAATATCAACTTAGGTGCCGAGGAAATGTACAACGAATTGAAGGTCGATTATGATACCAAAAAGGCAGAATACGACGATCTTGTACAGTCTAAAGAAAACCTTGAAAAGATTATTGAACGAATTAAGCAAGAGATGGATGTCAAGTTCACCGACGCTTTTGAGCAAATAAAGGTAAATTTCCAAAAGACATTCTCAGATTTGTTCGGAGGAGGTAAGGCGGAGCTTAGTCTTATCGAATGTGAAGATGATCCTGATGACCAAGGCGTAGAGGTTTCTGTTCAAATTCCTGAAAAGAGTAAAAAGTCTTTATCTTTGCTCTCAGGTGGTGAACAGTCACTAACGGCAATTGCCTTGTTGTTTGCAATACTTAAGCTTAAGAGTTCTCCCTTCGTTATTCTCGATGAGGTTGAATCGGCTCTTGATGACAGTAACTGTGAGAGATTCGCAAGATATCTGAAGCAGTTCTCGCAGTATACTAGATTTTTAGTTATTTCGCATAAAAAGTTCACAATGGAAAAAGCCGATGTATTATATGGGGTTACAATGGTTAAGCCCGGTGTTTCTAATATTCTTTCGGTTTCTCTTGTGGAAGCGGTAAATATATCTGAGGATGATGCAAACTAGAGGTTGTTATGGGTTTATTTAAGAAAATAGCTGACGGACTTAAAAAGACCAAAGAGAATTTCTCAAGAAAGTTATATGAGGCTTTCAAAGGAAAAGCATTGGACGATGAGTTTTATGATAACCTCGAGGAGGCATTGCTTACAGCCGATGTCGGAGCTTATGCAACGGATGAGTTGATAGAGCGATTAAAGGAAGAATGCTTTAAGAGAAAATTGAAAACTCCCGAAGAAGCAAAGAAAGTTTTTGTTTCCTTGCTTAAATCTCAAATAGATTTTGAAATCGAGCCCTATTCCTATCCTTTATGTATTCTTGTTGCAGGAGTTAACGGCGTAGGGAAAACTACTGCGATAGGAAAGCTCGCAAGCTATTTTGTTTCTCAAAAAAAGAGTGTTGTTCTGGCTGCAGGGGATACCTTTAGAGCCGCTGCAGGCGAACAGCTAGAAGAGTGGGGCAAACGTTCCGGTGTAAGGGTTATAAAACATGAAGAGGGGGCAGATGCTGCAGCCGTTGTTTATGATGCTATTATGAGTGCGAAGGCGAAAAATACCGATGTTCTTTTGATAGATACAGCAGGCAGACTTCATGTAAAGAAAAACCTTATGGAAGAATTGGCAAAGATTAATAGAGTCGTTGAATCGAAGTATCCTGAAGCCGATTATAGAACTTTTATCGTACTGGATGCGTCAACAGGACAAAATGCAGTCAACCAGGTTTCCGTATTCGATGAGTTTATTGACATTGATGGTATTATTTTAACTAAACTAGATGGTACTTCAAAAGGCGGTGTTGTAATTGCTATTTGTGCCGAAAAAGAAATTCCCGTGTTATATGTCGGTGTCGGAGAAGGCAAAGATGATCTCTTGCCTTTCGATGCGGACGATTTTATAAACGCAATTGTAGAATGAAAATATTGATTGTAAATGACGACGGATACAAGTGTAGAGGTATACTTGAACTTGCAAAAGTATTATCAGCCGCTCATAAAGTGACTGTGGTTGCTCCCGATAAGGAAAAGTCGGGATTTTCTCATGCTTTATCCTTTGGAAAAGGTTTAAAACACAAGAAGCTTAAGGCGGAAGGTTTCGACCTTTATAAGCTTAACGGAACTCCCGGTGATTGTGTTAAATACGGACATCTAGTCCTTTGTCCTGATGCTGACTGTGTAATATCGGGAATTAATACTACAATGAATCTGGCGACTGATTGTCTCTATTCAGGCACCATTAATGCTGCACAGGAGGGTGCTATTTTGGGTATAAAAAGCATTGCCGTTTCTGCGGAGGTTCGATGCGGTGATTATTACGATTCTGCTGTATTTATTCTCAATAACCTCGATAAACTTCTTGCAATGTGCGATGGTGAAAGGTTTGTATCTGTCAATATTCCAAAACAGTATAAAGAAGACATAAAGGGCGTTGAAATAACTCATGTTGGTTATCGTCGTTATAACGACTGGTATGAAAAAAGAAAAGGTAAAAAAGGTCGATATTTAACAGGTTATCCACTTACTCGAGAGGAAGAAATCGGAAGTGATCTTCTTTGTGTAAGTCAAGATAAGATAAGTATCTCACCGATAAGATTATTCTTTCATGAGGATAATTTAGAAGCGTTTACTGTGGAGGATATATGCTGGTAATCGGAGCAGGCGCAAGCGGATTAACCTGTGCAGTATGGGGTATATTGAGCGGAGCAAGGGTTACCCTTATTGATGGTAACGAGAAATGCGGGAAGAAAATTTATATAACGGGAAAAGGTCGTTGTAATCTAACCAATAATTGTTCCAACAAAGAGTTCTTTGAAAATGTAGTTTCAAATTCAAAGTTTTTATATTCAGCCATAAATGCCTATGATTGCCGTAGGGTTATGGATTTTTTTATAAAAAACGGAGTACCATTGAAAATTGAAAGAGGGAATAGAGTTTTTCCTGAAAGCGATAAGGCATCTGATGTAACTCATGCTTTGGAAAAATGTTTCATAAAGAATGGTGGAATCTTGAAACTTGAAGAAAAGGTGCTAAGAATAGAAAAGCACGGAGATGAGTTTACCGTAACAACCGAGAAAGGTGAGTATAAGTCTAAGACGGTTGTAATTTGTACAGGTGGCTTGAGTTACCCTAGTACCGGTTCAACGGGTGACGGATATAAATTTGCTGAGTCCTTCGGCCATACTATCGTTAAGCCTGTTCCAGCGTTGTCGGCTCTTTACGCAAAGGATACATATGATATTGCCGGATTATCATTGAAAAATGTCGGTGTTTCAATCTTAGAAAATGGTAAAAAGTTGTGTTCCGATTTCGGAGAAATGCTGTTTACTCACAATGGGGTGAGCGGTCCTTGTATTCTATCTTTGTCCTCTCATATTAACAGAAAGAGTATGTCTGACATTGTTCTTGAAATTGACTTAAAAACTGCTCTCGATGAGGAGAAAGTTAATCAAAGAGTATTAAGGGATTTTTCAGAGAATAGTAATAAAACCATAACCAATGTTTTGCCCTTATTGATGCCAAAGGCTCTTATTCCGATTGTTCTAAAACGAGCGGAAATTGACTGTGACAAAAAAGTAAATTCTATAACGAAGGAAGAACGGGTTCGGTTGATAAAGACGGTGAAAGGATTGTCTTTTGATATTCTCGGGCTTGCTCCCATGGGTGAGGCTATTGTTACGGCAGGCGGTGTATCCGTTAAAGAGATTAATCCTAGGACAATGGAGAGCAAGTTGGTTCGAGGATTGTACTTCGCAGGAGAGGTCATTGACGTTGACTGCTACACAGGAGGATTCAATCTACAGGCAGCTTTCTCGACAGGATATATCGCAGGATTATCCGCAAGTTCAAGAGAAGAGGAAATCTACGGTTGACATAATGATACCAAATGGGATAAAATAAGTTAATGCCAGTCAAACAACCAAGGAGAAGGATTATGCTTAATATCGCAATTGACGGACCTAGCGGTGCGGGTAAGAGTACTGTCGCAAAGCTTATAGCTAAAAAAATGAACATTACCTATTTGGATACAGGTGCGATGTATCGTGCAATGGGCTTGAAGTGTCTGCGATTGGGGCTAAGACCTGACAACGAAGATGAGGTTTTATCCTTTCTTTTTGAAACCGATATTGAAGTTATATATGTAGATGGTAAGCAAAAGGTCTTGGTTGACGGCGATGACGTAACACCTCATATAAGAGAACATAGGGTTTCAAAGGCAGCAAGCGATATATCCAAACATATAGAGGTTAGAGAGCTGTTGGTCAAAATGCAACAGGAAATTGCTTCTAAGCAAGACATTGTTTTAGATGGTAGAGATATTACAAGCAAGGTCTTGCCAAATAGTAAGAATAAGTTTTATTTAACAGCATCTGCAGAATGCAGAGCAAAGCGTAGGTATGACGAGCTTTTAGCTAAAGGAGAAAATGTCGACTACGAGAGTATCTTGAAGGATGTTAATCAAAGAGATTATAATGATTCCCATAGAGCAAATTCTCCGTTGGTTAAGACAGAGGATAGTCATTATATTGACAGTAGCGATATGACCGTTGACGAGGTCGTAGATTTGATTGTTTCGAAGGTGGTAAGATGAGTTTTTTTAATTTTGTTAAGGTTATAACATATTTGCCGTTAAGAATTGTTTTCCCCGTTAGAATTTTCAACAAAGAGCGTTATTTTAAAGAAAAGGCGGTTGTTTGTTGTAATCACTATAAATCGGAGGATGTTTTGGTCCTAGCTTCCAGATTGCTTTGGGGCTCATGCAATTGCGTTGCGAAGGAAGAACTTTTTGAAAGCAAATTATCGGCTAAATTTTTGTCTATGTGTGGTGCCGTTTCAATAAAAAGAGGCGAAAGCGATATGAGTGCTTATAAAGCTATTATGAAAGTTCTGAAGCAAGATAAACAATTGATTATATTCCCGGAGGGTACAAGAAACAAGGAAGGTACTCCCGAAATGGCTTATTTTCAAGAGGGAGCAGCCTCTTTTGCAATTAAAGGAAAGGCTCCTATCATACCTATTCTTTATCACAAACCGCTGAAACCGTTTAGGCGTAATTATATGTATATAGGAGAATCGATTGATCTTTCCTCGTATGCTGAACTCCCTTCTCATGAAGGTCGTGAAAAAGCAACTGCTTTTTTATACTCGGAAATGAGTAGGATGAAAAGGGGATTTGACGAATTCGTCTTAAGCAAAGCTTGGAAAAAGAAAAATCGTAAGAAGTAGATATACAATGAAGGTTATTATTTCGAAGTATGCAGGTTTTTGTTCAGGTGTAAAGAGGGCTATAGAAATAGCCGAATCTGCACCGAAGCCTTGTCTTGTTTTGGGTGACTTGATTCACAATACAAGAGTTAATGCCCGGCTGGAAAACGAGGGCATTTTTTCTTTTGGAAAAATGCCAACAAGCAGAGCTTGTTCTTTTTTGATTGCGGCACATGGAATTAATAAACAGCATTTGCAAGAGGTGACAGGAGACATAAAAGATGCAACTTGCCCAAATGTGAAAAAGTTGATCGATATTGCTAAGAATTGTAACGGTACATTACTTGTTGTTGGAAATAGGGATCATATAGAGGTAAAAAACGTTGTTTCCTATGCGAAAAAATCAATCGTTTTGTCTTCTAAAGAGGAATTAGAGGCTGTATTCCTTGATAACTCGATTGAGTATACAGTGATAGGTCAAACTACGATATCAAGTCAACAATTTTCTTATTTTGTGAATATTTTGCAAAATAAGGCGATTGCTCTGGGGGTTAGAATAAGTGTTGTTGACACTCTATGCGGAGTAGTCGAAAAACGTATAGACGAATTGTGCTTGTATGCTGAAAAGTATCCGGTTATTGTGGTTGGAGACAAAAAAAGTAGTAATTGTAACACACTTTACAAGATGGCATTGGAGAAAAACAGAGCTTTTTTAGTCGAAAGTGTTGAAGAGCTCGAAAGCATCCGGATACGGAGCTGTTTTATAACAACGGCTTCTTCAACGTCTTATGAACAAGTTGGAGAATTGATTTCTTTTTTTAAAAGTTTCGATAAGGGTTTGGAATTAGTTTTTTTGAGCTAGTTTTCAATTGAAAAAGACAAGTGAAAAGGCTAATTTGTCGAAACCTTATAAATAATATTAAATTTCTGTGAAAATTCCTTAAAAAAGTGCATTAATTTAGTTGTAAGTTTTTTTAAAATTTTGTTATACTATTTGCGTGAATATGGAAAGCTGAAATGTTAGCAATTTTGTATCACATCAATATTTTTTGAACGGATATCAACAGTCTCAAGTGAGATGTGTACCCGTTTTACGGAGGTTAATAAATGAGCATTGAAGAAAGACCTGAAATGGCAGAAGAAGTCAACGTAGTTGTTGACGCAGCAGTAGAAGACAGTTCTACAGTAAGTGAAGTTGAAGAAAGCAAGAAAGTTGAAGCTAAACCCGAAGCAGCTAAAAAGCCCGCTGAAAAGCCTTTATCTTTCATGGAGCAAGCCTTGCAAGGTATGGTTGAGATCAGAGTAGGCAAAGTTCTCGATTGTAAGGTTATGGAAAAGAGAGAGGATGGTTTGGTAGTATATTGCGGTCAAAAGAAAGACGGCTTCGTTTCAATCGAAGAGATTGGCGATGAGAAGTCTATTGACGAGATTAACGTCGGCGACACTTTCAGGGCAAAGCTCATAGAGAATAAAACAAGCAGCAAGGAGTTCCTTACTTTGAGCAAGAAGCTTGTTGATGCTGAGAAGCTCGCAAAGGCTCAAAAGGAAGAGGCAGAAAAAGAAATCCTCGCAGGAGATTTTGAGGTAGTAATCACAAAGGTAGTAACCGGTGGTTTACTTGCTAGCAAAGCCGATTACACAGTTTTCATTCCTAACTCTCAAATAGACATCAATGCTATCGACGAGGAGGGCAAGGCTGCTTTGATCGGACAAACGGTTAAAGTTAGAAAACTTCCCGAGAAAAAAGATGAGAAGAATAATGGTCGCAAGAAGATCGTTGCAAGCCGTAAACAAGTTATTCAAGCTGCCAAAAAGGCTGAAGCTATTGCTCGTAGAAAAGCAAGAGAGGAGAAAATTGCAGCTGAAGAGCAAAAGAAGAAGGATATCTTTAATGCAAACATCGATCGTTTCCAAGTTAATCACATCGTTCCCGGTATTGTAAGAAAGTTCGTTTCTTTTGGTGCATTTGTTGAGGTTTATGGCTTCCTTTGCTTAGCTCCTACAAATGAGATCAGCTGGATTCGTGATACCGCTGCCAACGAGGTTCTTAAGATTAATACAGAATATGAATTCCTCATCACAAAGGTTGATCCCGAGAATTTCAAGGTTACCTTGAGCTATAAGCAACTTCAAAAGAAACCCTATGAGATTGCTGCCGAGAAGTATCCCGTAGGTTCAATTGTTACAGGAACAGTTCAATCCATTGTTAAGTTCGGAGCATTCGTTTCTATCGAACCCGGTATTGACGGATTGGTTCATATCAGCAATATCTCTTACGATAAGGTTGATGATGTAGAAGGCGTACTTCAAGTCGGTCAAGAGATCGAGGCTAAGGTCATCAGTTTCGAGGGTAGCCGTATTGCTTTGTCAATCAAGGATTTACAAGCAGCTCCTCAAAGTGAAAGACGTGAGCACAGAGGTCCTAAGTCTAAGAGCGAAAAGCCTGCCGGCGAGAAAAAGCCTAGAAGAGAAGAGGCTTATGAGTCTCCCGAAGAAAGAGTTGCCATTGAAACCTATGGTGGTGCATCAGATGCAAGCAACCACGCTTTGGCAGATATGTTGAAGGGATTCAAGGCTGACGATTCCGGCGACAACAACTAAGAAATTAAAAGTCCTCTGCCAATTAGCAGAGGACTTATTTTATAATGGAATTTTTATCAATTGATTTAGAGGCTTGTAATCGTTACGTTAAGGGTAGCGTTTTTTCCATCGGTGTTGTTTGTGCCGATGAATCTTTTAATGTGCTTTATAAAAAAGATATAATAATAAATCCGCACTGTAAGTTTTGTACTAATTTCCGTAAGCCTATTGAGTTTTCTGTAAAAAAAGAAGATGTATTCAAAGCACCTTCCTTGTCTGATATATATGATGAGTTAAAGGAACTGTTTAGTGGCGATAAAGTTATTATGGCTCACTCTGCGAATAATGATATGTTTATGCTTAATGAAGCATGCAAAAGGGCGAAGCTGCCTCCTTTAGAGTTTAAATACATTTGCACTCAGATGATATATTCTGCTGTTTTTGATGTCATGAACGGTATTGGGCTCGATAAAGCCGTAGAGGACCTTCATATTGATTTTAAACATCACAAGGCAGACGATGATGCGGAAATGGCGTTGTGGGTGTTAAAATCATGCTTGGATAATTTAGGGGTAACTTACAAGGAACTTGAAAAGAAACTCGGAATCAAAAGAGGATACATTAAGAACTATTCTTTTACCCCTATGCGTTGCATAGCATTAGAGAAACTTAGACAGAAACATAGGGAAGAGAATAAGGCATTACAGATAGCAATTGAAAAAGAGCTTTCTCATGGTGACTTTACAAAAGTAGATGTTGAACCAAGAAGCTTTGATTTGCTTAGACAAGGTAATAAAGCGTATATATATACTCATCTTGATGAGAATTTTGATGAAGTTCAAACCGATTCGATAATATTCGCAAGAAGAAATAGTACTCATGGCGGATTAATTAAAGCAAAGGTTCTTCGCATAACACATTATGGCGATCTCCTAGAACTTTATTATGCCGAAAAGAATAAGATTGTTTCACATAACGAGGCAGAATTGGATTTTCTTTTAAGGGCATATGAGATTATTGATGAAGTAAAAGAACATGAGCATGGTGTTTTGCTTTTAGAGGTTCAGAGCGAAGAAGCTGCTTAAGCTTATAAAAATAGGGTTGTTTGCAACAGGATGGCAAAAACTTAAAAAAAGTTTTGAAAAACTTGTTAAAAATCGTTGACAGATTTCCTCAATTAGTGTAATATTACACGTGTTGAAAACAACTCACCCTCGGGGTGTAGCGCAGTTGGTAGCGCGCGTGGTTTGGGACCATGAGGTCGGGAGT
>CAZLNZ010000026.1:0-24718 GCA_964561145.1 uncultured Christensenellaceae bacterium
CTCAAATGCTTTATGCAAATGGTAATAAATTGTTTTATTATACATTCCCGAAAGAAAATTCTAGTCATAATTATGAAGTTGATTTCTTGATTGCAAAACGAAATAAAGTATGTCCTATTGAAGTTAAATCATCGGGTTATAAAACTCATGCGTCAATAGATGCATTTGTAGATAAGTTTTCAGGAAAAACAGGTCAAAGATATTTGGTGTACACAAAAGATTTGCGAAAAGACGGAGAACTTCTTTGTATACCGATTTATATGACGATGTTTTTGTAGAACCACAGAATCACAATACCGATTGACCGGATAATTGCTGTTTATGCTCAGAATATTTCTTATGACTCGGTGAATATCGGTATTAAATAAAAATTTCAGGAGGAGAGTATGAAATACAAAGGAACGCTTATTGTTGTAAAAGATTGTAACCGTGCCCTAACATTTTATCGTGATATGTTTGGTTTTCAACAGCTTCAAGACAACGATGGGAATATGGAATTGACAAACAACTTGTATTTGCAGGAATCTGGTTACCGGGAACAATTCACGAAAAAAGCGTGACTTCAAACAGTAACCAATCCGAATTATATTTTGAAGAGTCCGATATAGAAAAATTCGTGGCACGACTTGAGATGCTCTACCCGAAAACCGAAAATGTCAATCGTTTGATGACACACAGTTGGGGACAAAAGGTTGTCAGATTTTATGATCCTGACGGCAATCTGATTGAAGTCGGAACTCCGGTATAACATATTCGACAAATTCATATTTATAGGTGTACGCAAAAATTCAAGAGTGTTCGAAAATTGTATCAAAATCGGTAGTGATACACATAAGACAATCAAAGGGGTGTCACCAAAAATGTAGGACTTTTTTTAGTATGGCGGGCATATTGATTATTTTCGAATTTCGCGGTATAATTAATCCAACAAAAAACAATATTATGGAGAGGATAATTAGACATATGATAGATCGTGCGATGTTATTTGCTAAGGAACTATTAGAGAATGAGTTTAGCGGACACGACTATTTTCATACCCTTCGTGTTTTCAAAATGGCAACGTTTATTGCCATAGAAGAGCATGCCGATTTGGAAACAGTGCAGCTTGCGGCGATTTTGCATGACGTTGATGACAGAAAGTTGTTCCCGAAGACTTGTTCAGATCAAAGAAATGCAAAGACCTTTTTATTGGCAAATGGAGTGGAGACATCAAATATTGATAAGATATGCAAAATAATCCGTGAGGTTTCATATATGGGCTCCGATTCGGTTACTCCCGAAACTCTCGAGGGGAAATGTGTGCAGGATGCCGATAGATTGGATGCGATAGGAGCAATAGGAATAGCGCGAGCTTTTGCATATGGCGGAAATCATAATAGGTTGATGCACCATCCCGACATTAAGCCTAATATGACTATGAATGCCGAAGAGTATATAAAAAACCAATCGACAACCCTTAATCATTTCCATGAAAAGCTATTTCGGCTTCCTGATTTGATGAATACCGATTCAGCTAAAAGGATCGCGATGCATAGGGCGGATTATATGCATAAATTTGTTTCGGAATTTATGGAGGAATGGGACGGCTTAAACTAGATCCGGACGGGAGAAATCTTATATTCAACTAAGGTACGGGCTTACAGCTTGTTTTTTATATAATTTTCTGCAATCTCTATGAAAGTTGTTTTGAGAAACATCTGCCTAAATTATTATAGAAAATGCCGGAAAATAAAAAAATCAACATTGACATATCGTATAAATGCGGCTATAATAGGTATAGTAGCCGAAAGGAAAAAAATAAAACGGAGGTAATAATCCATGGCTGGTAATTACATTGGTTATAAAATGGACATAGTATTCTGTATTGACAATACGTATAGTATGTATCCTTGTATCAACGAGATCAAAGACAAGGCAAAACATTTCAGTGATATTTGTCGTAGAACCTTTGAAAACGGTAACAAGCCTATTTCTCAATTGAGAGTTAAGGTTGTTGAATTCGGTGACTTCGCATCTGACGGTCCTACCGCAATAATGGAGCACGGATTCTATACCCTTCCCGATCAAAATGCAGAATTTGAGGCAGCAATCAACAGCATTTCTCTAGTTAACGAGGATGGCACTCCCAAAGGCGGAGATATTCCCGAGAACGGCTGGGAGGCAGTAGTTACCGCTATGCGTTCTGATTGGACTCCTATTGATACAAGAGCAGGTGAAAAAGGCAGACACATTATTTGCGTTCTTACCGATGCACCGCCCCTTGAACTTGGTGCTAGACAAGGCTGTATCGGATATCCCGATAATATGCCCGGCAGTACAGATGAGTTGTTTGATATCTGGGAGGGTGGCACACAAGAGTTCGCAACAGCACTCCATCCTAACTATAAGCGTTTAGTAGTATTTGGACCTGCTGACGAAGAGAACGGAAACTCTTGGGCTCAACTCGGAGATCTCTGCGATGCTAAGATTCTCTTTACAGAGGTTAATGCTGCAGCCGGTTTAAGAGATGTTGATATGGAAGGTATCACCAACGAAATCCTTGCATCTTGCTAATTATTAATTGTAATGAAAAAAAATGCCTTGCCTCGAGCAGGGCATTTTTTTCACGACATAATAGAGTTTTACCGCTGTATCTACAGTGTTACATTGCATTGTTTTGCTGTAAAGCAATTGTTGACCATATTATCGTTTTGATTTGAGGGATAATTAATGGAGTTACCCTTCGAAGTCAAATAAAATAAATCGTAAATTCTCAAAGTAAAATAAATAATTAGTTTTGGTTGACAGTAATTCTTTTTGGGTATATAATTATCAATGCATTAATACTAGCGATGCAAAATAGGAGAAAATAAAATGAAAAAAGACACCCATCCCAATTATAAGACAGTTACAGTAACCTGTGCTTGCGGCGAGACTTTTTTGACCGGTACAACTAAAAATGTTACCGAGCTTCGTGTTGATATCTGCAGCAAGTGCCATCCTTATTATACCGGAAAGCAAAAAGCGGTAGAAACCGGCGGACGTATCGGCAAGTTCAACAAGCGTTACAATCGCGGCTAAATTTGTTTATTATTGATAGCACGTCGCCTTTTTTAGGTTGCGTGCTATCTTTTTTATCATTATGGCTAAAAAATTTGTATCAAAAATAGGTGGACAAGCAGTATTAGAGGGCGTCATGATGCGTGGCGTTTCCAGTTATGCTACTGCTGTTAGAGAGTCGGATGGTGAAATCGCCGTCGAATCGGGCAGATTAAAGCCATCGAGTAAGGTTTCTAAGATTCCCGTTTTAAGGGGAATAATTAATTTTTTCAACATGTTGATTTTCGGAATGAAAATCACGATGCGTTCTGCCGAGGTGTTTAGCGGAGAACTCGAAGAAGAGGAACCTTCCAAATTTGAAAAATGGTTAGCAAAGACCTTCCACATAGACGTTATGACCGTTGCTATGGTGATAGGTGTTGTTTTAGGTCTAGGATTGTCCGTTCTTCTTTTCTTTATGCTTCCTACTTGGATAACGGGTTGGATTACGCAACTTGCAGGAAAGGAGATTGCCGCCATTTGGTTTAATCTTCTCGAGGGAGTTGTTCGTATAGCTATATTTGTTGGCTATATGTTGCTGACCTCTCTTATGAAAGATATTCGCAGACTTTATCAATATCATGGAGCGGAGCATAAGACTATAGCC
This sequence comes from uncultured Christensenellaceae bacterium, assembly GCA_964561145.1. Classification (GTDB taxonomy): domain Bacteria; phylum Bacillota; class Clostridia; order Christensenellales; family CAG-1252; genus RUG14300. The sequence goes on from CAZLNZ010000026.1 coordinate 3,686, forward strand.
TGTTTTGAACACGGCTTACCTCTAACTGTTGAAAATGCAAAGAAAATGAGTAAGCATCACGATAGATGCGGAACAAATTTTATTGTGATTGTTATGATTATCTCAATATTGATGTTCTCCCTTATCGAATGGCTTCTTAGTCTTTGCGGTTTTGTCATAAATGATCTGGTGTATAGCCAACCTGTTAAGCGTCTTATCAGAATTGCAATTAAGCTTGCAATGCTTCCCCTTATAGCAGGTATTTCCTATGAGGTTCTCAAGTTCTTGGCGAAGTTCGACAACTGGTTTTCTAAGGCACTAAAAGCTCCGGGAATGCTTATCCAGCATATAACCACAAGAGAGCCTGAAGATGATATGCTAGAAGTAGCGATAAAGGCATTTGAAACCGTTCAATTATTGGATGCCGATCCTACGCTAGAGACGGAAAAGTTTCCTCTTGTCAAATCTTATGCCAATTTGCGTGAGAAGGTATTATCGTATCTCTCAAAAGTCGATGAAAGTGAGGCTAAAGCCGATTGGATATTCACAGAGGTTCTGGGTGTTAAACGTAGTGAACTTGCTATACTTAAGACCGTTACAATGGAACAGAATAATAAGATACTTTCTTGTGCCAAGAGGGTTGCAAACGGAGAGCCGCTGCAATACGTGTTTGAAAAAGCATATTTTTATGGTAGAGAGTTCTATGTGAACGACGAGGTTCTTATTCCGAGGCAAGATACGGAGGTATTGGTCGAAAAGGCTCTTGACTATGTCAAAGAGGATTCTAAAGTTTTAGATATCTGTACGGGGTCCGGCTGTATCGGTATTACAATAGCCCTGGAAAAGAATATTAATGTTACCTTGTCAGATGTAAGCAAAGGTGCCTTGAATGTTGCCAAAGGCAATGCTCATACGCTTGGTGCTAAAGTCGATATTGTAGAATCCGATATGTTCAAAAGTATAAATGGAATTTACGACGTCATCCTTGCTAATCCTCCTTATATATCAGAGCACGATATGGAGAAACTTCCTGCCGATGTTAAAAAAGAGCCTCGTTTGGCACTATATGGCGGAAAAGACGGATTGGATTATTATAGAATAATAGCAGCCACTGCCCCCTTATCTGAAAACGGCGTTCTCGTTATGGAAATAGGTGATGAGGAATCGGATGATATCAAGGAGATATTTACAGGCTTTGAAATCGAGGTAATTAAGGATTATAACGACAAGGATAGAGTAGTAATAGCAAAAAGGAATTAATAAGTATGTTTGAAAAGTTAGCTTCATTACAAGATAAATATAACGAAATAGGAGAACAGCTTGCGGATCCCGGCATTATAAGTGATAGGGAGAAGTACCAAAAGTTAGGAAAGGAGTATTCCGAGGTCGGAGAGCTCCTTGCAGTCTACAATGAGTATCTTTCACGTGAAGAGGCTGTTCGAGAGTACAAAGATATCATATATGCCGGAGAGGATGCGGAGCTTGTTGAGCTTGCCAAGGAAGAGTTGGCGGGGGCGGAAGAGGAGCTTGCCAAGGCAATTGACAAATTGAAGCACCAATTGTTACCCAAGGACCCTAATGACGACAAAAACGTTATTATCGAAATTCGTTCGGGTGCAGGTGGTGACGAGGCAGCATTGTTCGGATATGAACTATTGCGTATGTATAAGCGTTTTTCCGAGCGTATGCGTTGGAATATGGAGGAGGTAGAGATGAATCTTACCGACCTTGGTGGCGTAAACAAAGTTGTAGTCATGATTTCCGGAAAAGGTGCCTATTCTAAGTTGAAATTCGAATCGGGAACGCACAGAGTACAACGTGTTCCTGCTACGGAATCGCAGGGAAGAATACATACTTCTACCGCAACGGTCGCAGTACTTCCGGAAGCGGAGGATGTTGACGTAAAGTTGGATATGAACGATGTTAAAATCGACACGTATAGAGCCGGTGGTGCGGGCGGACAGTATGTAAACAGAACGGACTCCGCAGTAAGAATGACTCATATTCCTACGGGAATAGTGGTAACCTGTCAAGATGAAAAATCGCAACTCAAAAATCGTGAAAAGGCGGTTAAGGTTTTAAAAAGCCGTTTGTTAGAGTTCTATCAAAGTCAAGCAGATAAAGAATATGCGGCTACAAGAAAATCCCAGGTCGGTACTGCCGATAGATCCGCAAAGATCCGTACCTATAACTTCCCGCAGGGACGTGTAACTGACCATAGAATCAATATGACCGTTTACAATCTCGAGCAGTTCCTCGACGGTGATATTAATGATATGATAGACGCCTTGGCTCTTGATGCAGAGAACAAACTGCTTCAAGAAAACGAAGATAACTAATCATAAAATCACAGTGCGGTTTGTGGTTAAGAGTTAAACCTCTTTTCTGAAAAATGAACAGCACTTCGCTTTAAATGTAACCCAAAAGTGCATCCTTAAGTAATATTTTCAAGGGTGCACTTTTATTTTGAGCTTTCGGGATTATTTTCAACCAAGCCAGCTTCTTAACTCTTTTACCGATTCCGTCATAATCTCTTCGATATGCTCTGCAAGGTGAATAAGCTCTTGCGATACCGAGGAGGAGCAATTTAGATTTTTGCTAATCACCTCTAGTCCCATTGTCGTTCCTTTTATTAGCTGCTCCGCAACCCTTTCATCGGACCGTGTTCCCTTCATTCCCATTTTAATGGCACCCCGGTTTATTGCCTCGGTAACACTGGCAAGAATTTCTTCGTCTATTCTCTTTTTTCTCATAAAATCCTCGGCTTGCGATTTAATTGCAAGATAGGTTTTTTGAAGGTCGTCAAGGTATTCTTGAAATTGCGGGCTTTGTACGTAATCTCTTGTTACGTCTATGGCTTGCGACCCCATTATAGCCGTTTTGAGGATGTCTCGAACCAGCACCTTGTCATCCTCTATGCAGGCGGTTTTGCTTCCTTTGTTGCAGCAGGAAGAGTCAGAGCAACAGCAATTGGAATTATTATCATCGTTATTCATAAAAAGTCCTCCTTATATATTCATAATTAATTATTAACGAAGTCAGTTTTTTTCATACCCTAAAGATTGATTTTATTGCGAAAGAATAAAGGGATTTCGGTATGAAAGGCATTCAACAAAAAGTTTAGAAATACTAAATTTACAAAAGTTTAGTAATTTTAATCTTTTTATTTGACATTACTAATCATCGTTTATATAATTCCACTTATATAAGCTTCTCCTAAATTAGACATTTTTCGATGGAGAGGTGAAGGAGATTATTATGGATATAGGTCAAAAACTAAGAGCTTGCAGACTGCAGCTGGGTTTAACTCAGGAGGAGCTGGCTAGCCGTTGCGACCTTACTAAGGGTTACATAAGTCAGCTTGAGAACGATATTTGTTCCCCCTCTATAGCCACGTTAGAGGATATACTCAACGTATTGGGTGTGGCACTTCCGCAGTTTTTTGCGGAGCAAAAGGAAGAGAAAATCGTTTTTAATAATCAAGATTACGTAACATCCCCTAACGGAGACGGCAGCGTAACCTGGTTAGTTCCAAATTCTCAAAAAAATGAAATGGAGCCAATACTATTAGTGCTTCCCGTCAATGGCAGCTCCGATATTCGATACCCCTTTGTAGGGCAAGAGTTCGGATATGTATTGGACGGGAAAATAATGATTAGCGTTTGCGATTTTGCCTACAAGGCAAAGAAGGGTGAATCCTTTTATCTGAACGGGGACAAGGAACATAAAATCGTAAACATCGGTACAAAGGAAGCAAAAATCCTTTGGATCGCAACACCTAGCAATTTTTAATTAAGATAAATATTTCCACACGGAGGTAACCTATGGCAACGAATGAAAAGCACAAGCCCGAATCCATAATCGAGCTTAGAAACGTTTCGAAAAGCTTTGACGGCAAACCCGTCGTAAAAAACCTTTCCATTTCCATTCGCAAGGGAGAATTTGTAACCTTACTCGGTCCGTCGGGCTGCGGCAAAACCACAACCTTGAGAATGATTGCAGGCTTTGAAACGCCTACGTCGGGTCAAATTCTGTTTGACGGTAAGGATATAACCGAGATACCGCCTTATAAACGTAATGTTAATACGGTATTCCAGCGTTATGCTTTGTTCCCTAATTTGAACGTTTTCAACAACGTTGCTTTTGGTTTAAAACTGAAAAACATACCGACCGGAGAATTTATAGAGAAAAAGGGTAAAAGGATAGAAAAGCTCCGCAAGCTCACAAAGGCGGAAATTAAAGAGAAGGTATCGAAGGCGTTGAAACTTGTAGACCTAGAAGACTATGAAAGAAGAAGCGTAACCTCTCTTTCGGGCGGTCAAATGCAGAGGGTAGCCATAGCTCGTGCATTGGTAAATGAACCCGAAGTTCTTCTTTTGGACGAGCCTTTGGGTGCTTTGGATCTAAAACTTCGCAAGGATATGCAGATCGAGCTTATGAATATGCATAAGCAATTGGGTATCACCTTTATCTATGTTACCCACGATCAAGAAGAGGCGTTGACAATGAGTGACACCATTATTATTATGCGTGCCGGTGAGATCCAACAAATTGCCAATCCTCAAAAGATATACGACGAGCCTGCAAATGCCTTTGTCGCAGACTTTATCGGAGAAAGCAACATTGTATCCGGTACAATGAAACGTGACTATACTATAGAGATTTTCGGTCACGAGTTTAAGTGCGTCGATAAAGGGTTCAAGCTTAATGAGCCTGTCGACGTAATTGTTAGACCCGAAGACATTCGATTGTGCACGGCGGACGGTGCCAATGCCATGATAACAGGTAGGATTCAAACCTCTGTTTTCAAGGGAGACCACTTCCAAACAACGGTTATCGTCGTAGATACCTGCGGTGATGAGAATGAAGTATTGGTTCACCATACAAATCCTAGAACGGTTGGCTCTGAAGTCGGTTTGGAGATCACTCCCGATCATTTCCATATTATGCATAAGGCAAGAATAATTAATGAGATTGAAACGGAAATGATAGAAGAGGGTTATGTCGATATTTGTGGCGGAGCGTTTGAATGTAACTGTGATTTACCTCAGGGAAGCAGGGTTAGAGTAAAGGTTGATTTTGACGATGTTGAAATTACCGACGACGAGGACGACGGCGTAATCGGAGCTACCGTTGTTAATTCTATCTACAAGGGTAGCTACTATCAATGTATAATTCGTACAGATACCTATTATGACTTCTTTGTCGACACCGAGGATGATTGGTTGAAGGATGACCGTGTAGGTATCAATATACCTCGTGATAAAATCATTATTGAAGAGATAGAGGAGAACGGAGATGAAGAATAAGCTTAGAAAAACCTTTCGTTTTTCAAGGAAGGTTTTCTCCTATCCGTATATATTGATACTGTTGGTATTTGTAGTAGTTCCCACTGCAATGCTCTTGGTAAATGCGTTTATATATAACGGAGAGGGTAGCTTTGAAAACTTCAAGCTTTTCTTTGAAAACGGTGTCTATTTGTCTATTTTAGGGAATTCCTTGTTGGTTGGTTTGTTGTCGACGGTTTTATGTTTGCTTATAGGGTATCCTGTTGCCTATTTCCTAAGCAAGATTAGGCACGGAAGTATGTGGATGATGATATTCACAATTCCGATGTGGATAAACTTCCTTATTAAAACAAGAGCTTTGGCAAGTATTTTCGAGTGGATAGGCTTTAAGCTCGGTGCGATAACCGTTGTTGTCGGTATGGTATACATTTTCCTCCCGATGATGATTATGCCCTTGTATAACACTATAAGCAACATCGATAAGAGTTATATCGAGGCGGCACGAGACTTGGGTGCTACAGAGTTTCAGGTATTTTTGAAGGTAATAATTCCTCTTTCTGTACCCGGTATTATTTCGGGAATTACAATGGTATTTATTCCAACCATTTCTTCCTTTGCCATAACCAACTATTTAGGAGGTGGAGAGGTGGAGCTTTTCGGCGATGTCATCTACAACGCTTATAACCTCGATTTATACGGCGTAGGAAGCGTAATGAGCTTGATAATGCTTGTATTTGTTTTGATTGCATCTGTTGCGGTTAATCGTGTTAGCGATCCTGAGACGGGAGGTAATTTGCTATGAAAAAGAAGATGTTACCAAAGACCTTAAGCGTGATATATCTTGCGATCGTTGCAATATTCTTATATGCACCCGTGTTGCTCATTGTATTTTTCTCCTTTTTTGGAAAATCGGGTGTTAATTTTTCGATGCAGGCGGGATTTAGTTTCGATAGCTACAAGGCGATTTTCACCTCCGAAGCTTCCCACGATCTCTTTTCCGCAATAGCAAACACCCTTATCATAGCGGTTATCGCAGGTGCAATATCTACTATACTTGGTGCAATATCCGCAATAGGTATTTTCCATTTGGGGAAGAGGATGAAAGGAATTGTAAACAATGTTAACCAATGGCCTATAATCAGTTCGGAAATAGTCACAGCCTTTAGCTTTGTACTCTTTTTCTCTTCTTTGGGCATAACCAGTGGTTGGATACGTTTGATAATTGCTCACGTTACCTTCTGTACCCCATATGTTGTTTTAGCGGTAACTCCCAGACTTTATCAAATGGATCCTAATGTATATGAGGCGGCACTGGACCTTGGCGCAACTCCTGCTAGAGCAGTGTTTACAGTCGAACTCCCCATTCTTGTTCCGGGAATAATATCGGGAGGTGTTACAGCATTTACAATGAGTCTCGATGATTTTATTATTTCTCAATTGAACAAGGGTACAACGGGAATCGAAACTTTGTCTACCTATCTATATTCTGACGGAGCCAAGCGTGGACTCGAGCCCTTCTGGTTTGCGGTATTCAGTATTATTTTTGTGGTAGTACTCTTTATTGTTTTGTTGACAAATCTAAAAAAGAGCGTGCCTTCTCCTCAAAAGGTAAAAGGGGGTAACGTATGAAAAGGTTTTTATTAACGATTTTGCTTGTTGTAATGCTCGTCACATTTGTTTTACCGCTGGTTGCCTGTGATAAAGAAGAAGATGACGGGGTGGCAAATGACGGAGTGTTTACAGTATATAACTGTGAAGATTATATCGATGAGGATACCTTATCTGAATTCGAGGATTGGTATTTTGAAAAGTACGGAAAGAAAATAACCGTAAACTATGTAACCTACGATACCAATGAAACAATGCTTACAAAGGTAATGAATAACGATGCCAATGTTGACGTTATCTGTACAAGCGAATATGCAATTCAAAAGCTCTATAACAATGATATGCTTTATCCTATCGATAAAACAGAGGGGATGAATACAATCAATCAGGGCATATATGCTATGGTGGAAAAGAAGTTTGGAAAAGACTTTTCGAATTATCTTGTACCTTATATGTATGGAACACTCGGTATCTTGTATAATAAGGATATTTTCGATGAGTATGGAATCAATATCGAAGAGGAGGGCTGGAGCATTCTTTGGAATCCTAATAATTACGAGATTTTGAACAAAATGATTCTTATGAAGGATTCTATAAGGGATACTTTTGCTGCGGGCGTGTTGTATCTGAAGGAACAAGATCGGCTTCCCGATGTATACTCCGACTATTCTGTAGAGGACCTAATTAATTGTACAGAGAAGGAATTGGTTGATGCCGTTAGCGAGGCACTTATTGAGCAAAAAACCGCATTAAAGAAGTATGAAGTGGATTTTGGAAAGGATGATCTCGTTGCATTGAAAGCGTATGTGGATCTTGCTTGGTCCGGAGATGCGATGTATGCCATCGAGGAGGCTGAGGGCTATGGTGTAAATCTTGATTACTATGTCCCCGAGGTTGGTGCGAACGTATGGTTTGACGGTTGGTTTATTCCCAAAAGCACGACAAAAAGAGAGGTCGCAAATGCGTGGATCGAGTTTTGCAGTATCCCTTCCGTCAGCGTTCGCAATATGATATATGTCGGTTATAGCTCTGCAGTAGATCAGGAGGTGCTGAAGGCTGATGAGGAAGTGCTAAGTCTTCTTGAAGATAACGATTATGATATTGAAGAGTTCTTTTCCTGGGAAGTGCGTTATCCCGACATTTCAAATCCCGACTTCGGCATGATGGCTGATTACGGTGATGCAAACACCCGTATGACGATTATGTGGGAAACCGTCAAAGCAGCCACGCCAAAAGGTTCCCTTCCTCTGTGGAGTATTACTCTAATCTGTCTTGCTGTTATAATAGGTGCATTTGCAATAGCTTGCGGAGTATACTTCTTTATTGAGAGAGTTTTAAAACTCAGGAAAGTAACCAAATTAAAATAACATTTTTATATAATAAATTCTCAAGTTTAACGTTTCTCGACAAAGCGGATGCGTTAAACTTTTTTATATGGGCAGATGTATTGTAATTACCTCGGGAAAGGGCGGTGTCGGTAAAACGACGGTAACCGCAACATTGGGCTTGATGTTATCCAAGCTGGATTATAAGGTTGCTGTGGCTGATGCGGATGTTACCTTGAATAATCTAGATCTTGTTTTAGGGCTTGAGGATAAGATATCATATGATATTTTAGATGTTGCAAAGGGTCGGTGTCGATTGAGTCAAGCTCTTGCTCTTCACGGTTCGGGCTTAAAACTTTTAGCTTCCACCAAAGGCGGAGAGGTAAGTACTAACGATTTTGCCGAGATAATACTCGCCTTGAGAGAAAAAAACGATTTTGTATTAATCGATTGTCCTGCCGGTGTTGACGAGGGCTTTTATCGAGCCGTATCCCCCGCAAACGAGGCAATTGTCGTAACTACACCTTCACCTTCTTCGCTAAGGGACGGTGACAAGGTTATAAAAACCCTACTACAGCTAAAGAAAAGCTCTTTGAGCGTTGTGATAAATCGAGCAAGGGGAGATCTTGTTCTTAGCGGTGAAATGCTTTCTTCTCGGGAAATTGAGGAACTTTTACATACAAGGGTAATAGGTGTTTTGCCCGATGAGGATTGTATTTTAGATGTATATGGTTGTCTTCCCGTAAAGGGAGAATATCGAAAGGGTATTTCAATGCTCGCAAAAAGAATAGTATACGGTCACGGAGAAATCTATGATCCCGGCGAGCAGTACTGCGGACTTTCGGGCGGAATAAAAATGTTGTTGAGAAAACTAAAATGAAAGACATTAGAGAAAGAATGCAAAATGTTTTAAACAGAGATAGGCTTAAGGGCGGTGATATGCTCCCTTTAATGATTAAAAGCGAGGTGTATGATCTTCTTTCCGACTTTTTCGTAATCGAGGATGAAACCTTAAAGGTTTCCGTCACCTCAAGCGAAAGGGGGTTGGAAATTATAATAAAGGCTATTGCCGTGAGGACAATTTGATGAAAAGAAAAAGACGTGTCAGTGTAATCGGTATTAAAGATATACTTTGGTACATCGGTGCCTTTATCTGCTTCTACATCCTTTCGAAAGCATCTTTATGGGGGATTTCTCCCTTTGGTATCGGACTATTTGTCGGGCTTGTCTACTGTAGAAAGAATCTGCTTATATTAACTCCCCTTTTGCTCGGAGCTTCCCTTCTTGCAGATTTTTCTTGGCAAACCGCAGTATCGATTCTTGCCGTGGCGGTTGTACTATTTTTAGCTTATATAATACACAAGCTTTCAAGAAAAAGCGTTAAGCTTTATTTGCTTGTAATTTATACGGCTATAGCACAAATACCCTCGATTTTTATTTACGGATTAGATTTATCGGTTGTAACGAAGAAGGTGATTGTTTATTTTATTTCCCTAATTTTTACCTTTTCCGCAATTCTTTCATGCAAGTGCATTTTGGTTAAAGGAATGAAATATAAGCCCTCGGGATTGGAAAGTGTTGCTCTTGCCATTTGCCTTGCGGTGTTCAGTTTGGGATTATATTCTGTAAACATTTTCGGACTCACTCCGTTTTATTTGTTTTCTGCACTGTCCTTGGTGCTGTTTCCGTATTTGTTTTATGAAAGAGGTGTTTTGATAGCTTGTATTACTGCAATGGCTCCTAGCCTTTATAATTTTAACACCGGTTATCTTTTATTTGCTTTGGTAGCTTCTCTATTTTCATTGTTGGTAAGGAATAAATGGTTGTCATCGGGGCTAAATGTCGGATTGTTTGCCATAAGCGTCTTTGTAATAAAACTTGTTAGAGATTTTTATCCTTATAATGCGATTTTATTTTTGATTGGAGCTTTGATATTTCCGATTTTACCCAAAAAAGTATTGGATATGTTGTTTTCCTTTATCGGTATGAATCGGGGCTTTGCTATAAGAACTCTCGTAAACAGAAACCGTCTTGATATTTATAATCGATTAAAAGGAATGAGCGAAGTGTTGACCGATATAAAGGGGGTTCTTGTCTCGGATGAGGAGGATTTACCCCCGATAAAGGAAAACAAAAATTATTTGGCAGGCAAACTTGCTAAAAGTGTTTGTACCGATTGTGGAAATCGACCCGATTGCGAAAGAGAACTTGGAACGGCAACAAATTACATTTGCCATGAATTTATATCGAACTGTATTGCAAGGGGTAGATGTAGTATTTTAGAAATACCTTCATTTTTGACTGATAATTGCAGACGGTATTCGGAGATGCTTTCCGCCTGTAAGCAGATGATAGAAAATTACACGATAAAGAAGGATCTAAGTGATGGTGTAAACGCAATGAGGGGTGTTATGATTGAACAAATCGAGGGTTTGTCCGGAATGCTCGATGGCTTTGCTTCAGAGCTTAAGCAACCGGTATCCTTTGATCAGAGTAAGGAGAAGCGATTGATTGAGCTTCTGTCACGTGTAAACGTTATAGCCTCCGAGGTTGCGATATTCGGCGGAGACGGGCTTACGCATGCGATAATAGTGGTAAGAGAAGGGGATGAAAATAAGGCGGTATTTGCAAAAACCGTGTCTGAATTTTTGGGTAAAATGATTAAATCGGGAACTGAAGTGAAGAGTGCGGGGACCGTAAGCGTATCTTTTGTAAGTGCACCCGGCTTGGATGTACTATACGGTGTTTCCGCCCTTGTAAAAGAGGGAAGTGAAAAAAGCGGTGACACATATAGTGCCATACGTTTGTCTACGGACAAGTTGCTTTTTGCGGTGTGTGATGGTATGGGCAGCGGTAAGAAGGCAATGAAAACAAGTGAGAATGCATTATCGCTTGTAGAAAGCTTTTATAAGGCAGGGATAGACGAGTCAAAGGTTTTAAGCTTAATCAACAAGCTTCTTTCCGTTAAGGACGGTGAGGACTTTTCTGCATTGGACATGTGTGTCGTCAATTTGCGATCTAGGACAGCCGATTTTATAAAACTAGGAGGTATTCAGTCTGTCATAAGGCATAAGAACGGAATTGAAATAATCGAGGGCGGTGCCTTGCCCATGGGCATTTTGGATACTGTAAAGCCTTTCGTTTGTAGAAGAAGTATTTCCTCCGGTGATATGATTATGCTTTTTTCGGACGGCGTCGGAGATAGCATCGGAGTGGACGGCGTTGTAAGGATTGCAGAACAAAATCCTACATCTAATCCGGAAACGATTGCCGACTTGATATGCGAAGATGTGTCATATGTCGGTAGAAAGGACGATTCAACGGTACTTGCTATTAGGGTTTTTGAAAGACTTTGAGTGAAAGGCGTGTGAAAGTTTGTTAAATTAGCTGTTATGGTGTGGGTGTTAGGGCAAATTTAATCAAGGTTTATTAGACAAAAGGGGTTTTGTATTATATAATAAGGATGTATCGAGAAAGGATTTTTCCTTTTAGGAGATAGTATGAAAAGAACAACCTTGGTTATTTTGATATTGATTTTAGCAATAGCAATAAGCGTTACTGCGTGTCGTAAGCCCGTAGAGGAAAAGAAGGGTTTGCTTTTGGAATACAAGGTTGATGGCATTCTTTATCAAAGTGTAGAATATGACGGGGAGCTTGTTCTGCCCGAGACCCCGCAAAAGGAGGGTTATACCTTCGAGGGTTGGTTTATGGAGGAGAGCTGTATTACGCCCTTGAATACTACCATACTTGACACCAAAAAGAACGGTTCAACACTTTCTGTATATGCTTGCTTTAAGCCTATCCCGAATGTAGGAATAACCATTAATTTTATGGTTGATGGAACGTTTTATCGATCTCAACTCTATAAAGGAATATATAAGCTTCCGGAAGAGCCGATAAAAAAAGGCTTTGATTTTGAAGGCTGGTACTTAGATAAAACCTTTGATACCCCTTTAAGCAAGATAAAATTGGACGAAACTGCCGATGGTACGACTCTTATCGTCTATGCAAAATTCGTAGAGGGTGAAAAACAGGGGATAACAATTAATTATATTCTTGAGGGTGCTCTTTATCAAAGCATAGTTTATAAAGGGGAACTTGTCTTACCCGAAGAACCAAAGAAGGACGGCTTTATTTTTCATGCCTGGATTTTGTCTTCAGAAGAAGTATTAAGTAAGGATTACCTAGATACTTTGGAGGATGGCACTACAATTAGCGTTATTGCTAGTTTTACAGAAATAAAGAAAAAGGACGTAACCCTTGTATTTATTGTCGAAGGTAGGGAATATGCTAGATTCCTTTGTGATTATTCCATAATGCTTCCTGCAGATCCGATTGTAGAATATATGGAGTTCAAGGGCTGGTATTTGGATAGTAATTGTACCCTCCCCCTTACGGAAAAATCCTTCTATGATTTCTCCGACAAAAGCGAGGTCAAAGTATTTGCGAGTTTTGTTGAAGAGGAATTGATTAATATTACTATAAATTTTGTTGACGATGTTTTAGAGTATCCCTCTATTACCTATAGCGGCATACTCTATGGTGTTCCTACCGCTTGGAAGCAAGGTTTTCAGTTCAAGGGTTGGTATCTTGATAAGGATCACACCATTGAATTGAGTGAAGAGGTATTAAATACTCTTGATAATAATGCTTCAATTAACGTTTATTCCTACTTTGTGAAAAATGCGGGAACCACTATTATTTTCATGGTAGATGATGCAGTATATCATACTATGGTGTACGACGGCTTTGTTTATTTACTTCCGGATGCTCCAAGAAAAGAGGGATTGTCCTTTGAGGATTGGTATATAGACCAAGCTTTTGACGAGCGATATACCTTTGATTATATGAATGAACAAGAGGACGGTTCCACAATAATCGTATATGCCAAGTTTTCAGATAAGGTAGGACAAAGGCTAACATTCTATGTGTTTGGAGAAGAGGTTTATTCTTATTTGTATTTTGATGATCTGATCCTCCCTACATCACCTTATAAATTCGGGTATCGTTTTGAGGGATGGTTTTTTAAGTATACTACAATCGGATATATCGTAAATGAGGAAAACCTATACACTGTTCCCGACGGAGCTGAAATAAACATTTATGCCGAAATGGTAAAGACCGACAGAACCTTTAGCGAGGAAGAGCTTAGCTTGACTTTACGTCTTGATAGCACCTTTGTCCTTAGATACGAGTGTAAAGCCGGCTATGGTACATATGAAGGAGTGTACACCGAGGATGAAGAAAACGTTCTTTTGACCTTCGATGACAAGACTGTTGAGAAGCTTGTGATAGACGAGACCGAGGAAACAGTAGCATACGAGCAAAGCTTAATCGATTACTGTCTTGACCATTTGACCGTGGCGGCACCGAGCGATCCGGATGCTTATATCGGCAGTTATAAACAGTACAGGACAGATGATAACTATCTTGGTTTTCTCGATGTGTATCTTAACGGTTATGGTTTCGCAGAGGTATCTGTAAGCATTTACGGATCTTGGGTTAATTTAAACGCTCAATATATAGTAAACGAAGAAAACGGTGTAAAGAATGTTTCGTTAACTCTTCAAAACGACGATGAGAAAATGTTATATAGTATAATTGAAGGTGATGAAATTATCTTTACCGATGAAATATTCTACTATTTCTGTGAAGCTTATAATATAACAAAGCCGATAGTGGAGCCGGAACCTCCGAAAGAACCGAGGAAGGAACTCGATTTCGTACTTCCTACTTCCCCCTTTACTTATACTACTACAATGAGCGATGGAGAATTTCATGCGGAATTAAAGGTTCAATTTGACGGAAAGATAACAAAGGCAACTTTGACTGCAGACTTTGAGGTTGACGGAATACCTCTAATTACCTATATGGACTCTGAAAAGTTTTACTGTTTTGATGACGGAGAATGGAATGTAAAGGAGTTGGGTGATAGAGATTTTCTCGATGTTATTTCCGATCTATATATTATAACGATATACTACGACGTTTTCAGTTATAAAGAACAAGCTGCTGTTGAAAAGGACGATACTAGCATGAGATTCCTTTATTCCGACGACGAGGTGTCTGCCGATGTTACTGTTGACACGGCGACTCATGCTGTCCTTAGTGCGATCGTTACTGTTGTCGGAGAGGGTACTTTAACCATTCAAGGCAGTATAGTTTATAGTGCCGATAACATTACCCTTCCTGCTTTCGAATAATTACATTAATCTTTTTATCATATTAGGACCGCCGATGGTAAGCTACCTATCGATGGTCCATTCTATATAAGCAATGCAATGACTTAAGGATTAGATACCGATACAAATGTATCGCTCCTTAAGGAGTTCGACTACGGCGTTGCCTTCGCTCAGTATGGCATTTACATGTAAAAATGTCGTCAAATCATAGTTGTTAAGCATACTATTTGCTCGTATTAATAATGTTTTCTCAAGCCCTCGGATTGCTCTATATGAGGAGTTTTCGATTTTATGTCAAAAAAATAAAACAAAATTATAAAAATAATTAACCTGAGCGATTTTTCCTCTTTGTAAGATTGTATTATTCGTGTTATCATAATAATAGGAGGTAGCAATGGTTACTAAATATTACGATATCACGGGAATGACCTGTTCTAACTGTGCTTTGGCGGTTGAAAAAGCGGCAAAAAGCGTAGAGGGTGTAAATGAGGCTGTCGTAGGTCTTATCACTAATTCTTTACGAGTGTCCTATTCAGAGCCTGCTTCGCAAGAAAAAATAATAAAAGCTGTTGAAAAGGCAGGTTATGGAATAGCAGAGACGGGTGCTAAGGTACAACGCTCGGAGAAAAAATTCGATGGAAAGCAGAGAATCGTGAGACTGGTTGTCTCTTTCGTTTTGCTTGCGATTCTTATGTATTTTTCAATGGGAGCAATGAAAGGCTTACCCGTTCCCTCTTGGATAAACAATCCGTTGTCTCTTGCTCTTATTCAGCTATTGTTAACCACTGCGATAATTGCAATTAATTTTCATTTTTTTACCAAGGGTGCAAAAGCGGTTATTTCAGGCTCTCCTAATATGGATACCCTAGTAAGCCTTGGTAGCGGAGTGTCATATATATACGGTGTTGTTATGGTGTTTGTAATGTGTTACCGCTTGTATTCGGGAGATACGGAGGGTGCACATGAGATATTGCACGGATTATACTTTGAATCCTCTGCTATGATCCTAACGCTAATTTCCCTTGGAAAAGCGTTAGAGGAGCGAAGTAAGGGCAAAACCGCCAATGCCATCGAATCCTTGGTTAAGCTTACGCCCGAGGTTGCAAATGTATTACGTGACGGTGAGGAATATACCATAGATGTTGCGGAAGTACGCATGGACGATATTTTGATTATTCGTCCCGGAGAGATAATTCCGGTTGACTGTAGAATAATAGAGGGGACAAGCTCTGTTGACGAATCGGCAATGACAGGGGAGAGTATGCCTGTTGAAAAAACCGTTGGCGATGAAATAAGTCAAGGAACGCAAAACTTGAACGGAGCATTGACTGCAAGGGCAATCAGAGTCGGTGAAGATACGATGCTTTCAAAAATAGTGGAAACGGTAAGGCAAGCAATGACTACTAAAGCTCCTATTGCAAAACTCGCCGATTCGGTGGCGAAGATATTTGTACCATCTGTTTGTGTTATAGCATTGATTACCTTTATCGTTTGGATGTGTATCGGCAAAGAGTTCGCTTATGCTTTAGAGCGAGCCATAGGTGTTTTGGTCGTTAGCTGTCCCTGTTCTTTGGGATTAGCAACCCCTGTTGCCATAATGGTCGGAAGCGGACTGGGTGCGAAAAACGGTATACTATTTAGAACTGCAGAGGGCTTGGAACATACAGGGCGTATAAAAATAGTTGTTCTTGATAAAACAGGAACAATAACCGTAGGAAAACCCGTTGTTTGCGATATTATAGAAAATGATTTTTCAAAAAATGAACTGATACAACTTGCTTATTCACTTGAAAAGTACAGCGAGCATCCGTTATCCTTGGCTATAATCGATTATGCCGCTGCAGAGGGGATTACACCCTTGGAGGTAACCGAGTTTAAGGCTGTTAGCGGAAAAGGAATTCAAGCGATGATAAACGGAGAACTTGCAATAGGTGGTAATAGGGCAATGATTTCCGAATATAACTTAAACGGTGACCTTCTTAACAAGGTTGATTCACTTTCAAAGAAAGGGAAAACTCCATTGTTCTTTTTATACAAGGGCAAACTTGGTATCATAGCCGTTGCCGATATACCTAAGGAGGGTGCGAGAGAAGAGATTGCGGAACTGAAGAAGTGTGGCGTTATTCCCGTAATGTTGACGGGTGACAATAAATTAACCGCAAAAGCGATTGCAGAAGAGGTCGGAATAGACCACGTTATAGCCGAGGTTTTACCTCTCGATAAAGAAAAGGTTGTTTCCGTTTTGAAGAAATACGGACGAACTGCGATGGTCGGTGACGGAATTAATGATGCGCCTGCTTTAACTTCTGCCGATGTAGGTATTGCTATCGGGGCGGGGGCTGATATAGCAGTTGCATCCTCCGAGGTTGTTCTTGTTAAATCTCGCCTCCAAGATGTTACGGCTGCAATAAAGCTTTCTTCAAGAACGTTGACGAACATAAAGGAAAACCTATTTTGGGCATTCTTTTATAATGTTATAGGAATTCCTGTTGCGGCAGGTGTGTTTGCCTCCCTCGGATTTACATTAACTCCATCGCTGTGTGCTTTGGCAATGACATTGTCAAGTATGTGCGTTGTTTCAAATGCTTTAAGATTGAGCCTTTATAATCCGTATAAGAAAACAAAAAAGAATAAAAAAGTTCCGAGATTTTCTAAGCCTATAGATGAAATATTTGAAGAGGTAGAGATGATTTTCGGAGAAAAGGAGATAGAAATGAAAAAAACAATAATTGTAGAAGGAATGATGTGTCCCCATTGTGCAGCACACGTACAAGAAGCTTTGGAAGCTCTGGAGGGTGTTAAAAAAGTTAAAGTTAAGCTTGAGAAGAAGAGTGTTGAAATCACCTTATCACAGGATATCCCTGATGAGCTTATTACCGAAGCTGTTACCAAAAGCGGCTATAAACGTGTTGAGTGATTCTCGTACACAATCATTTGTATAAATGTTATACCGAGCAAAATACGAAGCTTGAAGTCAAACCCCATCGGGGTGACACCTTGGTCTGTATTCCACCCATATTGAAATGCAGACCTTACTGTGTAAATAAAATGATGGGTGATACCTGGGTATCGGTATCTTATCTGTATAGCAATAAATAACTTTTTTTTCAACAAATCTTTGCCTCGATTTTTCGAGGCTTTTTTCATTTATTCAATACTTAACACAATCTTATTAACAAAAACCGATGTCACATCGATGTTACATTTTGGTTACATTATGTCACATTGACGTCACAATGATGTTACCAAGATAGGTGACAAGGTGTTGACCTATGATTCTACGATTAAAGATAGATTGATGTCATACGACGGAAATTCGATAACTTATGATAGCAAGAATTCCTTCAATGTATCTTCGTATAAGGGTAACTACTATACCTTTGAAGGAAGACGCTTGACAAAGATAACCAACTCTTCGGGTTACTGGGAATACACTTATAATGACCTTGGCTTAAGGACCAAAAAGTGTAACCAAGATGGCACAATAACCTATTACGAATATGACGGAGATAAGCTTATCTACGAGAAAAGCTCAACCGCACGTCTAGACTTCCTCTATGATGAGAACGGGGAACTTTATGGATTCATCAAAGATTCCAAGGATAAGTATTTTTATATACGAGATTGTCTAAAAAATATTCTAGGAATTATTGATTCCGAAGGCAAACTTGTGGTAAAATACTACCATGAAGCATATGGTAAATGCACTATAATCTCTGATACCAGCGGTTGTAGTATTGGCTCACTCAATCCATTCCGCTACAAAGGCTATTACTATGATTCGGAAACGGGCATGTATTATTGCCAATCCCGATACTATGTTCCCGACTGGTGCAGATGGCTTAACGCAGATAATCCTAACTTCCTCGAACCTCAATCCCTCAACGGACTCAACATCTTCGCTTACTGTGGTAATGACCCGGTGAATGCATATGATTTAAGCGGTGCATTTGACAGTGTAAGATTAGCCAAGGCTCTTGGAATTATAGTGGTAGCAGCAGCTATAATAACAATTTCTGTTTTGACGGCTGGGACAGCGTCTCCGGTATGTGGAGCTATAGTTGGTGCAACATTAGGTGTAGCAGGTGAAATGTTCTCACAAGCGGTAGTTGAAAACAAATCATTTAAGGATATCAATTACGGACAGGTTGCTGTTAGCGGTGTTGCCGGACTGGTGTCGTCATTGCCTGGAGTAAATTTGGGTGTATCTATCGGTATCTCGTTTGTTGCGGGGTCGCTAAACTCCTATTTGGGGGGAGAGCAAGATCTTGGAAATATTTTACTAGCAGGAGCAAAAAGTGCATGTATTACTGCAGTGGCGGGCTTGGCTACGAGATGTATCGGTTTGGGAAAGATTTCCAAGTTGGATAAAGGGAATTATGCCAACAAGAAATTGTTTTTAAAATCGCAAAAAGTGGATTCCTTGAAAGCTTTTAATCCCTCGATTAATAAGCAGCAAGGGCTAATTAGTTTTATAAGAGAGCAAGTTGGATTGTCGGGACTGATGAAGGTAGCGAACAATGCTGCAGGCTTTGCCGTAAATACTTTAGGCGATATTACTTCGTCGGCAGTAGAAATGT
The DNA here is from genome assembly GCA_964561145.1 of uncultured Christensenellaceae bacterium. Lineage (GTDB taxonomy): Bacteria > Bacillota > Clostridia > Christensenellales > CAG-1252 > RUG14300. Next base: position 22,648 of record CAZLNZ010000026.1, read on the forward strand.
TAATATCTTTATTCTAGGAGTTGTAGATGTTTGACCTAATTGAAAAAAAACAACTAAGACGATTATTGATTTGGAAGTACTTCTTCCAAATCATAATCTATCCATTGATTTTGACTATTATAATAGATTCGTTTCTTTTTTCAGTTTTTATGACGACAGGTTTAGATATGACCAAACAGAGTGAAATAATAAATATTAAAGTGGAAGGATGGCTTTTATTTTTAATTGGTACATTTTTAATAATGTTTTTTGAAAACATTCTATCAATTTGTCCTTTCATTAAGCTTGTTATTGACAGCATTACAAAAAAAACAGTTACTGATAACGTCATAATAATCAAAGCACTTCCACCATATGAATTACTATGTGTGCGTGATTCAAAGCGTTTTGTATGCGACACATTTTCTCGTAAGAAAAGCATAGAGATGTTCATCTACGATGAAAACAAGAAAAAATATCGCCTGTTTTGGAATGAAAACTACTCGAGTATCAAGGACGTACCTGATGAATTGTTTAATTCGAAAACACTTAAGATCACATACTTTAAATACTCAAGAATAATCTGTGATGTTGACTTTTCAGATCAATAGATCAAATAACCAGTTAGCAAGCCTACCTACAAGTAGGCTTGCTTTTTGGATATATCCCATTTAAATTGTGCAAATAAATCTAGGAATTATTGATTCCGAAGGTAAACTTGTGGTAAAATACTACCATGAAGCTTATGGTAAATGTTCTATAATTTCTGATACCAGTGGTTGCAGTATCGGCTCACTTAATCCATTCCGTTACAAAGGCTACTATTACGACTCTGAAACAGGAATGTATTATTGCCAATCCCGATACTACGTCCCCGAGTGGTGCAGATGGCTCAACGCAGACAACCCTAATTTCCTTGAACCTCAATCCCTTAACGGTCTCAACCTCTTTGCTTACTGCAGCAACGACCCGGTGAATGCAATAGACGAAAGCGGATGTGTTCCAAAATGGTTAAAAGGACTAGCTATTGGATTGGGTATTATAGGTACCGTTCTTGTAATTGGGGCAGTTGCTATACTTACTTGTGGTGTTGGAACATTAGCAGGTACGATGGTAGGAGCTGTAATATATGGAGCAGCACAAGGAATTGCTATAGGCTCAGTAATAGGAGTTGTTAGTGGTTGCGTCATTGGTGGTATTGCATCAGACTGGTCAGCAGAAGGAATGTTGATTGGTGCTGGAATAGGTTTAGGTGCTGGGGCTATTGCCGGAGGAATTATTGGCGGCGTTGTGGGTGCAAGCGGTTTTTCTGCTAATAGTGCTTATATTTCTCAGTATGGTGGCAATGTACAAGAAGTCCTATCTACATACAAGGGGAATCCTAGGTTGAAAACATTGCACGGTAATACTACAGCATATAGGACTTGGGGTGGTGTCTCTGGCGAGTATGGACATTGGATTTCTCCTAAAAACTATGGTATGTCTGCGAGAAGCGTGCTATCTTTGCCTTCGGGCAATACCGCAGTAAATACCTCGCAGTTTATTATATCAAAAGGAAGTACTGTATTATCTGGAAAAGCAGCCGCAATGTTTGGTCAAGTTGGTGGTGGTATTCAGTGGTGGATTGGTTTATTGTAGGAGTATTCTATGGTTGAACAATTGATGATAGTTTTAAAATATATAGAAGAAGAAATGAAAAAAGAGAATTCAGTTTGGGACAAAACGCAATTGTCTCTTGTCGTGAAGCCAGAAATCGAGGAACTATATGCCTATTTTGCAAATGGAAAAGTGTTTTTCAAGTATGGAAAAAAACAAAGAATGTTAGAATCAACTTACATTATTACTGATTCAATAATTGATCTGAATAATACGGTTTTAGGAAAAGAAATAAATAAGTTGCAAGAAATGTATAATAAGTTATAGACGGAAATATTATTCGTTAGAAATTGATGAAATTATATTTCTTGGCTCTATAATAAATGTTGGGGCCGTGAATTCCCAAAGTAAATTCCACAGTGTAAATAAGTGTGGAACTTGGTGTAGGAAATGGCGGAATTTAGTTTAGGAAAAGATTGACTTTAGCCCATATTTG
>CAZLNZ010000027.1:0-23352 GCA_964561145.1 uncultured Christensenellaceae bacterium
TACACTAAGTTCCACACTTATTTACACTGTGGAATTTACTTTGGGAATTCACGTTGCACAACATTAAGTGAGAGGGATTTCTTTCTCTTTTCCTCTTTTATATTGTTAGAATCTCCGTTAAGAGAATTGTTTCACTTAAAGAAATTCATTGTCAATCAAGATAAAAAGGTAATTTTAGTCGAAATTGGCAAATACAATATATTATTATGAAGTATTTTGGAACTGACGGAATTAGGGGAATTTTTGGCGAAGATTTAAAAAAGGTTGTATATAAAGCAGGTTATGCTTGCGGATTGGTCGAAAACCGCATCCTTCTTGCCATTGATACAAGGGAATCAGGCGAAACACTTGCTCGAATCTTCACACAGGGAGCACTAAAAGCGAGCGCTACCGTGAGATATGCAGGCGTACTCCCCACCCCTGCACTATCCGTTGCTGTTAAAAACAGCAACGAGTTGGGCGTTATGATAACCGCATCCCATAACCCGAAAGAATACAACGGAGTAAAGATATTCTCCACCGATGGCAAAAAATATAGAGATTTGAATAAGCTGGAGGAACTTATGGACAAGTGCGAAGAGAATTTTCAAGAGGGAGTGCTACCCCCGATAACGGAAATACCTCTTGCCAATTACCTTGACTCATTCGATTTATCAAGCTGTTCAAACTGTGGACTTAGAATTGTTGTAGACCTTGCAAACGGAGCAATGAAACGAGTTGCACCTCGTATTTTAGGGCAAATCGGACTATGCTCTTTTCTTAACGTAAATGGTGAAATCAACAACGATTCCGGAGTATTTTTCCCTGAAAAGGTAATCGAAACCGTTTCAAAAGGTTTCGATGTCGGCTTTATTTTTGACGGAGACGGTGATCGCTTGGTTGTCGTTGACGAAAGAGGAAAAGTTCTTGACGGAGACGCTCTACTCTATATTATTTCAACGGGACATCTTAAGGAGGGACGTCTTTATCCTCGAAAAATCGTTTGTACGGAAATGAGCAACGGTGGACTCAAAAAATCGCTAACATCTTTTAAAATAGACTGTTACAGAAGCAAGGTCGGGGATGATAACGTCGCAAAGCTTATGGAAAAAAAGAATGCTCCTCTTGGCGGTGAACCTTCCGGTCATATTCTTATCGGAAACTATTCCGCAGACGGACTGAGAACCGCAGTTGAACTTTGCAAAATAATGATTAGAGAAAAAATGCCCCTTAGCAATCTCACAAAAGGACTGTCCTATCTTCCGTTCCTCTGCGAAAGTCTCCCCTATAACGATATTGCCTTTTTTAATTGCGAAAAAATTGCAGAGAAATGGCGTGCTTACTTGGGAGATATGGGGCGTGTTATCATTAGGAAATCGGGAACGGAGCCGCTCTTAAGAATGGGTGTTGAGGCAAGCTCGGAAAGCTTAGCCAAGGAAATAATGAAGGAGCTGATAGCAAGCTATAAAAAGGCTACATAATATTTAAAAGCAGATAATATACCGATGCAAGTGAAGCGAAGAGTGCAAGCGGATGAGATACCGACACTTTGTGTCGTGCCTCAGGAGTTCGACTTCAGACTTTCGCTTTTTGTCACTCGAGCATTTTCACACGGATGCGGCGGGAGACGAGCAGCCCGCCCTACAATGTATGATATTGTAATAACAACGATATCTTGCAAGAAACAAATCTCTAGCCTGCAATATATGATAATAACAAGGATGAGATACCGACACCGAGGTGTCGCTCCTTCGGAGTTCGACTACGTCTACGCCTTCGCTCAGTATGACATTCATATGTATTATTTCTAATAAATTTTAATTTTAAAGGCTTTTAGTTGTTCATGTGGTATTCTCGCTTTTCGTTTAGTATGATATTTTTCATTAAGCCCTAACATTCTTTATATCTCTCGATCAGCTTTATAAGGATGAGATACCGACACTTTGTGTCGTGCCTTAGGAGTTCGACTTCAGACTTTCGCCTTCCGCTCAGTATGACATTCATATGTATTATTTCTAATATATTTTAATTTTAAAGGCTTTTAGTTGTTCGTGCGATATTCTCGCTTTTCGTTTAGTATGATATTTTCCATTAAGCCCTAACATTCTTTATATCTCTCGATCAGCTTTATTAAAGGGATGCGGATTTTGACATAGCCAAAAGAAAGAGTGTCCGTAGCCAAGGTTTCCTTGTCGTAGCATTTTTTTAGAATCCTATTTTCTTCAGTCCGAACATGTTTGCGTCTCTCGAGCCGTTCCTTAAGAATATGCTATTTTATACCGTATCCCTCTTAAATAAAAAATCTCCTTAATTAAGGGAAATCAACTAAGGAGATTTGAAATAATTGCGTTTAGGTTAAAATCCATGCACCCGATTATACTTTGAGTATAAAGTTTATATGATAACTATCAACGATGACCGAATCCGCCGGGGCCACCGGGACCGCCGGGCATAAAGCCTTGATTACCATGTCCGTTCATATTGGTACCAATCGCAGTACCTATAGAATCCAATGTTGCCTCATACGAGTCATCTCCAACGGTGATAATATATGTTTCGCCCTGTTCAAAGCATTCAAGACTAATAATTACCGATTGGAATCTCTTTGTCGGGGTTGTAGTAAACAATTCATTGCCATCCTCATCGGTTACCGTTATTTTGGTATTAGCTGTCGCAGTACTCGACAACGTCAAGCTAATGTAGTGCTGTGTAGAATTCTTAGAAGGATTCTCAACCATGCCGGCAGAGCCTACGGCACATAGGTTACCGCCGCTAACTAATATTCCCGTGTCTGCGTCAAGTGATCCGTTATCATTAGCTGTAGGACCGTATACCGTTACATCGCCGCCTGTCATTTTAAATGTTCCGTTACTGTCGATGCCGTCTCCATCGGCATTTATATCTATTTTACCACCCGAAATAAGTATATAGAAAGAATACCCTCTCAAGTCGCCATTTGCTGCATTGATACCGTCATCCTTGGCATATAACTTAATAATACCGCCGAGTATTTCAACAGTTGCACCCTCTATTCCTTCATATGACTTATTGATGGTTATATTACCATTGGTGATTTTGTTTAGATATTCGGAATGAATACCGTCGTCACCTGTTGAAATATCGAATGTACCACCGGTAATTAAAACATTTCCCTTTGAATGAATAGCATCGTCATTAGAGTCTAAAACAAAATTTCCTCCGGTGATAATTAGCCCGTAATTATCGGTGTAGCCTGCAGAATAATCTATTTCATTATACTCGATTCCGCCGGTTTTTAACGCTTTACCGTCAGCATTATCGGATGAGAACTCGGTAACATTGTTTGGAGCACCGCCATTGGTTTTTATCTTAATGGTGTTAGTATCCGTGTTTGCGATATATAAACAGTTGTTAGCGGAAATCCCGTCATCGCCAGATGATATTTCTAGATTAGAGTTTTCAATATAAATGTATCCGTATTTACTATCTGAAGCAAAGAGTGTCGCCTCTTCTTCCGTAGTAGGTTCCATATCGGTCTTAATGCCATCATTATCGGCGTTAACTGTTACATTGGCATTTTTTATAATAATTTGTTCATCCGCCTTAATTCCGTTCTTTGCTGCATCGTTGATGATTATAGTCGGTCCGTTGATGGTAAGAGCGGTCTTAACTTTAATACCGCTAGTTTCTTCGCCTTTACAGTTAAGCGTCAACTTTCCTGTTCCATTGATAATCAAAGAACGCTTTTTCGCCTGTATAACAGCGCCATCGCCATCGGTTTTATTATCACTTGTGCTGTCACTCACTATATTCTCTGTACCGTCTTTAATTGTCAACACTCTATTACTGATATCGCCGTCGGGCTTTTTGAATACAATTGCGGCAGAAGTTTGATCGTCATTGGCTGTAATTTCCACGCCAGCCAACACCAACTGAACGTCTCCGTCCGTGTCTTTAACAGAAACTACTCCTGACAATTTGCCGCTCAATACATAAACGCCGTTTGACTTAATTGCAAGTTCGTTTTCCTTATACGAATATGCTTTAACCTCGGATAAATCGGCTGTTGCCAAAGAATCAAGATTGATAAAGTAAGTGTTTGAGGCGGTCTCGTCATAGCTTCCGTTAGCATCGGATTTATCATTCTTAATATCGTCGTTAATATATCCGTCGGGAGTTTCGTCGGAAGTATCGCCGATATCGCTACCGGTCTGATTCCCACCTAAATGATCCCACGGATCAAATTTTTCTTCTTCTTTATTGTTACAACCGCAAAAAACCGCAGTCAAGAGTGTAGCAACTAACAATACACACAATATTGAGGTTAATTTTTTCATTCTCTACTCCTTATAAATATATCATTATATCTATGTCGATACAAAAATATACTAGCACCAAATAATTAAAAGACTGTGAAAAAGGTACTAAAATGTTTTTTATATCCCGATATTATTTACCTTGACTTGAAAAATTATACTCTTATCCGAATTTTTCTCCAAAAACCATAAGGCATAATGCTTTATACCATAATAAAACCCATTAGATTGGCGTGCATTCTCTTAATACTTGACTAAGATGTCGTAAATGTATTATAATACATTTAATGCAATTGCCTCTCGGGCTTTTATGGAGTTTGTATGACAGAAAAAAAGCAAAACCAATTACGAAAAATCTACGGAATCGCACTAAGCGTTTTAAGTGTTATTGCGGGACTTTTGCTTATAATCCAATCTCAAAGAATATACCATAGAAATCTTGTGGACGGAGAGCAAATATACACTGTAGAAATAGTCGTCAAATATCTTGCTCAGATATCCCCCGTCCTTATATTATGGGTAATAGTCGTTATCGCAGGCAGCGTTGTATGGCAAGTATTACCCCCTGAAGCTACAAAGCTTAAGGGTACTTTTTCGCAAAGAAAAAAACTTAATCGCTTAAAAGCTCGCATACCAGAGGATAAAAAAAGTGAAAAGCTAATCAAAGCTGAAAAAATCAATACGATTGTTTGGGCTGTATGCATCCTTTACGGAATTATTGCACTTGTATTTGTATGTCTTTGCTTCTTCAACAAGACATATTATGTTACCGAAAGCGAGAATTTCAATCCTACGAGGGATATGCTAAATATGCTACCACATTTTCTCCCTTGGCTTGCAGTCTTTTTCTTGCTGGCAACAGGAGCAAGCATTTATTTGGAATACTCCGCAAAAAAGGAAATGAAAGAGGTTATGAGGCTGATTGTCCTCTGCACAAAGGATAACACTCTTATAAAGCAAGGAAAGTACGAAACCAAGCTTCCCAACTTTGTCAAAAAGCTTAAAGAAAAACTGTCCTTCCTTCAAAATGAAAAAGTTAAAAAATATACACTGTTAGGTGCCAGAATCGCACTTCCCGTCATCGGTGTCACTCTCTTTATAATCGGCATCTTCAACGGCGGACTAAACGATGTTTTAAGAAAAGCTATCGTTATTTGTACAGAATGCATAGGACTGGGCTAAGAGAATGAAATCACAACACACAGCAAAACAGAAAATAAAAAATTTCTTTACGCCCATCGGTAAATGGCTTAAAGAACACCGTCCGAGTAAGCGTAGACTTATTCAAGTCTATGCTATGCTACTTTATAATTGCAATATAAAGGGCTATATCAAGGGTGATATCTATAAAGGCAATTCCAAAGCAATGTGCGTCCCCGGACTAAACTGCTATTCATGTCCCGGTGCCGTTGGTGCCTGCCCTCTCGGGTCGTTGCAAAACGCCCTGGCTTCTTCCGAGACCAGAGTTCCCGCATATATTTTCGGAATTCTTATTTTATTCGGGGTACTCTTGGGTAGAACGATTTGCGGTTTTCTCTGTCCTATAGGTCTTATTCAAGAGTGGCTTTACAAAATAAAGACACCTAAAGTAAAAAAAGGCAAGGTGAGCAGAATATTCTCCTACCTTAAGTATTTTTTGCTTGTAGCATTCGTTTTTGTCATTCCCATAATGTATCAAACAGGCGTTCCTGCTTTTTGTAAATATATCTGCCCCTCAGGAACTCTTCTAGGCGGTATCGGATTATTAATAAACGACCATAGTCTTTACGCCTCTCTCGGTTCGCTATTCACTTGGAAATTTTTGGTACTTGTTATAATTCTTGTATCAAGCATATTTATTTTCCGTTTCTTCTGCAGATTCCTCTGTCCTCTAGGTGCGATTTACGGTTTCTTCTGCAGAGTATCAATGTTGGGAATCAAGTTAGATAAAACAAAATGTACCGACTGCGGATTGTGTATTTCCATCTGCAATATGGACATAAAAAGAGTTGGTGATCACGAATGCATCCATTGCGGTGCGTGTATTAAGGTTTGTCCGTCCCAAGCAATATCATGGAAAGGTTCTAAACTTTTCCTAAAAGAAAATGCGGTTTTATCCACACCTATGATGGAAGAAAAGGTGGACTTGGTTGCAATGGCAAATAATGCAAATATCAATAAAGAAGATTCACCGAATAATGAGAATAGTATTCAAAAAATCGCAGAACCCGAGGTAAATAACAATGACGAGATCTAAACTTTCAAAAGTGCTGGAAATAATTGGCTGGAGTGTAGCACTCGTTGTTTTGTTGGGTGCAATATTATACTTCAACGTTTTCAAAACATATGAACTAAAAGAATCCTACTCAATAGGAGATTATGCACCGATATTTGAAATAGAGGTATACCGAACAAACGGATCCGAAAGCGGAACATACTCAAATGAAGAGGAGAAAAAAATACTTATCCTCAACTTTTGGTACACGACTTGCGGTCCTTGCTTGAAAGAACTACCCCATTTTAATGAAATTCAAAAGGAATATGGCGATAAGGTTAAAATAATAGCCCTTCACTCCTATGAAGTCGACAATAGAGTAGATAAACAAAAGTTTTTAGACGATAACGGATATAGTTCCTATGAAATAACCTTTGGTCAAGATACCGAGGAATTATATCTGTTCAATAGATTCGGCGGTAAAAGCTCATATCCTATGACGGTAATAATTGATAGTAGGGGTATTATTCAATACGTGAAAACAGGCGGAATCACAGCAGAAGAGCTAGCCGTTCAAATCGACAAGCTTCTTTAGGACTTATAATCGAATCTATTCAATTTAATTCGACGGCAATAGTCTTATTGCCGTCGAACTTTTTTATACTAACAATGTTATATTTTTCACTGTGATGTTCGCCCGACATTAATTGTTTGTATGTGGTAAAAGAATGGTAATAACCGTGATTGTGTTTATAATTATAACCGCATAAAATATGTATCAAAGGGGGTTTACAAGGATGAGATACCGATGCTGCACATCACTCTAGGCTTTTTGCACGGAAGCGGCAGGAGACGAGCCGCGTGCCCTACAATGAATTAGAATCCACAGAAAAAGCCACCTCTGTGTAAGCAATGCGAGGACTTAAGGATTAGATACCGACACTTTGTGTCGCCCCTATGGGGTTCGACTCCAGAAATTGATACCAATTTCTTCCGCATGGTCATGACATTTATATACGGTACCGGTATTCCTATTTGGTTTTATACAGCATTCTAGCATTGTCTTTTCCCTCTTATGTTTTTGTCATTGAGATTATAGTTAATCTATTGTACCACATTCCTTTCGTTCAATATGACTTTTATATATAATGAGGTATTGTTTTGGTTACAAACCTTATTGTATTATTTCTATTTCCTTGTTTGTTTTCCATTATGTCACTGCAGACTTTCTGTAGGACTTTTACCCTTTCGGAGTGGTTTGTTTTCCGTTCTTAAATACACTTCTAATAAAAATTAATACAAGTTCTTTTTGTGCTCTCATAAGGATTTTCCATTCACAATTCCGACCTAGAGAGGGGGACAAAGTCCCTTATCCTCTCGTAGGTCGGTGATTTATGATTAAGAAAATTCTCGCTTAGATTACAATCTCCGCTTGTCAATTAAGCTTAATTATCAAAGCGGGAACAACCCCACCACGAGTGTAATCAACATGGTAGTAGTCATCAGCGGCACCACCGTCGCAAACATAACGAGCGTGCTGGCTGTAGTTATAAACGGGAGAGCGCAACCACCACCAGCCGTTGCCTTTGTAACTACTTGAGGTACTTGTGTATGCACCTTGGCACTGAGCATATGCTGTGGTTTTCTTTTGCTTTAAACTGTCATAATTGGAAACACTTGTCCTGAAGCCGTAAGCCGATTTTGTTATCTCTTGTTCACTTAAGAGGAATATGTAGTCATTGGTGTTAGAGCAAGCAAATATGTTTTCTCCACCATTATAGTAAGTTGAATCGTTATCAGGATTGGTGCTTCTTTCACTATTGTCAATGGTTGTTAATAATATCAATTCCTTTTGAAGTGTTGTAAATGCGGTGTTATAAAAGGTTTCATTTAAAAATGAGCGAATATTACTATACGCATAGTTATTTGCATAAACTGTTGACCCATTTATAGTGCGGTCAATACAATTATCATAATACTCCTGACTATCTATTATCATTTCGCAAAGTATTAAAGCTTCTCCATTACTTTCACTCGATATTCTCCACTTAATTGACTCGTATTTGAACCAATAGACAGTTAATGTAAAATACCCGTTATCATCTTGATTGCTATAATCTGCGGAGCCTGGACGATTCGTATAGTACGGACGATAGGAGGTGAAGTAAACACCTCTATATTGTTCGCCACCATAGGTTAGGTCAATGTACCACATAAAATCGGTCACAGTTGATGAAATGTAATAGCCGTAGCTTGTCCAGTTGGCAGGATTGCTTGCTGTAGGCAATGTGCCTGCCTTCGATGTTAATGTGGACAGCAATGTGGTATCAGTTGCCTCGCTTTGAGGATATGTTCCAAAATAGATATAATCACCACTTCTATAATAAGTTGTCGCCGCTCCGCAGACACTGCACTTCAAGCTTTCGGTGGAGGTATGTACCGTATCACCGCACTTACTACAGATGCAATCGGAACCCACGTTGTGTCCGTTTTCTTTGCAATCGGTGAGCTTAATTCTCAAAGCAGGAACAACTCCATTGCGTGAATTATATACAGCACCATTGCCAAAAGCATAACCATTAGGATATACGCCACACATTCGACCATCACTTTCATAGTAAGGAGAGCGCAACCACCACCACCCGTTTCCCAAAATACCATCATCAACACATGTGTAAGCTCCTTGGCTCTGAGCATATGCCGTAAGTTTCTTTTGTCTAAAAGAATCATTTAGTTCATAGTTAGAACTGAATCCGTAAATAGACTTTGTCACCTCTTGCACGCTAAGCAGAAAAATGTTGTCTTGGGCATTTTCACAAGCATAAGGATTTAAACCATCATTAAACTCCTTCGCACTGTCATTTGGATTAGAACTTCTTTCAGTGTTATCCACTGCAGTTAATATTATCAACTCCTTTTGAAGTGTTGTAAATGCGGAATTATAGAATGTTTCATTTAACCACCCACGTATATTACTATAAACATAATTATTCGGGTGCACTGTTTTTCCATTTGTTATACGAGATTCCTTACTACTATAGTACTCCTGACTGTCTATAATCATATCACAAAGCACTATTGCCTCGCCTTCAATCACAGTTAATATACTCCACTTAATAGGCTCGTACTTAAACCAATAAACTTTAAATAAACTATAGCCATTATCATCTTGATTTGTATTATTAGCAGAACTATCATTCATTGTATAAGACGGACGATACGAGGTGAAATAAACTCCTCTATATCGTTCGCCACCATAAATTAGATCGATATACCACATATAATCGGTAACTTCTCCCTCAAGGTAATAACCATAGCTCGTCCAATTTGCGGAGTTATTTTCAGTTGGCAGACTTCCCGCCTGAGCAGTCAAAATGCTTGTTAAGTTATCATCAGTTACTTCGCTTTGGGGGTATGTGCCGAAGTAAATATAATTAGTGTGACGACAGAATTTCTCGTCCTGAATATGGTACTCTTTGCTACATCTTGAACAAATACAGTCAACATAATCATGACCTAGTGCAGGAATTTCTTTATAGGTTGAATAGTCACACCTAGAGCAGGTTTGATATGCATCCCACCCTTTTTCGGTACAAGTAGGAGCTTGTGCTGAGTGATTAATTAGATCGTGTACCGTATCACCGCACTTGGTGCAGATACAGTTAGAGTCGGGGGTATGCCCGTTCTTTTTACAATCGCTAAGCTTAATTCTTAAGCTTGGCACTATACCACCGCCGGTATAGTGCACACTGCTAGTTCCATTAACTGTACCGTCGTAGTGAACAACATGCACATTATAATAATAGTTAGAGTCAGCCGAACGCAACCACAACCAACCATTATCACCACTAACATATCCGCCTAGGCTCCTTGCATATGCGGTCATCTGCTTAACTCTTATAGATCCGCCACTACTTGTTGATGTGTTAAATCCATACGATGCCCTCGTTACCTCTTGAATGCTCAGCAAGAATACGTAGTCATTAGTATTGGCACAAGCGTAGTCATTAGTGCCACCGTTATAGTAAGTTGAATTATTATCGAGATTTGTACTTCTCTCGCTGTTATCGACTTCCGTTAACAGTATCAATTCCTTTTGTAAAGATGCAAATGCTGTGTTGTAGAAGTTATCGTTTAAAAACGTTCTAATGTTACTATATGCATAGTTGTTTGCGTATACGGTATTACCCTCAACGTTACGATTAGCGTAACTATTATAATACTCACTAGAATCGATAATCATTTCACAAAGAATTAACGCTTCGCCTTCATTTTCCGTTAATATTCTCCATTTGATTGGATCATAACTAAACCAATACACGGTAGAAATACTATATCCGTTATCGTCTTGATTACTGTTATCTATTGAACTCGCTCCATCAGTCCAGCATGGGCGATATGAAGTAAAGTAGACACTCCTGTATCGATTGCCGTTATAGGAAATGTCTATATACCACATATAATCTTTCGCAGTTGAGGAAATAAGGTACTTATAACTTGTCCAATTGGCAGAATTGCTAGCTGTAGGCGAACTTCCCGCCTGGGCGGATAAAGCCGTTATTAAAGATTCGTCCGTCACCTCACTTTGCGGGTATGTTCCAAAGTATATATAATCACCGTCGCGAATATAAGAAGTTACACTACACTTACTGCAAGTACCTTGTTGATAATCATGATCTCCGCCTAGTGCTTGTATCTCAGAATATGTGGTATAATCACATCTAGAGCAGGTTTGATATGTCTCCCAACCTTTTTCGGTACAAGTAGCATCTTTTGCGGAGTGACTGACTAGATCATGCACAATATCACCACACTTAGTGCATATGCAATCTACACCTACACTGTGATCGTTTTCTTTGCAATCGGTAAACTTGATTTTCAAAGCGGGAACAATACCCCTACTAGTGCCGTCAACACTGAGGTCGTAATTAGCATTACCATAGTAGTAAACGTCACGAGCGAGATTGCTGTGGTTATAAAGGGGAGAGCGCAACCACCACCAGCCGTTGCCTTCGTAGCTACTATCGGTGCATGTATAAGCACCTTGGCACTGTGCATAGTCCGTGGTTTTCTTTTGCCTTACACTGTCATAATCGGAAACCATTGTGCTGAAGCCGTAAGCCGATTTTGTTACCTCTTGTACACTCAATAGGAATATATAGTCACTTGTGTTTTCGCAAGCATATGTATTTGTTCCACTATTATAGTAAGTAGAATCGTTATCAGGATTAGTACTTCTTGCACTATTATCAACTTCTGTCAATAATATCAATTCCTTTTGTAGCGAGGTAAATGCAGTGTTATAGAAAGTTTCATTTAAGAATGTGCGAATATTACTATATGCATAGTTATTTGCATAAACTGTTGAACCGTTTATTGTGCGTGTGCTAGAGTTGTCATAGTACTCTTGACTATCTATTATCATTTCGCAGAGTATTAAAGCTTCTCCTCCCTCTTCACTAAGTATTCTCCACTTGATTGGCTCATACTTAAACCAATAGACTGTAGATACAGAGTAACCGTTATTATCTTGATAGCTATAGTCTGTTGAACTTAAATAACCCGTAAAGCACGGACGATAGGAGGTGAAGTAAACTCCTCTGTATTGCTCGCCACCATAGGTTAGGTCAATATACCACATAAAATCGGTCACAGTTGATGAAATATAATAACCATAGCTTGTCCAGTTGGCAGGATTGCTTGCTGAAGGTAAACTTCCTGCTTGGGCGGATAAAGCCGTTGTTAAGATTTCGTCCGTTACCTCACTTTGAGGATATGTGCCGAAGTAAATATAATCCCCATCTCGAGTGTATATTAACCCACTAGAATAATTACCTTCAAATCCGCAAATATCACATCCGTTTTCACCGAATTGATGTTCTTCTATTCCCTTTATTGTGCTACAACCAGGTACAGTGCATTGACTCCAGTGATTGGTGTTATCATACTTTGTTTCAAAATGATGTCCAATAACCTGCACAAATACTATTTCTCCGCAAGTATCACAGCAGAAGTAGGATTGGCCTACTGTTGTGTCGGACGGCGGAACACCAATACATCCCGCAACAAATTCGGGATAGTCGGAAAGGTTGTAGATTGTTTCGGGATTAATCTCGACGGTAGAGCCGTCAGAGCTTCTCGCCAGCATATGATTTGATAAGGGCAGATAAATATTTTCAATCTTAATACAGTCTGAATTTACTGCACAGCCACACCATTCGCAAGTACCGTGTGCAAGATATCCCTGCTCTGTGCAGGTTGACCCCTTTTCTTCAACCCAACTGTCAGCCTTCATTGTGTGACCCTTTGCTGGGATAACAGTCGGTTCAAAGTATTTATACTCACAGTTCTCGCTCCCGCACTTTAATCCAGCCATGAATCCCGATTTCTCGCAAGTTGCTTCTTCTGCACCATATGCCACTGGTAAGTCATGCTCTGTAATGTGTGCAGTCGATAGTTCCTTCGAATAATCGCAATCTATACAGTATTCTGTGTATGTGTGATAATAAATCTTATCGCCGACAACTTTTTCATTCTCTACATCCACACGGTAGTCAATCACGTGAGCACTAACGTACTTCTTGGCACCGCATCTTGTGCATTCATAATATCACAGGCATTGTCGAATTCGTGAGACTTTGCTTCGGTAGTAATCTTTCCGCAAACAGAACAGTTAATCGCTGTCGTACAATCTCCATCGTCTTTGGAAGGGATATGGTTAGCATAATCGCCGTACTCCATTCCGCAAACTATACATTCCGCTTTTTTAGTACAAGAAGCATAACCTCCCAAATGATTTGGGTTAGGAGGAGTTGTTATTGCTCCGCATATCGAGCATTTAATTGCTGTTGTACAATCTCCGTCATCTGCATTTGGAGCATGCGGAATCAACTCACCGTAGTTTTGATGACACACATCACAAACGGCTTGTTCGGTGCAAGTCGCTGTGCCTCCACTGTGACTGTATGTTTCTTCCACAGTTCTACATACACTACAGTACTGCCAGTGTTGTAAGTCATCATACCTATATTCATAGTTGTGCTCTCGGTAATCGCCGTATTCTTGAGCACAAACATCACATACAGCCCTTGTTATACAAGTGTTATATCCACCCTCATGTTCTAATAAGAATCCCTTGTAATCACACAGCTCACATGCGTACCAATGTGCCGAATCACTACTTTCAAGCACATATTTATGATCAGGTGCTTCACCGTAGTCCTGTCCGCATACTGCACAAGCAGCCCTCTCAGTGCAAGTCGCCGAACCACCATTATGGGAAGTTTCATTGATCTTTGAATCACAACCGGAGCATTTATACCAGTGTGTTGTATCGTTATATTGTAAGATTGAATAATCGTGATTAATATGTCCTGTTGCCGGAATTAAAACGCAATCGCAAACCGAACAGCTCACGGGTTCTGTTTCAGTAAGCGTTACCCTATTCGGTGTATGTTGTGACACATCTTCATGTTCCCCGCAAGCACATGCATGGTAATGATTGTCTGCATCGTAAAACCATTGAGATGCAAAATCGTGTGCTAATTTTTCACCATAAGATTCATTACAATCTTCACACTCTGCTTGTTTTGTGCACGTAGCTATACCTCCATGGTGTTTTTCTTTCTCCGTTACACGATGGCATACCGAGCAATAAAACCAGTGCATTTCGGCATTATGGCGAAGCTCGTCATCATGAGTTCCATAACCACCGTATTCTTTTTGACAAACATCACACCGTGCCGGCTCTTTACAAGTTGATACACCGCCATTGTGTGCGACTTTTGTGTTTATTTCAGAGCATTGATTGCACTGATACCAATGGTACGTATCATCATAACACAATATGGAGTAGTTATGGTTAATATGCCCCGTTGCAGGCTCTATGATATATGAACAAACCAAACAAATAATCGGTTCATCCTCGGTTGGACTTGCTTTGTCGGGCGTATGTTTTACAACTTCTTCTTTATTACCACAAATACAAACGTGGTAATGACCATTTGCATCAGCAACATATTGTGTGCCGTAATTGTGTTTTAGTTTTTCGCCATATGCATTATGACAAACATCACAAATTGCTCTTGCTGTACAAGTAGCCGTTCCTCCAATATGAGGCAATTTCTCACGCACTACCTTCGTGGAATGGGTGCATCTTGTGCAAATTTCATAATCGTACCAACCCGCTGCAGTACAAGTCGGCTCTTGGGAGGCTATATTAATAATATTATGACCCAATGGTAATAAGGCTTCAGTTATGCTTTCTTTATAAAGTTTTCCGTCAATTTTTACGGATGCAGTATATAACCTTTGCCCCGAGGCAGTACAGGAGGGGGAAATGGTGACAGAAGAAATTGGAACAACCGTGTGAGTTTCACTATGTCCATTCGCACATGTCGCTACCGCGATAACACTTGTAAAACCGTTCCATTTCCACTGTATTGAGTAAGAATGATTCAGGGCAGGTATTTCAGCGTACCCGACTCTATCTCCGCATCTACTGCATTCACGATAATTATAGTAACCATTTTCTGTACAAGTTGATTCTTTTGCATCTATAGTTTTATAATCATGTCCAAGTGCGGATTCCATTATATGTCCACAATGTTGACAAGTTTGATCTTTTAGACAGCTTACCGATGTATTGCTTACATGTTGTGAAGCTTCAGAATTGTATCCGCATCCAACACGTTGACAATGTTGATAATGCGTTTCTCCGCCGTCAATCCAAATCAAGTCATGTGAACCGTAACTCTTAATAACTGCAATTTGTGTTTCGTGCTGGCACTTTGTGCAACGATATGTTAGGTATCCATCTTCTGTACAAGTAGGTTCAACACTTTTTCCTGGAACGAGTTGGTAATCATGATGATTGTCCTTGTCTAAATCAATTCCGGAAAATTCGCAAGTGCGACAATCAAAACATATTCTCATAGAATACGAATTGGGAGCACAAAAACCTTTAGATACCTCTTCAAATTCCGAATATTTATGAGACGTAGTTGCTTCGCAAACATATCCACAATATAGACACGTTCTGTCATGACATGTGAATTCATCCGCATAATCGTGTTCAATATAGATTCTTACATCAACAATTTTAAACAATGTTTTATGAGAAATTTTTATTCTCAGATCAACATATGTCCTATCACCGACTTTTTCGTTTAAAATTAACTCGCCATTTTTATTCAATGTCACATATTCAGGTTGATCAACTATTTCATAATCGACACTCACATTTTTTGTGGATGTCAACATTGTTTTCAAATCCTGATATATAACATTTGTTCCAATAGAATCAAGAATATTGAACGAATACAAAATATCTGCCTTTTTTGTAATGGGTTCTTCAGCCGTTTCAAACTTGATAGGCATTTCTTTGTTGCCTATAGAAAATAAAACATATGATTTATTGAAAACAGTCCAACGTTTTTGATATAGTTTTATCTTAAAAATAAGCGTTGTGATTTTCAGGGATGCATACGCCTCAACACCTACACCGACCTCAGCATATCCACCAAATGTTGCTCCAAAATTGAGGGGATTGTCCGTACCCGATTCTACTATTACATTGAGCAATCCTCCTGCTTCGGCATAGGGACCGACCTCAATCCCGACTGAAGCATGTATCATTCCAATTAAACTGACATCGACCTTGGCACCCAAACGATCTGATACCTGTATTTTTGCATGTGCGTACGCATTAACAGACATATCATATCTGAAATCCTTGATTACCTTAATGCCGTTACCATAGTTGGCAATACCTATTGAGGGCTCTATTTGCGTAATAACCTCTAATCCTATTTCGCCAATAGATTCAAAAGAAAACACATTGTAAACTTCAACATTTATTGATACACCGGGGATAACTAAAAGAGGGATAACTCCAAGAGTGGTTTCTTTTTGATATTCGGCAGTAACATTGTCAAGTCTGCCTGTTTCTCCAGAGTTTTTCTCTTTAATAAACACTTCTTTGAAGAAACTCAATCTTTCATCGTTAACAACTTTTCTTCCAACTTTAGCGTAAAGCCCGACCGTTGTTTGGTTGATAGGGGTGAAAATGAATTCATATTGATTTATACTTTTTGCATCGGCTTTCACATTAAAAGTTGTTTCATTTTTTATTATGAATGTTACCGTATAGAGGTCTTCGACCTCATAAGTGTCTGTATTCAATCTTCCAAAAACAACATCTACCGTGAAAGTGAATATGATTTTCGTCCCATTGCGCTTAAATGATGTTGATACTTTAGGGTAATGGTAGTCATAATAATATTTTCCATCACTACTTAGATGTGCAAAGGTTACAGCCGCTGTTTCGATTTGGCGATATAATTCAGACTGTAAAAACTCGTGCTCTGCATTTTCAACTATATTTTCATCCGGAATAAAATCGCCAAGCTCGGCTACTCCCTCATAATGAATGTCAATATCAACGAATACCTCCGGAATTTCCTCATCTGTCAATTCATCAATACGATATATATAATACTTACCGAATGTACCTTCTTCGTAAACTTTTCCCGAGTGAATTATATTGCTTGTATTACCATCGTACACAACAAAGAAGTTATTGACATCCAAAATGTCATCGTACAACATGAGATACCAAGCATCCTCATCACCTTCCGTGATGGCAAAAATATCGGCGTTATTGATTTGAACTACATTTGTATGAATAAATATACTGTTAGTATTGTCTTCTTTTATTGTGAACCATAATTCTTCACCATCGTAATCGGAGAATTTTGTATCGCCTCTCAAGGAAACTTTATAAAGCTCACCTTTTTGATACGGTTCACACGGTATGATTCTTAAAAATCCGTCGCCAATGTTATCTACTTTCACCGCGACAATGTTGTTTTTAGCATCAATAATTAGCAAATAATTCTCAATATCCGCTAGTTCGGTCAATCCGTTTACTTTGATAGTGAAAGAAAAATCTTCAGACATATTAGCCAAAATGATACTATCACTTGTTATACTACCTTGAAATTCCCATTTTGCATATAACGTCAAATCACTTTCGATATATTCCTCATTAAAAGGCATTTCATAAGTTTGATCTATAAACCATCCACAAAACGTATAACCATTAGCCGATAATAACGGAAGGGCAACCTTATCATTTTGCTGTACAAACAGAACATCCTCCACTTCACTGAGAGGATTTACAAGGGTTATCTTATATACAACAATATCCGTTTTTTCTATTGTGTAACTATACGAACAGTTTTTACAAGAAAATAAATAAAGTGCTTCCGCTTCGCTAATCATGTAATCATGTTCTAGTATAGATGTTTCATATATGCTATCTGTAAATATGTAATCGCAGTATAAGCATCCGATTGCCATACTACCAGCTTCAGTGCATGTCGCTTTCTCTACTGTTGTCAAAAAGCCTTCTACATGTCCCGTATGTGGAATAACTGTTATTTCAACATCATGGCAACGGGAGCACTCTTTTCTTATTTCGCCATCAGTTGTGCAAGTAGCATCCACAATAGTTGTCACATAGTAGTGACCATATGTGCTGAGCACCTCACCACATTTTACACAACTAATTGTTCCGACTGCACGGTCTAAACACATTTCTCCGATGGTATCAATAGGGTCTCCGGTTTCATGACCGAGAGCGGGAATTTCTAATTCAATTTGATTATCACAAATCGAACATATTCCCACTTTCACTCCAACTTCAGTACAAGTGGGTTCTTTCTCTGTATAATATACCTCAACGCTATGTTCTAAAGTATCAAGCTCAACAATCTCGTTGTATGCACAATTGGTACATGTGCGCTGCTTCAAACCTTTTTCTGTACAAGATGGTGTGGAAATCACATCCCACATGCCGAATGTATGCTTTGAATACGCAGATATAACGATGTCTGCATCCGATATGACATTCTCACAAGTTGTACTTGAAAACGCGAGACCGCATGACTTGCAATGCCAATATTCAACGTTTCCATCATTTGTGCAAGACGCAGTAACGGCAGGTATATACTCTATTTCATGAACACATTTGAGTGCCCAACCATATCCGTATCCTATTGATATATTCGTCCAACCGGATACATATCTGAAAAGTGTAACAACGTCTTCGTAATCAACTGTGCCGTTGCCATTTACGTCCAACGAGTCAGTATCGACAGAAACATTTTCCTTAGATACAAAACGATATAATGAAATTGCATCCACATTATTAACTACACCATCAGCATTGATATCACCGGCAATTCCTGTTCCTGCGGGCGTTTCTTTTGTTTTTAGTATATAATTTGTTATCTCGTCACTTTCATCATCATTCGTTTCCCGATTAATATCATATGTATCCAATGAAGAAGATGAATAATCAAAATCAAGTGGGTCAAACTCGACATCGTGCTCGTGCTCATCACATGAATTTTCCATACTATTGTTAGGATTCTTATTTTCTCCCGAGGAAAGCTGTTCAGCAAATACGTTCATAGAAAGTGTGCAAAACAACACAGAAAGTAGCAATATTACCACCAATACTCTTGTTAATCGTTTCATTGTTCAAGCCTCCTTCAGAATATTTATCTTTTTATCGTAACAGTAGCATTTACTGTGTCAAATTGGACGAGATTCATTTCCGAATCAAAAATGTTGCTATTATCTAAAACGATGCAGATATCGGCAACCACATTTCCTTTGATTTCCGAATCTATAGAAAACGTTATTGTAGCAAAATAACCGTTACTAGTTTCATCTTCTCCAAAACTTATCCAATTAAATGTTTGAGGGTTGATATATGGAAAGGGTGCTGTTACATATGCACCGAATTTTTCGTTAAACTCTATCGACTGAATTGTCAGCATATTACTATACAGCACATCAAACTTTAATGATACTATACCGGGATTGTTTTCTATGAAAATCATAATTTCCACCGTAAATTCGCCTTGCTCAACAACAGCATCGCTTACGGTGATGGTAGGCATATTCGAAATTGAAGGTAATACAACGCCAATCGAAATTATTCGATCGCATCCGAGGCAATATGTATCTCCGCTATAACCTTCTTCGTGCTCGGTTGGTGCTTTATAATTCCTAATTTCCGTACCGCCGGTATGAGAGGAAAGAATCAAAACATCGTCAAGTTTTATTGTCGCATCGGCATCGGAATAGTTTCTATAACAGTTAGAACAAGACCAATACTCAACATTGCCATTTGCTGTACAAGTTGCAGACAATGGAGCATGATATGTAAGTGAATGAGCTGCAAGGTCGCCGTATTCCTCGTTGCAGACTGAACACCGTGCTTTGTATTCACAAGTAGCAGTACCACCCGTATGGCCTTTTGCCGATCCTTCCGTGGCCTTGCAAATTACGCATGTTTTAGGTTCACTACAAGTAGAATCTTTCCAATCGTGACCGAGTGGGTCAATTGGTGATGTTTCTATTTCGCCACACCTAGAACAATTGCGTTTTTGAGTCCCTGCTTCTGTGCAAGTTGCAGATATCTCATTTATCCATTCACCATAGTTATGTCCTTTTGCGGGCACAATTTCTTGTTCAACAATCACTTCTTTACATTTTGAACAGTGCGTGCCCTCGGTCAAGCCTGTATTTTCACAATCGGCCTCTATCGCATCATCGTTAACAGGAGTATGATTACAAGTCCACTTTGCATAAAGCGTGATACTTTCAGAAATTTTTTCAGTCTCAGCAAACTTGTGCAAAAGGTCTTGGTCAATATACCACCCTTCAAAAATAAATCCCTCTCTATAAGGATTGTCAGGTAATGTAACACTTTGTCCTTTTTTTACCCTAATAGGATCAATCTCACTTCCCCCTTTTGTATCAAATGACACTATAAAACTATTATGGTTCTTTATAATAGAACAAGCACATAGTGAAAGTGACATGATGATGATAAGGGCGATGCACAATCCTCCAATATTTTTCATCCTTACATTCCTCCTAAATAATAATATATCCGCCAAAAAATTTGTTTTTTAGAGTAGTTTTGTCATTTATATCCTTTTTATTTAATTATACCACATTCCTTTCGCATAATCATGACATTTATATAGATTGCTGGTGCATTTTTGGTTTTAATCTTGTATTTTACCGGTGTTTTTTTATGTGGTGTGGTGTGTGATTAAGGATTTTTCTCAATTCCGACCTAGAGAGGGGGGACAAAGTCCCTTATCCTCTCGTAGGTCGGTGATTTGTGATTGAGAAAAATTTTGCTTAGATTACAAGCTCCGCTTGTCAATTAAGCTTAATTTTCAAAGCGGGAACGACCCCACCTCTAGTGAGGTTAACATTGCTGTAGCTACTAGCGTCACCATTGCAGTCAACGTCACGAGCGTCATTGCAGTTGCGATAAATGGGAGAGCGCAACCACCACCAGCCGTTGCCTTTGTAGCTACTATAGGTGCTTGTAGAAGCACCTTGACACTGAGCATATGCTGTAGTTTTCTTTTGCCTTAAACTGTCATAATCGGAATCACTTGTGCTGAAGCCGTAAGCCGATTTTGTTGCCTCTTGTTTACTTAAAAGGAATATATAGTCATTGGTGTTAGAGCAAGCACATTCGCTTTCTCCACCATTATAGTAAGTAGCATCGTTATCAAGGTTAGTGCTTCTTGCACTATTGTCAACTTCTGTTAATAATATCAAGTCCTTTTCTAGTGTTGTGAATGCTGTGTTATAGAAGGTTTCATTCAAAAATGAGCGAATATTACTATACGCATAGTTATTTTCATAAACGGGTGAACCGTTTATTGTGCGTGTGCTGTAGTTATCATAATACTCTTGACTATCAATTATCATTTCGCAAAGTATAAGAGCCTCTCCTCCCTCTTCACTAAGTATTCTCCACTTAATTGGCTCATACTTAAACCAATAGACGGTGGATGTGTAGTAACCGTTGTTATCTTGTTTGCTATACTCTGCGGATCCTGAAGACATCGGAAAGCTGGGACGATAGGAGGTGAAGTAGACACCTCTATATTGTTCGCCACCATAGGTTAGGTCAATATACCACATAAAATCGGTCACAGTTGATGAAATGTAATAACCGTAGCTTGTCCAGTTGGTAGGATTGCTTGCTGTTGGCAATGTACCTGCCTTCGATGTTAATGTGGACTGCAATGTGCGACCCGATACTGCACTTTGGGGATATGTGCCAAAATAGATATAATCTCCGTCACGTGTATATAATGGTTTTTCTACGCCGCAGTTAGTACATACACCATCTATATATTTATGTACAACCGCTTTACAGTCAATACATATACAGCTGGAATTCAGGATATGAGCTGTATCACCACATTCCGTACATACACAATCGACAAATTTGTATCCTAATGCTGTTATCTCTTTGTATGTGGTATAGTTGCAATTTGCACAAGTTTTATATGCAGACCAACCGACCGAGGTGCAAGTTGCGTCTTGAGCTGCGTGGTAGACTAAAGTATGGAATTCGCCACCACAGTTAGCACAAATACAATTCTCATCCAATGTGTGATTGGATTGGCCACATTTAGTACATATACAATCAAAATAGTTGTGATTAGATTTGCTACATTTAGTGCAGATACAGTTTACATAGTTATGTGCAACCACTCCGCAGTCGACACAAGTGCAATTATCACCTAATGAGTGATTGCCTTTAGCACAATCCTCGCTATACCAGTTAGCATAGTAGGTTACTTCCTCCCATATACGAACATCTTCTTTAAATCTTTCTCCACTGCTTGATCCGTATCCTTTTGGTTCTGTATACCAACCTACGAATCGATACCCTTCTCTTGTTACCTCGGGTGCTTTTAAGATACTACCAAGCTTGATCTTCTTCGAGCAACCGCCTTCTCCGCCGTTTGCATCAAACGTAACCTTGATTTTTTTGTTAGACGATGAGTATTTGCTCAACTGAACTCGCTTATATTCGGACAACGAATCTTCGTCGTCTCCGATATATATAGTCCCGTATCCATCTCTTTTGAAATATTGTTCATCCTCTATTTTTCCAAACAACTCTTTTTCATATGCAAAATAAATAGTATTGTCCTTTATTTTCCAAGTTCCTTCATCAAACATTTCTTCGCCCAAGAAATTATAATACTGCTTGTATTTACCTGCTGTAAAACTATAAAACTCGTTAGGGTCGTTTACATTATAGTAAACGCCACGTACGCCGATAAAGCTTACCATCAATACTATAGCTGTGACTATAATAGCTATCGCAAGGATTGTCCTGAATACCCATTTTTTACCTTTAAAGCTTTTCCAAAGAGCTTTTACACGATCCCCGATTTTGTTTTGATTCTCCTTTTCGATTTGTGCCTGCTTGCGTTCCATCTCTGCAAGACGTGCCTTAAGAAGCTCGATTTCACTCTGTTGTTCATTTGGTGTTTCTGCACTTTTGTTTGTACTATTCTCTGGCTTAGAACTAACACCACTTACAGTTGTCAGCGACACACACCCCGTATCGGTACGAGCCTTTATCTTAAAAGCAGCTTTACACCCTCCGCAAACAAGAATGTCATCTTTTTTGACCAATTCCGATCCACACTTTGGACATTTCATCCTTACTTTCCTCCTAAATAAAAATATCGGGTGCGAATTCACACTCGATAATGAATATATAACAAGTGTGTTTCCGCTGATTTGCTACGATCACATTCCATTTTAGAGATATGTATACGGACAACACACCTGTTACCAAAAGTAATAGGTCTCTAAAATGAAATATTCGTAATCGTAGCATACTCATTATATACCCGCAGGGTTACGATTGTCAATATTCTATAAAAAATAAAGAATGAGGTATAGTCAAAAAAGGAGTAAATTCCCAAAGTAAATTCCACAGTGGAATTTGAGGTGGAATTTACCCTGGGAAAT
>CAZLNZ010000028.1:0-23214 GCA_964561145.1 uncultured Christensenellaceae bacterium
CTACTTGTTAAACAACTCCTTTTCCAAACCCAACTATATTTATTTGCATTAGCCTAAATTTTGTACCATCTAAAAGCCAAATAAAACGTGTATCTGTTTTACATAACTTTTCGATTTCTCTCAAAGAAGAACAACCATTCTCCATAAAAGCAAAAAGTATAACTTTAAGAAGTTTTTCTGCATCATATCTAGGTCTACAAATTATATTCTCCTTATTTGCATAATATCATTATTAGGTCAATATGAGACATTACTTCATTAAAAGTATATACGGGATCGGTAATCGTGAATTTACTTAAATATCTTAAATACTAAAAAGGGGCCTAAAATATCTTGCAAGGAAGAAAATTCTGTGTTATAATTTGATTGAATGATTAAATAATAAAAGCTGTACAGTGGAGATTTTATGAGAGTATTTAACGAAAAGTTACACAACGAGAAGAAAGAAGAATTGATGAGAAAGTGTTTTGATTGCTATGCAGAGTATGGCTTAGGAAATGTTGGTGTAAAAACATTGGGCAAAGCGTGTGGAGTTGCCTCCGGTAGCTTGTATACATACTTTGATGATTTAGATAGCTTAATTGTTGAGTCTACAGAGTATTGTATGGCGAAGGTTGAGGATGACTTCCTGAAAAAGGCACCGAGAAGTGCCGAGGATATAGAATCATTTATCGATGAGATTCCTTATTGGACTGCGGAAAAACATGGAAAGAAATATCGTTTGATGTATCAGGTATACACAAATCCTAAATATGTTGAATACGGCAAAAAGTTTTTTGACGGTGTTAATAAGAGATATGCGGAGTATGCCAAGTTTATGGAAGCTAAAATAGGAATTCCGCATAATGTAATATTGCCTTTAATATTTATTCTAGTGCGTGCAAGTGTTCATTACGCACTGTTTAATGATGACTATTATTTAAAGGCACAGATAGGTTTAATAAAACAGGGTATAAAACTGTTTTTGGATAATATGGCAAACAACTCAAATAGCAATACAGCAAACAATGATTAATATTAATGAGGTCTCTTCATCGACCATAACCAAACAAAAAACAACGATTTTTATGAAAAAGACTATTAAAACAATAACTACAGTAATGTGTGCCATTGTGATAATGGCAGTGTTGATGATGTTATCGAGTGTTTTGTTCGATAACATCTCTTCTTATGCACAGGAGAACACGGTTATAAGCATTTCCGTAAAAACAGGACTGACAGGAAATGCCGGTCATACTATTAATGACATTATGGACGGAGATACGGGAACCAAGTATTTTGTTGAACACGCTTTCGATACTGATTCAACTTCCCAACGTACCCCATACATCGTATTCGAAGCGTCGCAAGCTGTGACAATTACAGGCTACAGCATTACAACTGGTGATGATACGGCAACGTATTCTGATCGTAATCCTAAAAGCTGGGTGCTTTTAGGAAGTAATAGCTATAATAGTACCGATGAGCCTGATTACACAAACATTAAGCCAAGCGAGTATAGTACGGCAAACGAACCCTCAAATTGGACGATACTCGATCAAGTCGATGATGATACTGTCTTACAGGCGACAAGTAAAACGAAGTATTCCTTTGATATTGATACAGACAATCAAGGTGAATATAAGTATTACAAGCTTGTAATATACAAGTCTAACGGAGGCGAAAATATACAGCTAGCAGAATTTGGCTTTGTATATGATAGTGGTCAATTTTTCACAGTGGAGAGTTCAAGCGGTGGTAATAGCGGTGAAGGTGCAGATAAACTTTTTGACGGCAAGAAGAGTGATGGCATTTTTTCAAAGTGGTGTATTAACTACACTGCGGGAAATTATGTCAATGTTATTTTTAAAGCTAAAACGCCTATAGTTGTTTACGGATACACCTTTGTAACCGGTAACGACAATCAAAAGTATAACGGACGTAATCCTAAAAGTTGGGTTCTCGCCGGAGCTACCGAATATAACGGAAGTGACACATCGTGGTATTCCATAGATAATGTTTCCAACGATACGACAATGGAAGACAAAAACTATACGTCATATACGTTCATGGTGGAAAATAGTAGGAGCTATCAATATTATATGCTACAAATTTCTGCCAATCAAGGTGCCAATGTAATACAGCTTGCCGAGTTGGAACTTATTTATTCCGATTGTGAACACGAATGGGTTGAGGACGATCAAACATCTGCTACTTGTACGACTTATTTATATAAGAACTACACTTGTAGCAAATGTAACGAATCGATAAGTGTTTTATCCGGAGAACCCCTAGGACATGATTTTGTGACAGAAACAACAGATGATGCTACTTGTACGATTGCACAAAAACTGCATCAAAAATGCTCCCGTTGCGATGCTACGCAAACGATAGACGGAGATGCAGCACTCGGACATGATTGGTCAACAATAAGTAGTGTCGACGCAACCTGTACAAAAGCACAGCAATTGAATCAAGAATGCTCTCGTTGCGATGCTACGCAGACTATTGACGGAGAAGAGGCACTTGGACACAGCTGGAGCGAAGAAAGCGACTATTGTACTATTATAACGGAACCAACCTGTACAACAACAGGCGTTAAGTCGTATAAATGCACAGTAGAGGGTTGTGAAGGAACAAAGACAGAAACAGTCGATGCACTCGGTCACGATTGGGGAACATCGCCCCTTGTATCCAATGCAACTTGTAGCAATGAGTGTGTAATGCAACACACCTGTGCTACTTGTAATGTAACTGAAAAGTATTCTAAAGGCTTACCCTTAGGACACGAATATCAAAACGGTAAATGTGTGCGTTGCGGAAAGGCGGAAGATTCCGGCGTAACCGTCGGTGCCTTTGTTGTTATCGGTGGTGAAAAGGATGTCGATTATAAGTACGAAGAAAATATCAAATCGGTTTCTGATAATAAACACTCTTCCTACAATGTATTGACAATACTTTCATCTACTAATCTTACGATATCTAACGTCGATCCCGATACTGCAACTACAACGGATAGGATTTTCATTGCAAAAGATGTTTCTGCAAATATCACTTTAGCAGGTGTAAATATAGATTTGAGTTGGGAATCTTACGATAATTCCAGTAATCTCGGTGACAGTGCAATATCCATGGCGGATAATAGCACCGGCGACGTTCTTATCACGCTTGCTAGTGGCACAATCAACTATGCAAAGAGCGGAAAATCTAGTGCTGGTATCCAAAAGAATAGTCCATACGGATCTCTTACTATAAACGGTACCGGTACGCTTTATGCATATGGTGGACAAAACGCTTCGGGTATAGGCTCAGGTAGAGGCTCGGGCGCCGATCTTGCTACAATGTGCGTAACAAACATCACTATAGAAGATTGTACTATCATCGCCAAGGGCAGTAGAATCACAAGCGGTGGTGTTGCTAGTAACAACGGAAACTACGGTGCTGCTCCCGGTATCGGTAGCGGTTCTCCGAGTGCGTTTTCTTCTTCTGTTTCGTATGACGCAAATATCAGAATAGTAAATGCAACTGTGACTGCCGAGGGTGTCGGTTCGTCGGGAATAGGACCTGCCGGCAACGGTCATATGGGCGGTATTGTAATCGAAGGTGGTTCGGTTTTGTCAACGCAATCAAGTGTGTGCAAAAATACAAGCGTGAATGATGCAATTGGCGGAATATCGAGCAAACTGAAAGCACCCACCAACAGCAACGGTGTTTCGGTATATCTTCTCACTTTAGCTAATCCGAATGGTAAAATTATCACTATAGACGGAGATTATTATGTTCCTATTGCCCATTCTGCGAACGATACAAGTGTATACCTTTACCTTACAGGTACCAGTCATAGCGTATGGGTAGGTGATTCCTATTATTATTATGAGTTTGATTCCGAAAACAAGTCCTTTACCCAGGGTACTGCTACAGGTAGCGAAATCGAACCCAAGGCGTTCACTGTGACTGCAACGAAAGATGATACAATTACTATCGGAACGGATTATACATATGCCGATGGCGTATTGACTATTTTGTCCGATACTCCTATGACAATAAACTCGTCCGGGCTTCCCACAACGGATAGAATAGTAATCAATGCTGACGGTGCAGAGGTTACCCTCAACAATGTCTATATCGATGTTTCCGAAATTACGGACAATCCCATGCCTGCGCTTTTGGTTAACGGATATGCAAGAGTTTACATTTATCTGGCTAGTGGTTCCGTAAATACCTTAAAGAGCGGTTATGGTTGTGCAGGCTTACAAATCGTAGGAACAACAACAAATGATGATACAACCTTTATACAGGGTATAAGTAGCGATTCTGCATCGGGTATACTTAATGCTTATGGCGGAACCGGTGGGGCAGGAATTGGTTCTGCCAATAACGGTACAGTGGGCACAATCTACATTTCATGGTATGCAACTATTAACGCATATGGTGGTTCCGGTGCTGCCGGAATCGGTAGCGGTAGCGGAATGAGTGCCACTTACACTGTTATCTCTATTGGCAATTCTAACATATTGGCTGTAGGTGGAGATAAAGGTGCCGGAATCGGATCAGGATATAATGCAAGTGTCGGAAGTCCCAGTTCTATTACCATAGAAGGCAGTGTCGTTTCTGCAATTGGCGGTAAGGATGCCAATGGTATCGGTCATGGTCAATTGGCGGGCGGAAACAGTAGCATTGTAATACGTAGTGCAACCGTATATGCATTAGGCGGCAGCTCTGACGGCTCAACCGCGGGTTACGGAATAAGCGGAAGTGAAATTAAGATTACCGAAAGTTCGGTAAACGCTATTGGTGGATTGGACGACAGCGGATCGCAAAAATCCTCTTTTAACCTCACACCCGTTAATAGTGGCGATAGTGAACTTAACCTTCTTGTTGTGGCTAATCCCGAAGGAAAGAATGTAAAAGTAGACGGAGTGGAGTGGTATCCCTCAAGTTCAGCAGAAATCGAAGATACCAATCTCTATCTCTACTTAACCGGCAGTGACCACGTAGTTAAGGTGGGTGACACTGTAATGAATTATTATTACATTGATGGCACTTTCCACTTAAGTAGCGGTAATTATGCAAGTGGAGAGGTCGACGGTAAATATCAACACTGGTATACTTGTGCCGACGACGGTTGTGATGTTAAGTTAGTATTGACCGAGTGTACCGCATCTGAGGATTATTCCTCTGATGATAGTTATCATTGGCATTCTTGTTCGGTATGTGGACAGGCACTAAGCAAAACAGAACATATAGAATCTGAAGAGTATTTCTCCGATGAAAGCTACCATTGGCATACCTGTACCGTTTGCGGAGTGGAGGTAAGCAAGGTCGAGCATACCTATGATCAGAAAGTTGAGAAAGATACATACATATATAAGTCTGCGACCTGCCTCGATAATGCTTGGTATTATAAATCTTGCGTATGCGGTCATTGCGAAAAAGACGAGAATAATATTTTCAGCAAATCAGGATCACAGCTTGAACATAATTTTGTGTATCCCGAGGGTGAGAAAATCGAGTACATTCAATATGATGAAGACCATGAAATAGTGTGCTATATGTGCAAATTAATTGGCAAAGGGGTTAAGGAAGAACACATATATGAGCATGGTTGTTCAACTAATTGTTCTGTTTGTGATTGCCCACGCACAGAAGGGCTTGTGCACGATTATGATACAACTACTTGGGTAGAAAGTGAAAATGGAAACGGACACGTTCATAAATGTAAATATTGTGACGGGTATACAGATTACGCTGACCATATTTTTACCGAAAACAATAAGGACAACTATGAAACCGAGTATCAAAACGGTGTTTATAAGCACGGAAGAGTTTGTACTGTTTGCGGAATTGTAGATGGTGATGGTTGGGAAGAATGTTATTTTGTATATAAAAACAACGATACAAACCACTGGTACGAGTGTAGTACCTGCGGTTTTGAAAAACCGAATACAAATTTCAAACACACTTTTGACAATGATTGTGACACGGATTGTAACGACGGTTGCGGTTATACTCGTACCATAACTCATAATTACGACGAAACAACTTGGTTTTCTGATGACAAAAATCACTGGCACGAGTGCAGTGTGTGCGGTGATAAAAAGGACGAAGCACAACACCTTCTAACTACCGATTATGATGCTGACGGACACTGGGAGAGGTGTACTGTTTGTGAAAAAACGAAAATAAACTATTCACAACACAGCTATAATTCTGGCGAATATACCTGTAACGGATGCGGATATGTTTCAGCAACTCCGATAATTACCGACAACCAACCTCGTTTAAATTTCACACTCAGCGGTTATGAGGTCGGAGGAAACACCAAAAACTTTAAAGTTATTTCCGACGAAAATAACTTCGGTATCAACTGGGATAACGATAAGATTTGCGGGTACTATTGGTGGATTATTACCGATTTTGAAGATTACATGACAGATGGCACCAATAATAGCACCATTTATTCTTATTGGTCCTTCGATTCCTTCGATAATACTGTTAATTATGTTGAGGTTAACAACTATTTACGCCCGAATACCAATTATTGGGTGGCGTTATATTTGGAAGCAGACGATGATCACTTCTTTGACGGATTTAGACAAGGTAATGTCTATATAGAAGGACTCGGATACCCTATATATGTTTATTCTGAGTCGGAAGATTGGGGATATGTCTACGCATACTTTGAGCTTCCTATTCTCGAAGGCGAAGTCGTGGAGTTAAACCAGATGCCCGATATTGAGTTCGAGCTGACCGGCAACTATACTCTTGGGGAGAGTATATTGACAAAAGATATCACCGAGAATACTGTATTAAATTTCGAAGTAGCACCTTCCGGTATTAATAGAACATGGGCATTAGAGTATCATACAATCCTCATGATTGAAAATTCCTATTCATCGAATGCGTCTTTCTATTCCGGTGTTTTTGAAGAGGAAACAAGTTATGGCATAAAAATCACTGTTTTTGCACCCGAGGGATACGACTTCGCCTCTTACGATCAGGATAGTATTACGTTAAAGGTGGGTGACACCGTATGTACTGCTTATTGGTATGACATATATTGTGAAGGTAAGTGCGGTGCGGTTGAATATTATTTCTATCTCCCGATACTTGGAGAACATGAACATACCTGGATATGGGGTAGTTGGGGAGAAGATTCGCATTACAAAGAATGTAGTGTATGCGGTGAATACGATTATTCCGCAAGTTGGGAACACGTTTACGATGACGATAACGACTTTACTTGTAACGACTGCGGATATATCCGTAATCTTTACGTTAAAGAATTGAACTTTAACCTTTCCGATTACGAATTAGGTAAACCCGTTAACGGAGTTGGTATAACCCCCTCTGAAGGCTCTGAGATGTACATTCTCACGCAAGAAGGACAATATGCACTCCAAATTATCGATTATTACTATTTGCTTGACGGTGAAATAACCAATCGCATTGAGATTGACGCTTATGACACTTCCAGAATTCTCGCAGGCGAAAAGTATATAATAATGTTCTATTTGGCACCGGCTATATATTATACCAATGATAACAACAATTCATACTACTATAACTTTGAGAGCATTTTATCCGAAAATATCAAAATTGACGGAGTGTCGGCATTAACGACAACGGTTAGCAGTGGCTATCTTATGGTTATGGCAGAGCTTCCCGTGTTAAGCGGAGATGACGGTGTAAGCAGAATTACCGATGTCGAGTGTGCTCTTACAGGTTATGAACTTGATGAAAAGCTTTCAGATTTAAGCTTAACCCCAGTAAAGATTACGGGAATCGAAGACTATACTTTATCTATAACTTATAACGGAACTAATTTTGACAGGGCATCCACTCCCGACCTAACATTTAGCAAGGATACAACGTATAGAATAGAAATAATCCTAACGGCTAAAGAAAACTATTCTTTCATCAATTTAACAGAAAGCGGATTAAAGATCAACGGTACTTATGAATTGGAGTACTTTAAACTCCTTGATGCCGAAGGAAAACAGTTGAATGTTGTTTACTCGTTGCTAGATATTACAGAGCCTGAGCATACACACTATTTCTATTCGGGCTACGGTGGATATGACTCTTATCATCACTGGTATGGTTGTGAATGCGGAATGAAATGCAATGTAGAAGAGCATATCTTTGTTGAAGGATCTCTTAAATGTACCAAATGCGGTTATGATTCTTCAAACGTTATCAAGAACGTAACACTTTATTTGGATAATTATGAGTATGACGGATATGCAAGAAATATTGTTGTAAGTCATACCGATACTAGATTAGAAGATATTGATAGTTTCGGTTCTGGTTTCAATATTGGAACAAGCATCTCTGTTAGATACGGTGACAGCGGAAGCGCTCTATCTAAATATGACTATCTGTCAACGGGAATTGAATATTATCTCGCAGTACTTCTTGATACATCCTCATCGGATTATTGTTTCTACAAAGACTTGACCGTTAACGATATAGTTTTAGAAGGACATGGAACGGCTGTAGACGTTATACTCTATGACTCCTGCTATATAATGGTAACCTTTAAACTTAAAGCACTCGCTTTCCCTCATGTTCATACTTGGAACGAGGAGAACAAAGTTGATGAAGTACCTTCAACCTGCGGTACAGAGGGAACCGTTGCACACTATATCTGCGAAACCTGTGGCAAAGCGGTTGATAAAGAGGGAAAAGAACTCTCTGCTAGCGATTTGGCAATAGCAAAGAATCCCGATGCCCATACTTACGTAATACAATACGATAGTAGTTATCACGTTAAGGTTTGTAAGGATTGCGGTCATTATAGCGAAGCCGGT
Source organism: uncultured Christensenellaceae bacterium (assembly GCA_964561145.1). Lineage (GTDB taxonomy): Bacteria > Bacillota > Clostridia > Christensenellales > CAG-1252 > RUG14300. Next base: position 8,793 of record CAZLNZ010000028.1, read on the forward strand.
TATCACACCTATGATAACGGTAGCGATTGTACCTGTAATTTCGATGGCTGTGGTTATGTTCGTGAAAAATTGCCCGAGAATATCGAATTCTCCATTTCCGATTACGTGATAGGCGGAAAAATAACCGATATTAAGGTTGACTTGAGCGACGAAGCCGAGGGCTTGTATTGGGAAAGCAACTCTTATAGCACTGTAAGTTATGCCGATTACTGGTGGAGAATAATTACAGATTTAGATATGCACTTTGCGGAAATGAACGCCGACGGACATAATAGTCAAAACGGCAATTATTGTACTGCAACAGGTGGTTATTTCCGTCCCGATACCGATTACTGGCTCATCGTATGGATTGAGGCATATGACGGAAGATATCGCCTTACAGACTTGACCAATGAGGATATATACCTTGACGGTGTGGGTATTGCAATGTACTTCGATACCTATTATGTGGATGACGGCGATCAATACGGTTACGCTTACTTTAAGTTACCCACTCTTTCGGGTGATTGTGATATAAAAACCATGCCCGATATAGAGTTAGAGCTTAACGGTTATGAGATAGATTCCGCTATCGAGAATGCGACAATTACCTTGGGTGCCGATTACGCAGTTAGCGACGCAAGTATGGATTTTGTCTTCAACGTTCAAGGAACGTCGTATCCTTCAAGTGGAGAACTGTTCTCCGATAGCAAGTATTACGTTATCCGAATTCTCATATTGGCAGGAGAAGGTTATGACTTCTATGGCTTCACTGCGGATGATCTATCAATAAAGGGAATGGAGAACATCGTAATATCACAGTTTATTCTTTACCCCGGATATAGCGGTATCTATGCTTTAATCGAGCTACCCACACTAGAGCATACACATACATATGGCGAATGGTTACCTCTAACAGACTCGGAAACTCAACACTATAAGAGCTGTGAAACCTGTGGCCACAAGATTTATGGTAATCACAACTATGATGATGAGAGTGATTCTAAATGTAACGATTGTGGCTATGAACGCACGATTGCTATTTCTTCTTTGAAATTTGTTCTTTCGGGCTATGAGCTTGATGCATCTGCTGGCGGGGTTACAATCACTGTAGCAGAAGGTTATGAGAAGTACATTTTCTCAGACGAGGAAAATGGTTATTCTATAAGCCTCGAAGCAATATTCTATTCTCCCGATGGTCAATTGACAAGCAGTTCTATGACGCAATTCTCATCGTATTTCTTGTCCGGACCTGAGTACGCTGTTGTCATGACGGTCAAGCTTTCCGACGGATATACTTTTGCCGAATCTCCTTCGATTACTTTAAGTGGCACGGAGTCTAGCTTTATTTCATCAATTAGCGGTAATAAATATATGATAATATTTGTTCTTCCTAAGCTTACGGGAGAGGGACAAATCAAAAAGGTTAATAGTATAGAGTATACACTTAAGGGATATGAATTAGGCGAAAAGATTGCTGATTTAAGTCTTGAGGCGGTTAATGATACAGGTGTTGAGATTTTAGATATCGATATCTTATACGGTGAATCTTTGACCCGATTCGATGCAACCGCTACGCCCGATTTAACATTTGCATTAAATACTCGATACTACATAGCTATACAAATAAAGGTCGATGAAACGCATACATTTGTAGGAACGACTGCAGATACATTCAAGCTTAACGGTAATGTTGTATTTAATAGTATCGGATATAACGATGCTTATACCGAAGTATTATTAACGTATGTACTTCAAGAACTTGTTGAAGAAGATCACGTTCACCAATATGGCAGGTATTATTACAACGAATCTGTTCACTGGCTTTCTTGTGATTGCTTCGCTCAAGGTGAGGAAAGTGAACATATATTCGATGACGACTTTGACGATACCTGCAATGTCTGCGGTTATACTCGCAAGATTGAATTGACAAGCATTACCCTATATTTAAGCGGATACATGTTTGGCAATTATGCAGAAGATATATCTGTTACACATGTCAATCAATGCTTGCAGTGGTTTAGCGGAGATGAATACGGATATTATTTCTACTTAAGTACCAATCCCGATCTTGGAAAAACTAGCCTTAACGGTTTAGTCGAAAAGACTGAAAGGATTCAGGAAGGTGTTGAATATTACCTAGCTGTTTTACTTGTTCCGCAATCGGCTAGCCTGTATAGCTTAAAGGCGGACAATATAATCCTTTATGGCTACGGAAGTGCTTTGCAAACAATGGATGTTGCGGGCTATTTATACGCACTTTTCGAGCTTCCCGTTCTATCGGAACCGCACGTTCATGAAGGTGTTTGGAACGATGAAAAACCTGCAACTTGTATTAACACAGGCGTTGTGGCTCATAGAGAGTGTACAATTTGCGGAAAGTATTTTGATGCCGAGGGTAAGGAAATAACCGATTTGACTATACCAATTAACCCTAATGCTCATAACTACGGCAAATGGGTAACGGAAGTACCTGCGACCTGTATTGCAACAGGTGTTAAGGGATATAAAGATTGTACCTTGTGCGGTAAGCACTTTGACAATGATGGCAATGAGATTGATGATTTAACAATTGCCATTAACCCTGAGGCACATAACTACAATGGTACAATCGCTCACAAAGATCCTACTTGTACCGATAACGGCATTGTAGGGGGTACATACTGTACTCTCTGTAACGATGGCAAAGCCGAAGCTGAAAAGACTATTGAACCATTAGGACATAATAGCGATGGCTCAATTGCTCACAAGGATGCAACTTGTACTGATACAGGTGTAGTCGGCGGTAGTTATTGTACTCGTTGTAATGAAGGTAAAGAGCAGGCAGAAGCAATTATTCCTACAAACGGTCATAACTACGGCGATTGGGTAACGGAAGTACCTGCGACCTGTATTGCAACAGGTGTTAAGGGATATAAAGATTGTACCTTGTGCGGTAAGCACTTTGACAATGATGGCAATGAGATTGATGATTTAACAATTGCCATTAACCCTGAGGCACATAACTACAATGGTACAATCGCTCACAAAGATCCTACTTGTACCGATAACGGCATTGTAGGGGGTACATACTGTACTCTCTGTAACGATGGCAAAGCCGAAGCTGAAAAGACTATTGAACCATTAGGACATAATAGCGATGGCTCAATTGCTCACAAGGATGCAACTTGTACTGATACAGGTGTAGTCGGCGGTAGTTATTGTACTCGTTGTAATGATGGTAAAGAGCAGGCGGAAGCAATTATTCCTGCAAACGGTCATAACTACGGCGATTGGGTAACGGAAGTACCTGCAACCTGTATTGCAACCGGTGTTAAGGGACACTATCAATGTTCCGTTTGTAAGACTAACTTTGATTTAAATAAAAATGTACTAACAGATTTAATTATTGCTCTTGTAGATCATAATGTAAGCACCGACTGGAGTTATTCGAGCGAGGGACACTGGCACGAATGCACTCAAATAGGTTGTTCTTATCGTGAAGACGAAAGCGCACACGTTCCCGACAGAGATGCTCCCGGTGAATATGTTCCTGTAAAATGTAAGGATTGCGAATATATTATCACACCTGCAACCGGTCATGTTCACAAATTGACATATGTTTCCGCAACAGTTGCTACCTGTTTGAAAGACGGTACAAAGGCTTACTATACGTGTAGCGGTTGTACAGATAGGTTCGAGGATATCAATGCCACAACCGTCATTCAAGAGTTTGACAGTTGGGTTGTAGTAAAGGGAACTCACGCTTATGGCGAGTGGATAGAGGAACTTCCTGCAACTTGTTCAAAGGAGGGCATAAAGGCTCATAAAGATTGTACTGTATGCGGAAAGCATTTTAATAATGATAACAGTGAAATTCTTGATATCGTTATCCCTAAGGATCTAACCAACCATAGCTTTGGTGAATGGATAGAGGAAAGTCCTGCAACGTGCAGTAGTGCCGGTATCAAGGGACACTTTACGTGCGGTTTATGCGGTAAATATTTCGATGTCGATAATTGCGAGATTCAGGATCTAATTATTCCTAACGATGAAACGAAGCATAGCTTAGGTGATTGGGTAGCGGAAGTTCCTGCGACCTGTGTAAGTACAGGCACAAAAGGACACTATGTTTGTACCCTTTGTGAAAAGAGTTTTGATAGTCAAGGACTTGTTATAGACGATATCATCCTTTCTATAAACGATAACCACAATTACAGTAGCTCTTGGTCGACTTCACAAGAAGGACATTGGCATGAGTGTATTAGAAACGGATGCACTCATCGCTCGGATGAAAGCACACATATTCCGGACAGAGAAGCGGCAACAGAAGAAGAACCTGTGAAATGTTCGGTGTGTGGTTATATAATTACTCCTGCTACCGGTCACATTCACCATTTGACATATGTCGAAGAGGTTTCAGCCACCTGCCTAGTTAATGGTAGAAAGGCATATTATGCTTGTAGCGGTTGTGAGAATAAGTTCGAAAATGTAGATGATATAGAGCCCATCGAAAACTTCAACAGCTGGGTTGTTATTATAGGAGAGCACTCTTTCGGCGAATGGATTGATGAAGTGCCTGCAACTTGCATTACAGCAGGAGTTAAGGGACATAACACCTGCGAATATTGTGAAAAGAACTTTGATAGCGACGGAAATATCCTGGCAAATCTAACAATAGCAATTAATTCCGATGCACACGCTCTTGGTGAATGGATAGATGAACTTCCTGCAACTTGTACCACTAGCGGAGTTAAAGGTCATAAAGAATGTAGCACTTGCGGAACATATTTCGATGCTAATGGTAATGTGCTATTGAGTGTAGTTGTTCCCGAGCTGGGACACGATTTTACAGGAGAGTGGTGCTGTTCCGATGAGGGTCATTGGCATGAATGTACAAGAAATGGCTGTGAGAATCATTCAGATGTTGTGGCACATACTCCAAACAGAAGTGAAGTAACGGAAGATGATGCAATCTTATGTACCGTTTGCGGTTTTGAAATAGAACCTGCAACCGGTCACATTCACCACGTTACTTATGAAGACGGAGAACAAGCAACTTGTTGCTCTAAAGCAATTTGTTCGAAGTGCAAAGAGGCGTATGGAGAATTTGATTTTACAAATCACAGTAGCATTGTTAAGGTTGAAAGGGTTGAAGCAACGGTTACATCTGCTGGAAATATCGAATACTTCATGTGTCTCGGTTGCAACAAGTGCTTTGGTGATAAAGACGGCGTGAATATTATCGCAAGCGATAGCGTTATCCTTCCCAAACTTGCACCTTCGATTGTCGAGGGGATGAATGAAGAATGGAACAGAAAGAAGGGCGGCTTGAGTTTTAAATCCAATTCAAGCATAGAAGATTTTGAAACCGTCCTTGTTGACGGCGTCGAAATCGATTCTTCTAATTATTCAATTGAAGAGGGCGAAGTCAAAATAACGCTTTCAAATGAATTCCTATCCGGTCTTGATGAGGGTGAACACGAAATCATCATTCGTTCTTCTCACGGAGATGCAGTAGGCTCATTCTTAATTGTTAGAAACGGGTTATCCGCAGGTGCTTGGGCAGGAATAAGCATAAGCATTGCAATAGTTATTAGTGGAGGAATAGCGTTGCTTATTCTCTTCAAGAAGAATATTTTAACTATCGATATGATAAATAATATGTTCAAGAAGAAGACAGCAAACGAGACAGCTCCCGATGAAGAAAAGAATGGCGAAAGTGAAAACTAATTGAATAACAAAAGCAATTGGAATGTTAAATCTTTAAACATTCCGATTGCAAAAAAGATTAAAACATGACATTCTCCCGAAACCGCTGAACAAGCGATTATTAAACGCACCGCAAAAACTAAATTCGGTATAGTATTTTACAAAAAGCTATTTGCCAATTTTTCCCATAAAAACCAAATAGAACCTCCGAAATCGGGGGGTTCTATTTAGAAACCTATCGCTCACGGATGATTTAATAAAAGACTTAACGGATTATGCCTCTTGGTTTAGAGAAGCCGATGAAAACTTCGATAACCGTAAAGATATGTATTATATTGTTTCTGGCACCGACAGAGAACCGTTGTTTCCACACACAATGTTAAATTGGTTGAAAAAATTCGAGGAAAAGAACGGATTTAAGAAAGTTACTCGCCTCGGGCTTAGGTATACGTATTGCAGTTTGCTTTTGGCACAAAACGTCCCGATAAATCAAAAGATTTGGCAGTTTCAACATCATCTTTTGACTCGATAAGCGGAACTATTTGCTTTTTAAGCTCTTTGAGATCAAGAATGCCGATATAATCCCATGTTTCATCAGCAGAATACTTATCAACGTACTGCAAATTATGCTTAACATTAATTAGATTGCGATTAAGGTTCTTTATTCTACTTGATACTTCAGCTTTCCATTTATCGTAAAAAGCCTTGTGTTCAGGATTTTCTTGGTGAGTTAAGCGTTGTAATTCATAAACCAAGTCCAGTTTCAAAGAGAATATCTTTTGTGTAAGAGAGAGGGACTTGTTTCCGTCTTTTCCCTTCGGATGTTCTTTGAAATAGGCAAAATTTTCGCAACAGTCAAAGATGTAGAATCCTTGCTTATCGGAATAGTCTTGTTTTGTATCATCCGTGAAGTCGGGGTTTTCAAAAAACTCTCTTGACGGTGAAAGAGGATATAATTCTTTGCAAACGCGAGTTCCTCTGCCGATCATTTGCCAGAATTTAATTAGCGAGAATACCTTTTTGAAGAAAACTAAATTTAAGACTTCAGGTACGTCTACGCCAGTATCAAGCATATCAACAGATACTGCAATGGTTGGTTGTTTTGAAGGCTCTTTGAAATCGTCTATGATGGTAGAAACATAATTCACGCTATAATCGACAAGCTTGCAGTATTCGCTGCCTTTTTCGGGGTAAAGTGCGTTAAACCTATCAACTATTGCCTTTGCGTGATTATGGTTGTATGCAAAAATGATACTTTTACCGAGTTTTTCTCCTCCGTTTATATGTAAGCCGTCGTTCATAAGCGTTTGAATTACCGTGTCGATAGTTCCGATATTCATAATATGCTTGTAGAACATTTTGTTATCTATTTGCCTAGGAAAATTACCTTCTTCATCTGCAAATGCTTCTTCGTAACGTTGTTTTTCACTGTCTGAAAGATCATCGTACTTTAAGCCAAACTTTAACAAATCGGGTGTGCTGTCAAAATTAGCATAATCAACAAGAAAACCTTCTGATACTGCCGTTTCAAAACCGTAGTTAAAAGTAGGTTCTCCTTTAGGAACATTGAACAATTCATAAGTCGAATCATCAACTTTTTCACGAGGTGTAGCAGTTAAGCCGAGCAACAAACTGTCAAAATAGTTTATTATTGCTTGATATTTGTTGTAAACCGAGCGATGGCATTCATCGAGAATAATCAAATCGAATTTACCGATACCAAACACGCGATCTTCACAATCAATCAAATTCAACATAGTAGGATACGTTGACAATATTACTCTCGCATTGAAATCTCTATCTTCGTCTTTTGTTTCTGAAATTGCACAAATCGTAGAGTTGGGTAAATGCTTTTTGAAAGCGTTCTTAGCTTGTTTAACGAGTTCGGTTCTGTCTGCAAGGAAAAGAATATGCTTTGCCCAATTTGCACGCTGCAAAACGTCAACAATAGATATGGCGCAACGAGTTTTTCCCGTTCCCGTAGCCATGACAATAAGTGCCTTGCGTTGTTTTTTATTGAAAGTATCACACACAGCTGTTGCTGCTTCTTGTATGAATGGACGATCGGAAATGTTAGGATCAATTCTCGTATCTGTAATCTGTTTTAAGCCGCGACGAACGATGAGGGAATGTAGCTCGTCTTTTGAATAATAACCAAAAACACGGCGAGAGGGATAACCCGAACCGTCAACAATCCATATTTCATAGCCATTTGTATAGAATATAACGGGACGAACTCCCCATTTTTGCTCGATACAATCCGCATATAGTTTTGCTTGTTGACTGCCTTTTATCGGATCAACAGAAGTTCTTTTTGCTTCCACAACAGCCAAAGGCTTATTATCATTGTCAAAAAGAACGTAATCGGCATATCCGACACCTTCATCGTTAGGCATTCCTTCTAATTTGATTTCTATACAAGCGGTATTAGGCATTATTGCGCCTTTAATATCGTGTACTTTCCAGCCAGCTTCACGTAAAGCGTTGTCGATATAAACTCTACGAGTTTCTGCTTCGGTGAAATTCGTTGCAGAGTGGAATTTAGTATTATCACCGATTTCACATTTAAGTTCGCTAAGATCTTCTTTCTTAACTTCAACTGGTGTTTGTTCTATAGTTTCAACAGTTTCTACGACGGGCTCGGTTTTCTTGACGTAAACAGTCCTATCAAACTTATTATATCCTTTAATTACACCGAACGTTTTAAGTAATTCGGCACAGAAATAATACAAAGCCTCCAAACTGTTCAAAGCTTCGTTTTTCGTAACGTTTTCGCCGTGTGCAGCATTGTTTCCGACCTGTCTTATAAGGTGAATACCGGATAGGATAGTGGCATCCATATATGACGAAAACTGCTCATCTTGAATGAGTGAAAAAAGGCTTGCGTGTTCCGGATATCCGCCGTGTTTAGAAGTGTAAAAATACTTAACACCGCATTCTAACGCTTTTCGTTGCGATACAGCCGACAAATCGGTATGAGATACAACGAAATCTTCTGCATCTTTACAAAATGAATACAGTTGTTTGAATAAGAACCTATCTTTCAAAAAATCAAAATTCATATTTTACCCCTCAAATTCAATTCCGAAGTATTTTAGCATTGATTTATAAGTATCTTGTCCGTCAAGACAAGTATCGGTTAGATATCCTCGTTCATTATCCCATTCTTTTAAGCCACGATAATAAAACATTTTTTTGCCGTCTTCGATAATAAATGGAACTATATTAAATCTCAAGCACTCTTTGAAACAAATGAGTCTTCCTACACGCCCGTTTCCGTCTTGAAAAGGGTGTATTCTTTCAAAAGAACGATGGAATTCGATAATATCATATATAGTAACGTCTTTTTTTGCGTATTCAGCAAGTAATTTTTTTATTGCTGCAGCAACCTTAGAGGGGGGAGTGGTTTCTTGTCCGCCGACGATATTTGCTTTTTGCTTGTAATCTCCTACGTTAAACCAAGAAAGATAAGAGTCTTTCGTTCCCGTTTTTAGTATTTTATGAAGTTTTTGGATGATTTCTTCGGTTAATGGTTCTTCTGCACAATCAATAACGTAATCCACGGCACGGAAATGATTCGCCGTTTCAATTATATCGTCCACGGGAACACCTTCTGTTGCTCCGATGGTGTTTGTTTCAAAGATTAAACGCGTTTGATCTTCCGAAAGTTTGCTGCCCTCGATGCGGTTGGAGTTATAAGTAAGTCTAACTTGCGTTTCGTGATACAATCCGCCACTTAGCTTTGCCTTTTTTTCTTCTCGTAGGGCTTGTAAAATCTTGTTATCGCATATTTCGGTATAAATATCTTCTTTGTTGCACTTGAAAAAGTCGCACAAACGCAAAATAACCTTATCCGAAAGCATTTCGCCTTTAGATATTTTTGCGATTGTTCGAGAAGATATTCCGAGCTTAACAGTTAAGTCGGATTTTTTCAAACCGTTATCTTTCAGTAAACGATTCAGTCCTTCATAAGAAATCATACAATTCTCCTTATCTTTACTTTATTATAAGTATTTTTCTCAAAAAGTAAAGATTTTAATCGGTTTTTGGTGCAGAAAGTAAAGATTATCTAAAATACTCGTCCATTTTAGAGTCTAACAACTCCTGCAAGTCTTTAATTTGCTGCTGCACGATAAATTTCGATTTATCTATCAGTTTAACGAACTCCGCAAACTCATTTTGTAGTTCAATAGGTGGAATAGGAATTGATAATGCTAATAAATCAGTTTTTGTTAAACTTGGAATAGCCGCCCCTGATACCATCGATGATAGATCTACAGTAAGAGTATAATGATAGAAATAATATGGATTTAATCGTTCACCAACTTCAATTCCAAAAGCAGTATCGACGTTCCAAAACTTTTCTGTAACAAATATCGGATTTGTAACATTGCCTTTTCTTCCGATTATGGTAGAATACTCGTTACAAAGATATTTATCACAGCGTATTCCCATATATCCGCCACTTCCATATATGGGATAGGTTTGATTGTCATTGGGGACTTTTTTATAGTCCTTTCCGTTTATTATATAAACAACATTCTTCCATAAATCTTGAGGGAAGCCTTTGTTTACGAACATCTCGATAAATCGTGATTTCACTAACTCATCAAGAGCTAATAGACGTTCTTTGGCAAGAGAAATAGAGTGGTTTATATCATCCAAACACTTGGCAATATTTATCTGTTTTTCAAAAGAACAAATATTCACATCAGTGTTTTTATAGTTTTTATAATAGATATGTGGAATAGCCGCTCCAGAAACGTCATTTTCCAAATGTAACGATATAAGAAGGTATTTCAAATAATTAATATCCACATCATTGTTAGGTACAATATATTGCATTGTACCAAGCAAGGAGGAATAAGCGGGATATTTATCAACTCGTCCAACACCAGCTCCATCCTTAACGACACCAAGATATTCACGATCAGAAATATAAAAATCAATGTTTTTTATGTAACCTGACGCCCCATATATCGGAAAGCATCCGTTATGATTCGTCAAATCCTTTTGTGCAATGTTTTTTACGTATCCTTTACAAATATTTTCTAATTTCGTTCTCATAACTATTTATCCCAATGATAATTTATTTGTAAGCCAACCAATACCTATAATAATTGCAATAGCCGCAACAACTATAAGCAAAATCCACCACCAAGCGAAAGAGAAAATTCCAAACACCCAAAGTATGCCCACTAAAGCGGAATACGTTAAAAGATAATGAATGCTTCCCCAAGCAGGGAATGAACCTTTGCAGTAGATTAAACCAACCAAGGTATATGCCGCAATGTGTAGGAAAGGCTCTGCAATCCAATTATAAAGGACCGCCACATCTCCAAAGCATTCAAATGGATTAGGCAAAACGAATTGTCTGACAAGAACGCTTATTATTGTGATTAAACCATAAAGAGAAAATCTTTTCATTTTAGTCCTTTCTCGATTTCTTCCATAACAGCTTTGAACTGTTCTTCCAAATCCTGAATTGATTTTATAATATCCACAGTGGGACGATACTCTTTTTTAACGATTTCTTTTTTGTGATACTTATTAAAACTGAAGACATAACCGTTATCGACGATATCTTGCTTTGTTATAAAGAAAGACTTGTCATAAGGAGTTCTTTCTTGCTCGCCATCAAGATTATTCCAACGAGAAACAATATCGGGGATGTTGTCGGCATCGATTTTGTCTCGTTTTTTGTCAAGCGAATATCCATCGGCTTCCATATTGTAAAGCCAAACTTTATCGGTTCCGCCCGAATTAGTCTTTGTAAATACCAAAATGCCTGTTTGAACACCAGAATATGGTTCAAATACACCATTAGGCATATAAATAATTGCTTCTAATTTCTGTTCTTCAACAAGCTGTGTGCGAAGTCTTGTATAAGCTTTTTCGTTAGTGTTGTTTAACACGCCTACAGGTATAATGGAAACGCAACGTCCGCCTGCTTTCAAAAGACGTAAGAATAACGAAAGGAAAAGAAGCTCAGTGCTTTTTGTTCCGCCGCTAATCTGATTTAGCGATTTGGACACGGTGGAGGGATCAAGGCTTCCCGAGAAAGGCGGATTAGCTAAGATAAGCGAATATCTATCGTGATCGTCATATTCTTCGGAAAGAGAGTTGTTATATTTAATCGTAGGATTTTCAACGCCGTGCAACGTCATATTCATACAACCTATACGAAGCATATCCGTATCTGTATCATATCCAGTAAACATTGAGTTATTGAAATGACGATTGTTGTCTTTATTCATCAATTCTTTCTGGTAATGTGCTTGAATATATTTTGCACTTTCAGCCAAGAAGCCTGCTGTTCCCATTGCGGGATCGATTATGGTGTCTTTAAGAGACGGCTTGCTAATTCTACCATCATGTCGATTATGTGACGAGGAGTGCGGAATTGACCGTTATCTCCGCTCGTTGCCATTTTAGAAAGAAGATATTCATAGCAGTCGCCCATCATATCCTTGTCGTTTAAACCAAGTGATTCGTCACTTAAACAAGTTACCATTTTATCAAGGATATATGGATTAGAAACAGCAAATTGAGCGTCTTTCATAAAGTTTGCGAATGCCGTTTCTTTTTCGCCGTGCAAAGACTTAATGAACGGAAAGACGTTATCTCTGAGATTGTCAAACATTCTCTTTGCTTCAAATTCTTTGAACACAGACCAACGCAAATTTTTGTAAGGGACATTAATTTTGTTGTCTTCGTCAATGTAATTGCCGTCCTTAAAAGTCAATAGAGAATCATCTATTGAGTCTATAACGCCGTTGGCAATCATATTGTTCATTTTGCACTCAATTCTTATTTGATTATCGTCGAGCATTTTTATGAAGATAAGATATGTAACCTGTTGAATGTCTATCCAAGGGTTGGTCATTTGGTTTGACCACATTGCATTCCACAAATTATCTAATTTATTTTTAATTTCACCTGTAATCATAACAGCACCTCTTGCAAATATATTTCGTAGTTAGTCTTGTGTTATTTCCATTATGTCATCAAATGTGCAATCCAAAGCCTTGCAGATCTTAGCCAAAGTTTCTGCATTCACGTTTTCACCGTGATTCAATTTTTTAATAACGTAAGGACTTAAGCCTGCCATTTGTGTTAGCTGGCTTTTCTTTATATCTCTATCAATTAAGAGTTTCCATAGTTTCTTATAGCAAATCATAATTTACCTCTATATTGAATTAAGACTATTATATAACATTTGAGAAATAATTTCAATATCGTTCGATACCTTTTAGGTGAAAACAATAAAAAAAGTAAATTCTCAAAGTAAATGCAACAGTGCAATTTAGAGTTGCATTTAGTTTGGGAAAGATTTTGCGGTTGCATTTAGTCTGAGTATTTACGAACAATAAAAAAATTCTCGATAGGGTATTGTATCTTTATACCCCGAACTTTCTCTAAACTACCTGTAAGTTGCTGTGGTAGTCAATTTGCTTTTCGCTATGCCTCTTGGTTTAGAGAAGCGAATGAAAACTTCGATAATCATAAAGACGGGTATTATATTGTTTCAGGCATTGACAGAGAACAGTTGTTTCCACATACAAGGTCGTATTCGCACTCAATAACTTAACGAGGAGGGACGATTGAAAAACAGGTGCAATAAAAGGCGAAAAATTAGTATTAAATTGGTATTAACGAAAAATTAATGGCAAAATCAATATATGGTTATAAAAAGAAGAAAGACCACAATATGCAGTGGTCTTTTTGGCGTTCCCGGCGGGAATCGAACCCACATCAGAACTTTAGGAGAAATAAAATCTCTCAAAAATAAGCTTAAAATAAGCAATTTTCTTGCAAAACACGCATTATCTTGCCTATTTTTCGCCCATCTTAGCATTATTTTAAGTATTCTTTCGATTTTAATAAAACTAAATAATGCCAAAACAATACCAATTTTCAATTAATTGTTTTGTGATTTTGTAATACGAATAATGAGTGCTTATCGTTAATTATAGGTTAATGGGGTATGATTTTTTTATTTGCGGATTTTTACCCCGTTAAAACTTTCTTTCTTCTCTCATAAATTCAATTAGATTAGCATGAATTATACCATTTCTCTTTTGAAGCAAGGTGTCTGTTGTAAGTAAATATTTAGGATAATTATCCCAAGTGATCCTTTCCAAACTTCTATACTCTCGTTCTTCGGTATCTCTACTCGCCAAAATCGTATACGCCACTTGAATATAGGAATAGTCGGATTGATTATCTCTTAATATAAAATCACATTCGAGTTTTCCGATTTTTCCTACACTCACAGAATAATCCATGCCGACAGCATAGGTGAAAACTATGTTTTCTAATGCCGGACCGAAATTGATTCTATTATCCGTATTCAAAGCGTAATAAAAGGACAAATCAGATAAATAGAACTTCTTTTCGCCTGTCAGAGATTTCCTCGATTTCATATCGAAACGATTGCATGGCATAAGAATTTTCGCACTGACCAATGCATCTATATATCTGTTTACGGTTTCTCTTTTAACGTTAATTCCGTTCTTTGCCAAATCGTCTACAATATTAGTGATACTTGTAGTCGAGCCGAAGTTGTTGATGATATAAGTCATCACCGAATCAAATACCGATTTGTTTCTAATTTTTACTCGCTTCTTAATATCTTTTTCGTATATTTCCGCAACAAGATTTTTTACATAATTTCTCTTGTCGTCAATCGAGTCTAATTTTATTGCAAACGGGAATCCTCCTTCCATTATATAGTTGCGAAGCTCGGTTT
>CAZLNZ010000029.1:0-18436 GCA_964561145.1 uncultured Christensenellaceae bacterium
CCGTAACCTCCTATTGGTCAATGAAATTAGGTTCCAGCGAAAAGATCAACATTAATCCCTATCCTTTCCCCGATTGAGCGATATCCGATAGGTGTAAACAAAATACAAATTGTCTTTAAACGAATACAGCTGAAAAATGTTTCGTCGCTCACCTTTCATTCCGTAGTACTATGCACAAAAATAATAAAGTCTACAAAAGCACATAACGATACCCCTGCAAGGCTAACTTCTTGCATTCGAAAATAGGAAACTAACTCCTTTATGTAAAGAAAAATGGTCTGGCACTTTTGGTATTAAACCTTTGATTTCTAAATATGTGAAAATGATTAAAAGAACTAGTTCAAAGAAAAAAAATAATGAAATCACCCGCAGTTATAAAATCCGAACACGTTCGGATGAAATCATCGGTATTCCTCATCGGATGAAATCAAATCCGCTTATCCTTAACCTTGCGAAGCAAGATTTCATCGCACAGCGATTTCATCCGCGTTAGTGGGTTTATCCCGACGAAGGCGGATTTAACTGAAAAATACTTAGAATTGAATTCAATTCCAAGTATTTTTCTGGTCGAGGAGACAAGATTTGAACTTGCGACCTCTTGGTCCCGAACCAAGCGCGCTACCGAACTGCGCTACTCCTCGCTGATTATCAATTGTATTAATATGATATACCAAATTTTGATAATAGTCAACCTTTAAGTTGATATTCCTAATTATGAGTTCGATATGTACAAATATATTATACGCTTTACAATAAAAGGTTTTATAACGGACTATCAGGATTTTTTACAAAAGTATTGCAATAACATTGTCAAAAATGATACTATTAGAAGGCACCATAGTATCGTAACGGATACCTTATCGTAAACAATATAAAAAACAAGTATTAGTAATGTTCTTAATGAACACAGAAGCTTTTGTAAACAAATGGTATTATGTTATAACATATTGTAAATGGAATGAATGATGAAAAAGAAAGTATCAATAAAGAAAGCCTTCAATCGTTTTGCCGACTGGCTGATTAAAGATTACAACGTGTGTATTGCGTGCGGAATGGATTGCGATATCGAAAATCGAAGATACGCAGTTTGTTCCTCTTGCATGGAAAAGCTTAAATTTCCAACTCACATATGCTCAAAATGCGGATGTGAGTATGGTGGCATAGAAGAGTATTGTGACAGCTGTAAAAATATAAAACGTTATTTTAAAATGAATCGTTCTTGTTTCTCTTATAAAGATGAAGCAAAAGATATGGTCTTAACATACAAATTCGGTTCAAATCCATACAAAGCAAAATACATCTCTGCATTTCTCGTAGATAAGTATCTCGAAGAAAACTATGACGCCGACATTGTTACCTTTGTTCCAATGTCAAAAGACAGACTTAGAGAAAGAGGATATAATCAGAGCTATCTCTTGGCAAAACACTTTACCGAGAGAATGAACATGCCGCTTCTGGACTTATTTGATAAAAAGGACAAGATAAAGAAGCAAGAAGGCTTAACCTATAAAGAAAGATTCGCCAATGCCGAGAATGCCTTCAGTATAAAGACGGATATTATATCGGAAATCAAAGGAAAGGTTGTTTTAATCATCGACGATGTTTTCACGACAGGAAGTACACTGTCGGTGTTGTCGAAAATCTTATTAGAAAACGGGACTTATGATGTTCTAGGGCTTACTGTTTGTAGCGTACCATTCAAATTTAATCGAGGAAAAAAAGAATAGCTGCTCCCGAGTTTATCCGTTTGACCTTGTGCTTTTAAAACTAACGAAATAATTTTGCTACATTAAAAAATCTCTTCGGTTTGCATTATAAACCGAAGAGATGGAAATTGTTATGATCAAATAATCATCTACGTCTCAATATTGATATTGAAAGTTTTTATCTAATATTCCCAACCGTACGAGGATATAATATTACGTCACGAATGTTGCTCATGCCGGTAACATACATGATCATACGCTCGAAACCCAAGCCAAATCCGCTGTGAGGTACTGAACCAAACTTACGCAGATCCAAATAATCGGAGTAAGCCGATAAATCCATATTGCGAACTTTCATTGCCTCTAACAGCTTATCATAATCTGCTTCTCTTTCACTGCATCCGATAATTTCACCAACACCGGGAACAAGAAGGTCGGTTGCGGCAACGGTTTTACCGTCAGCATTTTGCTTCATATAGAAAGACTTTATCTCCTTAGGATAATTTATTACGAATACCGGCTTTTTAAAAATAACCTCAGTCAAATATCTCTCATGCTCTGTTTGCAAATCTGCACCCCAATACACGGGATAAGCAAACTCTGCACCGCATTCCGCAAGCATCTTCACCGCATCTGTATACTCAACAATGGCAAAGTCGTTTTCAATCACATTTTTGAGTTTATCCCTTAAGCCCTTTTCAAAACGATTCTCAAAGAACTCGAGTTCGGTAGGACATTCGTTTACAACAGCCTTGGTTATGTATTTAATCATCTCTTCCGCAATTTCTATAATATCGGGAAGTTCTGCAAAGGCAACCTCCGGCTCGACATGCCAAAACTCCGCCACGTGACGAAGAGTATTGCTTTTCTCTGCTCTAAAGCTCGGTCCAAAGGTATAAATCTTTCCCATTGCCGTTGCTGCAACTTCGCCCTCTAGCTGACCTGAAACAGAAAGTCCTGCTTTTTTTCCAAAGAAATCATCGGCATAGTATTCTTCCTCTGACTTGTAGTCGTTAGAATAGCCTATTGTTGTGACTTTAAACATTTCACCCGCACCCTCGCAGTCACTGCCTGTAATTAAAGGCGTGTTGATATAAACAAAATGACGCTCTCCAAAGAAGCGGTGAATTGCTCTAGCCATTACCGAACGAACACGGAAAACAGCATTAAAGGTGTTTGTACGCAACCTTAATTGAGGTATCTCTCTAAGCGTTTCGAGCTTTTGAAATTTCTTTTGAAGCGGATAATCGGAACCGCAATCACCGAGGACAACTATCTCCTCCGCATCAACTTCAAAACCATTGCCATTGGGATTTGCGTTAACCTTACCCACAACCTTTAAAGAAGCCCCTAGATGATTGGCATTTTGCGGAAGCTCACCGAATTGTGATTTATCAACAACTATTTGCAAATGTTTAAAACTAGTGCCATCATTCAATTCGATAAATGCAATGTTCTTAGAATCGCGACAAGTTCTAACCCAACCACAAACCGTGACAACACTACCTACTTCATAGGCTCCTTGAATTATGTCTACAATGTCAATATGTTTCATACCAACCTCCTTAAACATGCCACATTCGACCCGATAATCGATACGTGATAAAACATTATACATTTTTTAGTTATTCTTGTCAATTTTACAGTGGGGTTTTTAAAATTTAATATTGACGAACGTATGGTATTGGTTTATAATAAATCTACAGTCTTTGGCAATTGCGTATATTTTTTTACGTTAGTTTCGGCTAGTACAACAAGGAGAACAATATGGAGAAATTGAAAAGAGAACAGACCATGTTCAGTGTTCTTAGAACCTTGGCATATTGTATCGGTTTTCCTCTTTTGATGTTAGTGGTGCTTTTATGCTCCACTAATTTTATGCATCAGGATATCTATAATAAGACTTGGTTTTTAGGTTTAATCATTTGCTTTATTCCCTGGTTTTTGGCGACAATTTTACAAGTAGTTTTCGGTCGTTTCGTTAAGAATCAAAACATCAAAACATTAATCGTTACAGTTGTTATCGTAGCAGTGATGCTAGGTTCGGCAGGCATACTGGATATCTATGGCAATTCCACCATCAAAAAGGTTCAAGAAAACTATTCGGAGGACAAATATGCGGCAGTAGACATCCCGGAATACAAATATCAAGCAGGTTGGTTTGTAACGGTTTCCGATGTCGACAGCCTAAACAAAGAATTTTTACGTGACGTAAACCATTTTTCCGATGTTTATTACCTTTTCCACAACGGATATCAATTCGGTGACGAAAACGCTGACGGAACCCTTGTGTCAAAAGGTGTCGAAAAGGGATTGGGCTTAACCGATTGTTACATAAGCCCAAACGGAATGTTGGCAGAAGGCTGGACGTTTAGCGTAAAACAAGCGGTGGACATTCTTATAACCTATCACGAAGTGATCAATACCGCAAATGAAAAATTCAACATCGACTTGTCTTCACAATACAAGAGCTTAATATCCCAAGTTGAGAATTCTCCGACGTATATTGCGTATATGTCTACAGAGGAATATCAGAATGCATATGGCGAAAACGGCACAGCCAATAAGCACATGATTACAGAGGATAGAATTGACCTAATAATGCCCATCGTAGTAATCTATCTCGAGAGAGTTGTAGATAACGTTTTTAGTATTGTCGGCCCCATCGGAGCAGGGCTTAAAGACGTTATTAATATGGACGAATTATCAAAGGTTACTTCCCTTGACGATTTGATAGACAACTATCTTCCGATATTGGCAACAAGTCTCGATAGTATTTTATCCGGAATCACCGATTCGAACCCCCTTCTGGACGAAAACGGCAATTTAATCCTTACAAAGGACTTTATTATGGATTTTGTAAAGGAATACTCTTACTACTATTCTCCGACTTGCCGCCCCGTCTTCGACTTTATATCGGAAGCAATAAAGGCTGAAGATAGTGTGATATCTCTTGAAAACGAGAACGGAGAAAAGGTAACAAGCGAACAGCTTGTCGAAATTGCCGACGAGTTACAACGCTTTGGCTATGCAAACTACTATGCAACCGTTCATGGAAAAAATTGCGGTTCCGTTTTAATCGGAGATAATATAGGACAAGTTACGATGAGCGACAAGGGCTACCCCGCAGAATACTTTGCATATTCTCTCGATGAGTTATATCAGCTAGAAGCAGACCTTTCCTATGTAACCATTTTATACCCCTTGCTTGCCGCAAGAAGATACCTCTATATTTTTGCCGGCATTTGTGCTCTGAGCATTATTCTATTCTATCACTTCCTAAGGAGAGAAAAAGATATAATCGAAGAGATAAGGAACCATAAAGGAGGTGCCCTATAATGAAATCCAAGCTATTCAAAACACTTGAAATAATATGTCACGTATTGGGCTTTCCGGTTTTTCTGCTAACGGTCATTATACTCGACCTAAAATTGTTCAAAAACGGTGCCGGTTATGGTATATTCCCCTATGGTAGCGTTCTTCTTGTCCTTCTTGGCGGAATTATCTACTACGCTGCATACTTTATTCTTCGTAAAAAAATAAAAAAACAAAAGGAAAAGGATAAGGAGAAAATATCGGTTTGTGCAAAAAAAGGTGTTAAACTCAAAATCGCACATCCGGCAAGAAAAGTCGGTGTTATCCTTGCAATTATAGTTATAGTCTGCACCTGTGGACTCTGGGCAGTTGTGGACCTTGCATTGCCCGATGTCATAGCCGATGCAACCTCAAGTACAATATATTGGGAAGATTTATCTGATAACTGGACTGCAAGATCGGATGTTAATAAAGAACTTTTAAACACCTTTATCACTCGTTCCTATTATGCAGGCACATTGTCTGATAAAACCCTAGATGAATATCTGAATGAAGGTATTAAAAACGATGAGGTCAGTACCCTTCTAAAGAAAGAATTTGCAAGCATCGACAAAAACGGTTATGGTACTCTAATAGGTCCGTCTATCGACTTTGCAACAAATTCCCGTATGACAATTCCCGCACTGGTACATCTTATTCTTGACGAAAGAGAGCCGATTAAGGACGAAAACGGAAATCGTCTAGATGAAAAAATACCTATTACGACATTCAAAGCGGTTTACGTTGCGGATTCGGAAAGTGACGAGGTTGTCACAAACAGCCTATACACCTACATGCGTTCCGCAGGAAACTATCTCATCTTTAACCAAAAAACAGACCAAACGGGAAGCGTCGGTAGCGGTGAAGCGTATGCTTTAGAAGAGATTGCAAGCGTCGAAAGGTTAAAGACTTATGAACAACGTCCCGGATACTTAAAGGTCCAATACCTTGACGCTACAAGCGGAAGCTCAAGCTATAATTATATTATTGACACCAATGGCGGCAATCTACATTTCGATTATACCGAAGTGGTTAAGGATTCCGTAATAAGAGAAATTGAAGTTACACAGAAATCGAACGACGAATTTATTCTTGTTGTATTAGAAAATGAAACGGTGTACTCGTATGTAATTAAAGGTAGTGACATTCTCTTGAAAAACAATGATCTTTTCACCTTTAACTATGGTGCAACCTTCACTTACGACCGTTCAATCAATGGTGAAACCGATGTAACTGCCGGAACAAATACAATAAATAGCTTCGATGACCAAGTGCTCTCCAATGCATTAGTTAATTGTGGTGAATTCCTCTCTCATGCCAATGATGAACATGGCGTTTGGAAGGACGACTCCTTTGATCCGTCCATGTTTGCCGACTGTATTATCCTAGAGAAAACCACAACGGAAATATATGCAACCTGGAATGCCCTAGATATGCTCGGCGAACCTATGGGAATCAATCTTCCCCTTGACGCCATAATGGATATATCCTTTATGGGAATTAACGTTGGAGATTTGTTGACAGAAAACCCGCATTTGATCAATGATGTATTTGCAACGGTCAGTGCACTTGCCTCCAACGATTTATTGGCGGGATCTAATCTTTCAATAACGCTAGATGTTACTACAGGGGACATTACATTGATTCCGGTTAATGAGGATCGTGGTGCACTGGATTATATGAGATCCTCATGGTTAAACAGCAATGGCTTAATTTTCTTACTCGTAAGTCTCTTCTCACTAAGGAAAGTTACTTTGATTTACGCTCCAATCCTTGCTATTTTAAGTTATGCAATAGGAGTTTTACTCGAACTTGCCGATAAAGAAAAGGAAAAACAAAAGCTCCAAACGCCGGAAGACTAGAAACCAACATCGAAAAATCCTTGTTATTAAGAATAAAAATCCCACACAATCATAATTTTGACTTTGATTATCATTTCCGAAGTAAAAAGCAAAGATGACGGTAGCGGGATTTTTTATTTCAACAAAAAAGAGCATCATTGCAAATATTGCTAAAACAACGATGCTCTCGGTAAAATCCATCAATGATATTGTAGAGGTTTTCCTTGTCTATTGGTCAAGCTTAATTCTTAAAGCAGGAACAACTCCGCAAGTAGTATTAAAACTGGGTTTTGTGTAACTAACATCACCCTCGACGTTAACACATAATACGTTATGATCACCCACATAGTATGCGGAACGTAACCACCAAACCCCATTACCTTCAAAATCGCCTGTCGCAACAAAGGCGCCTTGACACTGAGTATAAGCCGTGGTTTGTTTGATTCTGATATCTGTACTACCTAACGACGTGCTAAATCCGTAAGTTGAAGTAGTTATCTCCTGTTCGCTCAAGAGAAATACAAAGTCATTCGTGTTTTCGCAAGCATATTGATTTGCGCCATCATTAAAGTATGTCGCATCGTTATCGGGGTTTGTGCTTCGTTCACTATTATCCACACTTGTCAAGAGGATTAATTCCTTTTGTAAAGAGCTAAAAGCCGTGTTGTAGAAATCGTCGTTTAAGAATGTACGGATATCGCTATGCATATAGTTGTTAGCATATACTTTGTTGTCGTTCACAATAACATAATAATCCCCTTGAGCAGAATACGCTTGGCTGTCTATTATCATTTCACAAAGGATTAACGCCTCTCCGTTGCTCTCCGAAAGTATACGCCATTTAATAGGTTCGTATTTAAACCAATATACAGTGGATAGGATGTATCCGTTGTCATCTTGATAACTGTTGTTTGCACTACTGCCTACATCAGTTGCCTTACCCCTATAAGAAGTGAAATATACACCCCTATACTTCTCGTTATCAAGAATCAAGTCTGTATACCACATATAGTTAGCTACTTCACCGTTCATATAGTAACCATAGCTCGTCCATCCTGCCGCATTGTTATCATCGGGCAAACTGCCTGCTTGATCGGTTAATTTGCCAATCACGGTCTTGTCTGTTACCTGACTCTGCGGATACGTTCCAAAGAAAATATATCCGTCTTCAACAGAATACAAATTGCTCTTGCCGCAAACGGTACAAATGTTATTTACGTAATTATGGGCAGCTTCTCCGCAAACGGTACAAACACAATTTGCATCGGGCTGATGTCCAAGTGCCGCCGTCACTTGATAGGTCGTATAGTCACACCTAGAACAAGTGTAATACTCGTCATATCCGAATTCGGTGCAAGTCGGCTCCTTTCCGTCGTGACAAATTAGGTCGTGAATGTATTCATTGCAATTGGCACATTTGCAGTTTTCTCCGACGTCATGACCGGAAGCAGGAACAACTACTTTCTCCTCAATAACGGCATTACAAATAGAACAGTAAGAGCTCTCCGTATATCCGTCCTTCTCACAAGTAGGTGCAAGAGAGGGGTTTACCACTATTGAGTGTTCACACTCGTTCCATTTTGCGTATAGCATTATGTTTGAGGTAATAAACTCCTCGTCAAACGAATGAGTGCAGTCACTATCCAAATACCAGCCACCAAAAACAAAACCTTCTTTTGTTGGATTTTGAGGTAAAGAAACAGAGCCTCCGTTTAAAATGTTGATAGGATCTATCACACTGCCACCTTGTGTGTCGAACATTGCCACATAACCTATATCGATATCACCGGTAGAATCCGTATCACAACCGATAAAACAGAAGATTAATGCCACAACGATACAAAAAACTAACGTAAATTTTACAGTTTTCACATTTACTACCTCCATAAAACATCAAACTAGGCACAATAATAGTAAATAAAAATAATACATTGCTTATTGCCTCTTTATAATTATACAATAAATCAGGCTTATGTCAAACACATATTTTACGACCACCATTAAAAAGACAACAATACATTCTAACTGTTCATGTCGAATTTAATAACTATAACCGATATTGCGTCGGATTCTACACATTTTTGGATGCCGTTCATAATTAAGCGATATGTCGTAAAAACACCGTTTATCGTTACCGATTTTGATTATTTTTCAAAAACGGTAACGATAACTCGACTTTTGATTCCTAAACAATATATTGAAATTATCGATTAAAAAGTCGCTAAGGTGTAGATAAAGCACAATGGTTTTAGTGCCGAATCATCAACTCGAAAGGCTTGAGTGATTAAAAAGCATTTGTTTATTCAAATTATCAATTTTGACGAATTGTTTTTAGAACAATCGTGATTAGAATCCTTGATAAAAAAGCACGGATGACGTAAAAATGCTGCCAACTTACGCCGTTTTTCAAGGATGAGAACCGACGGGGTTCGACTGCAGGCTTCGCCTTCCGCTCAGTATGGCATATATATACTATTTTTGAGATACTATTCTGCGGTTTAGACACTTTTCTTGATTACTTCGATACACGTTTTATCTTAATGAGGCATGACGACTTTCTACTGTTATGCTTGACAAAAAAACGAATATGTGCGATTATATATATAATTAGCTTTTGTAAATTAATACGGAAGCCGCAAAACCAACCAAATGCCGAGCTTGGAAGTGTCCGAGCGAAAGGAGGATTTTAATGTATTGGGCAGATGAAATAGCCGAAAGAATTATTAATGCAAAACCTGACAAAGCCGAATATGTATGTGCCGCAGGAATAAGCCCCTCCGGTAGCGTTCATATCGGTAATTTCCGTGATATAGCTACAAGCTTATTCGTTGTTAAAGCTCTACGTGCCAAGGGCAAAAAGGCTAAATTGCTGTTTTCTTGGGACGAATTTGACAGACTGAGAAAGGTTCCTGCAAACGTTGCAAAAATCAGAGACGATTTCGAGCAATATATCGGAATGCCCTATGTAGATGTTCCCGATCCTTTCGGAGAGAAAAAATCTTATGCCGAGCGTTTTGAACTAGAGTTTCAAGAGTCTGTCAAGGACTTCGGTATAGAATTGGATTATCGTCATCAAGCGGAAATGTATCGCTCGGGAAAATACAGAGAGCACATTTTCACAGCCCTTAAAAATAGGCTTCGTATTTTCGATATTCTTGACAGCCACCGCACACAACAAGCAGCAGAGGGAGAAAGAGAAAACTATTATCCCGTAAGTATTTATTGCGAATGCTGTAAAAAGGATACAACTAAAATAGTATCCCTCTCCGACGATTGTACAGAGGCTGATTATAAATGTGCCTGCGGTCACGAGGGACACTTCAATTTTAATACAGATACCAATTGCAAGCTTGCTTGGAAGATTGACTGGCCTATGCGTTGGGCATATGAAGAGGTCGATTTTGAGCCGGGCGGAAAGGATCACGCAAGTCCTAACGGCAGTTATGACACAAGCAAGGACATTGCTCGTGAAATATACGGCTATAAGCCGCCCGTATTCCAAGGCTATGAGTTTATCGGAATTAGAGGTACAACAGGAAAAATGTCCGGCTCATCGGGTTTAAACCTGACCCCTGCTGCATTGCTTAAGATATATCAACCGGAAATCATTCTTTGGCTTTACGCAAAGACAGAACCCTTGAAAGCTTTTGATTTCTGCTTTGACGATGGCATTTTAAGACAATACTTTGAATTCGACAAAATGCTCAACGACGTAAGAAACGGCAATGCTAACGAACAAACCGTAAAAGTGATGGAGGCTTGTTCAATTGAAGGAAGGGATATCAAAACCGTTCCGATGAGCCTTTTGGTTCAATTGGGTAGTGTTGTTGATTTTAACGAAGATATGCTTGAAATCGTATTCAACAAGATCGGAACGCCTTATACAAAAGAGGATTTCAAAGATCGTCTGTTAAGAGCAAAATATTGGCTTGCAGAATGTTCACCGGAAAACGTAAACACCTTAAGGGGTACGAGAAATCACGATTTCTATCAAACCCTTGACGAGGCAAGTAAAGAGGACATCAAAGCTCTATTCGAATATTTAGAAAAGGGTGAATATGATTTGGATTCCCTTCAAACGGAAATATATGCCATTCCTCTTCGTTCTAGAAATCTTGACAGAAACACAAAAGAGGCTAAGATCGTTCAAGGCGATTTCTTCAAGAATGTTTATACCCTTCTTATCGACAAGCAAAAGGGACCAAGACTTTATTTGTTCCTTTATGCCATTGAAAAGGAAAGATATGTTAAGCTTTTAGATTTCTCGTATCCAAAAACAAAGGAAGAGGAAGAAGAGGAGCAACGGAGACTTGCCCCCGTGGAAGAGGTCCAGGTTGTCGAAGAGGTTAAAGAGGCAGATCCGGTCGACCCCTTCAAACCCGTTGTAACACTAGATTCCTTTGAGCCTTTAGACTTAAGAGTCTGTGAAATCGTAAAGGCACAGGAAATAAGAAAGAGCCAATATTGCTTGAAAATAACACTGTTTGACGGAATCGGCGAAAGAGTTATAGTTTCAAGCATAAAATCCTACTACAAATGCGAAGAGCTTGTAGGCAAAAAAATAATAGTTTTCGCAAACCTCGAGCCTAAAAGATTTGCGGGAGTTACAAGCGAAGGAATGCTGCTTGCCGCAACAAATAACGCTTGTGGGTGTAAGGTAATTTTCGTAGATCCCTCCGTCCCTGCAGGAACAAAAATACATTAAGGCTATAATTTTTTTCAAAATTAACCCAAAAAGAGCTTGTTTTCACTCGGTCGACCACTTGAAATCGGGTGAAAACAATGGTAAAATAAAAATAAGAAAAATATAAGGAGTAGTATTATGGCAAATATCACTGCTGACATGCTCATATTAGATGCAGTTCAACAAGGTAATCAAGACGCTATCATCGAAGTTTTCAACGAGGTTGGTATGCACTGCTTGCATTGTGCTTTTGCTCACGGAGAAACCGTTGCCGAAGCAGCCCTTACACACGGACTTGACGTAGACGAATTGGTAGCAAGACTTAACGAAGCCGCTAGGTCATAGGCGGAAAAATACCATGAAAAAGCTTTTGCAAAAAGGATTAAATCGATTATTCCTTTGCATAGCTGCGGCAACTATTCTTGCCGTTATTGTTTTTGCGGGTGCTTTTCAAGCGTCGCCCGCTTTTTCTTATGCAGAAAATGAAAAAATCTCCTATGAGCTCAATTCACATTACGTTGACTTCGGAGAGATTCTCGCCTTCGATGTATCGGAAAACGGCAATATTGCCTTGATCGAAAAGAATAACGACACCCACTACTTCCGTCTTTTAGAAAGAGAGGGAACGGAGCTATATAAAGAGGAGCTCTTCCTTTCCGAGGGCTTAGAGCCTCAGATAGCCGCATTCAATGATAAGGTTATCGTTTATAACGAACAATCGGACGGAGAAGATGCTTTTCTTAAGATTTTCGATGTAAAAGAAAAAAGTTTTTCTCAGTCTACAATCAGTGTTGTTCTCAAACTTACTAACGAATTTATCAGCATAACTTACCCATTCAAGGGCTTCAATGCAGATGAGAAACAAGGTGTGTTGATTGTCAATTACGGCATTTCCCTGTTTTGGTATAATATCGAGGATCTGTCAATGATCAGATCTTTAAAATCCTCTGAGGTTTTTGACAAGTCGGATAAATCCTTCGATATAGTAGAGGTCGCAAAAGAAAGTGAAAGTTCCTCCCTATTGTATCTTGCAGAGGATAATGAGAAAAGCACCGAGATGATAACCTTTCACCTGTCCTATTCCTATCAACGAGAGAGAACAGAACCTTTTTATTGGCAAAAAGTCAACAATGAGGAAAATACCATTTCCAGTCTTCCCCGCTACAACGGAAAAATATATTATGATGCCTTCTTAGGCGGTGTTACCCTTACCGAAAAAGGTATAGAGGGATTAACCTCTGATTTTTCAATTCCTTTCGGTAAAAACGATGCCGATATACAAAATGTAAGGTTATTCAAGGAGCAGTCCGAGGAATTGTTTGTTGCCGATAACGGACAACAAGCAATTAAGATTTTCGATAAAGAAGGGCAGCTGGTCGAGATGTTGGCAACCTATGGCAACGGAATAGGGGACAATTCTAAGGGATTATTGAGATTCAATTCTCCCTCTTTGATTTCCGTCAATGAAAGTCACACAGCAATTTACGACAAAGGAAACTCAAGAATACTTTTGTTGGACGAGGAATTAAAGGTAGTCATCAATCAAAAAGTCGAGCAAGAGGTTCAATCATTAATAACCTTCGATAACGCCCTTGCGTATGTTATAAACTCCTCGGTGTTTATTGTCGAGGAAGAAAGCGAAGAGCCTTTGCAATATCCTTTTGATGAAAAGGTTGTTTCTCTGAGTTTTGACGGAACAAAAATTCATGTCTTTACAAAAGACAATTGCTATATCTACGAAAGAGGCTCTTTTATTCCGATCTCAAAAGAAAGTATCGATAAATGGGGAGAAACACTCCTTGAAAAGGAAAGAGATTTCTCGAAGGTAATCGGCGGAAGCCACGAGGGCATTCTTTATCTGTTTGACAATCTGAATCGCTCGGTGTATATGTATAAAGACTATGTCGAAGTAGTCAATTTAAAGGAGCTTCCGGAATACGAAAGCGTTTCTTGTGACATAAAGGGTAATCTTTGGTTTCTTAAGGAATCTTCTCTTTACGTATACGAAAGAAGGCTCGATTCGTTTAAACTAACGGAGTATTCCCTTGAAAATCCCTTTACCTGCTTAAGAATAACTTCTACAGGTCACGCCGTTGCATTGACAGATCACACCATTGCAGTACTTAACATAAACGCAGCCAATGAAGAAACAGACGTAGCCGAGATTGAGGAATACGATTATCCTTGCTCCTCTATAGAAACATATTCGGGTGTTTGGGGCTATCAAAATCCGGACAACTTCGAAAGCGTAATATATTTACATGGCGAAGCTAAATATCCTCTATTCAAGACCATAACCTACAACGATAATAATTACTATTATACCGAACTATGCCGAAACGGAAAATACATAAAGGTATATCTCCCGGAAGCACAGGGTAGAATGCTTAAAATGGGCACTGCGGAAGAAGAATATGTAAAATATAGCGGAATAGACAGAGAGCCAAAAGGATATAAGTATCCCTCTAATTCATCACCCGCAGTCGCAAATATCGAAAGAGGTGTGAGCTATAAGGTATTAGGCTTGATAAACCTTACCGCAGATGGCTTGGGAAACGACTGGTACCTCTTGGAATATAAAGATCAAAGCTTTTACGTAAAAAAAGAAGGTTATGTCAAAGATGAAAAACCCTTTGTGGAAATAGAAAGGTATTTCGTAAGAGCAAAAACCGATAAATCGGGTGGAAAAATCTACATATATGCAACACCGTCTTTAGATGGTGAAGTTATAGACTGGATAACAGACGGAACTAAGATAGAGCTAACCGAAGAATTCAATGAAAACAGTGAATTCTCCGAGATTCGCTATAATGATAAAATAGCGTATATTTTATCCGCAAATGTAAAAGCAAAGGGGTTGACCTCCGGTCAAAACTTTGCAATTATTTTCTCCGTTATTATAATAGGAGTAACCGCTTCACTTTTGGTGATTGCTAAAATTGTAAGCACAAGGAGACGAAAAAAATGAATTTAGTAAATGTTGCTTTTTTGTATGATTTTGACAAAACCCTATGTACAAAGGATATGCAAGAATACGAGTTTATTCCTAGCCTTGGTATGTCTGCGGAAGAGTTTTGGGGCAGTGTAAACGTGTTTTCAAAAGCCCAAAAAATGGATTCCATCCTTGCTTATATGTATTGCATGCTTTCGGGAGCAAAAAATAAAAACATCACCGTAACAAGAGATTTGCTCGTTAAGCAAGGCAAAAGCGTCGAACTGTTCAAGGGTGTTGAGACTTGGTTTGACAGGATCAATGCTTACGGACAGAAGCGTGGACTCAATATAGAGCATTACGTCATTTCTTCGGGTTTGAAGGAGATTATCGAAGGTACGCCGATAGCAGATAAATTTACCAAAATATTTGCATCGGAGTTTTTATATGACGATAACACCGAAGAGGCAATATGGGTTAAAATGGCTGTTAATTATACCAACAAAACTCAATTCGTGTACCGAATTAATAAAGGCGTTCTAGATATTTCGAACCATCTGGACCTAAATAGATCCACACCCGATGCAGAACGTAGAATACGATTTCCCAACATGGTTTATTTCGGGGACGGATTAACCGATGTTCCGTGTATGAAACTTGTTCGTTCCTCGGGCGGCACGTCCGTTGCATTGTACAGTGAGGACAAAACAGACTTGATTGTTAACCTTCTCGATCACAACAGAGTCGATTTTGCCTTTAAAGCAGATTATTCCAAGAACAGCCACCTTGAAAGAACCATTTTTAAGCTTCTTGATAGGATTCAAGCAGATAACGCTTTAGTTGCGGAAATGACAGAGCAAAGACGTTCGGAATAATCCTTATGAGTCCGTTGGATAACCTTTATTCTTGCCAAAAGGCGATTGATTTTGACCCGTCTAGTGTTAACAACGGACTTTTTATTAGAGAAGCTGACGGAAATGCAATTTACACAACACCCTTTCCTCTTTCAAGCATCGGATATACCTTCTCCAAAGAATTGGCAAAAAAGATTGGAACCGCACTTGGAAAAGAGGTCTTGGCATTTGGAAGAAATTCCATCCGCATCGATAAACAAGATTATTCGGAGGAGGAAGTTGTATCGGCAAGACTCGCATCGAATATTGTTAGCGGAATCGAAGAAGAAGGGGCTATATGCGTGGTCAAATATCCCTTTTTCTTCAATAATTGCTTTGCAAATGTGTACCTAGAAAAAAGAACTCTTTTCGAACGGTTTATCAAGCCCTTCGAACTCTTTTTAAAAGGGTGTAGTCCAAGCATCGTAGAATGTGCCGCAAATCTCATCAACGGCAAATTGATCAGCGATTGTAAAAATATTATCGACAACATTAAGAGTGAGTGCTCCGCTCTTATTGCAGTCTCAGATATAGGAATATCAAAAGAAACAAATGCTTTCAACTCCGGTATCGATTTATTGTTTGATGGAAAAAAACTTTATCCATCCCCCTTTCTCCCAAAGGAAAGCATAGCGGATATTAATAAAAAGCTTCATGTAACACCTCATCCTTGTGACATGGAGTTACATAGAAAACCGGCATTAGAATTGGCATTAGAAAGCACAGTACTACTCGAGAACAAAGGAATCCTTCCTCTCGAAAAGGATTATACGGTAATCCTTATAAAAGGTACAGATGACGACTTGGTGAAAGAACTCGGTCTTTGCCTCGCCGAAGAGGGATATAATGTGTTGTTCTTAAAGGAAAAAGAGGCTCTAAAACTTCAAAATACCGAAAAAAAGACAGTTGTTTTTCTAACGAATATAAAAGAAAGCCTTGTTCGGACGCTTTTAGATAAATCTGTTAAGATTATAGCAGTCGCTTTTAATGAGATACATCCTCTTCATAAAGAACTAGACGGAGTGTTCTTCTGTAAAAAGGAAAAAATCTTCCTTACCGGTATAGCTAAGCTCTTAGCCGGAGAGTGTTCTCCTTCGGGTCGCCTTGCATATACTCTAGACGAGCAAAATCAAATAGAAAAATTCGAGATTTTGCTAAAAGAAGGTGTGTATTACGGGTACAAAAGATACGACAAATGCAATCTTAGCCCGTTATATCCCTTTGGTTATGGCTTAAGTTATGCAACGTTTTCATATACAAACCTCGAGTGTACTCCCCTTTCTGCCTATGAGAATTCCACCCTTAAGGTAAAAGCGGTGATTAGAAATAACTCCAACATAAAGGGAATGCACTCCGCACTGCTGTTTGTAAAAGGACCGAAAACAAGAATTTCAAAACCCGTCAAAAAGCTGATAGATTTTGAAAAAGCGGAAATTATGCCTCACCAAGAAAAGAGTATTCTCTTTACACTTAACACCTCCGACTTCGCCTACTATAATGCAGAAGAACACGGATTTTACGTTGAAACAGGTATATACAAGCTTATCCTTATAGGTGAGAGAGGCGAAGAGATTTTGAGCAAAGAAATACAAATACTATCAAAAAAAACCGTAGCACCTCCGACAATTACACCCGCATACTATGAGGATATCTCCAAGGCATTACTATACCCCGACGAATCTTTCAAAAGATTGTGCCTGGACGGTGTCAAAATCGACAAACATAATATGCCATTAAAGACACTAAAAAGTGCTAAAAATAAAATATTATACCATAAAATAAGAGGATTATTTAAAGTTTTCTTGAAAGAAAACCCTCAAGTGATTATAAATGACATTGACGACCTACCCCTGCGGTTGTTAAGAGTATTAGGAGAATCCTCCTTATTAGAATCGGCTCTTAACCGCATTGAGGGAGATAAGCAATAGAAGGAGTATCCTATGGCAAAGAAAATTTATCAGGCTTTTCGCAAGATGACAGGCAATTCTGACGCAAAACGTCTTGCAAAGCAAAAGGAGCCCGAGGGCGTAATCAAGCAAGAATACGCTTATCTGGACGACGGAAACGAATATCATATGCTCAACGTGTATCGTGCAGAAAAAACAGAAGCATTTTCTCCGATTCTCATCGATATCCATGGTGGCGGTTGGGTTTACGGTGACAAGGAACTGAACCGCAATTATGACAGATTATTAGCCAAAGAAGGTTTCACCGTCATTGCTCCGAGCTACAGACTAGCGGGGGACGATTACGATTTTATCGATCAATTAAAGGACGTATTTGCCGTATTCAATTGGGTATTAAAAAACGCCGACGAACAAAGGTTTGACTTAGAAAATGTTTTTCTAACCGGGGATAGTGCCGGAGCACACCTTGCTGCACTTTCCCTTAACTGTCTTTTAAACGAAAATGCCAAAAGCATTTTTAATGTCCATTCCGATATACATTTCAAAGCGGTTACTTTAACTTGTGGTGCTTTTAGTCCCACTTCCATGGCAAAAATACCTGTCGTTAGTATGTTCATGAAGGGAGTTATAGGAAAGGGCTTTAAAAAATCCCCCTACTATCAATATGCAGACGTAAAATCAACACTGCCCGATTGTTATATTCCTACAAGATTTATAACGGCAGACGGCGATTTCCTTAAAAAAACGGTTTTTTCGACATACCATCTCTTTAAAGAAAAGGGTTTTGAGGCAGAACTTTCCCATATTCCGTTTAGAAAGCAAAAAAATGTTTTAGGGCACGTATATAATATACTCCAGCCCTACTATGAGGAATCGGTACAAACCAACCGGGAAACCGTTGATTTCTTTAGAAAATTCATTGATTAGTAACACAATACGAAGGTAAGCAAACAAAATAGAAATTGTAAAAATTGCAAGTCGATTTTTTCGATTTGTTTTTTTCATTATTCAGCCGATTTTTATAAGATTTGTATTTTAGGATTTTTTCGGGAATCTTTAAGCTTTTTTCGTGAATTCCCAAAGTAAATTCCACAGTGTAAATAAGTGTGGAACTTAGTG
>CAZLNZ010000030.1:0-17267 GCA_964561145.1 uncultured Christensenellaceae bacterium
AGGGTAAATTCCACCTCAAATTCCACTGTGGAATTTACTTTGGGAATTCACTTAATGTTGTGCAACGTATCAATTAGTTGAAAATTTGTTGACTTATGGTATTTTGTATTATATAATATTTGAGCTACCCTCGTAAAGAGGGCTAGTTTTAACTTGAATTATTACAAAGTGAGGATATATATATGTCAATGTTTAGAACTTATCAACCTAAGAAAAGACACCGTAGTATGGTACACGGCTTCCGTGCTAGAATGGCTACAAAAGGCGGAAGAAATGTTTTAGCCAGAAGACGTGCTAAGGGCAGAAAGAAACTTTCCGCATAGTAAATGCAAAAGCAATATCGTCTAACTAATTCGCGTAGCTTCGATTATATTTATAGGAGAGGCAAAAGCGTTAGTGACGATTATCTTTCATTAATAACTCTTGCCGGCAAATATCCCAATCTCAAAGTTGGCTTTGTTACAGGAAAAAAAGTCGGCAAAAGCGTTGTGAGAAATAAAGTCAGACGCCGTATGAGGGAAGCCTTTCGTAAAGTTCTTGGAAACGTCGAAGGGTTTACCTCTTATATATTTGTAGCCAAATCTAAGGCTAGTACTGCGGATTTTGAGCAAATATGTACATCTGTCAATAGCTTATTGCGTAAAGCGGGCAAGCTTAAGGAATGAAACGAGTAGCATTTTTTCTTTTAAGATTCTATAAGAAGTACATTTCGCCTGCTTTGCCTTCTACTTGTATTTACGTTCCGACCTGTTCTTCGTACACGTACCAAGCTATAGATAAGTACGGCTTCTTTATAGGGTGCTTTTTAGGCGGTCTTAGAATTCTAAGATGCAATCCCTTTGCCAAGGGTGGCTTCGACCCCGTTAGAGAGAATTATAGAGGAAAGGCCAAATGGTTAATTTGAATCAACTTTTTTTATCCGCTCCCGAATTAACAAATATTATCGGAAAGCTGATTTATTGGATGTATCAAGGCATCGGTAGCTTCGGTTGGACCGTTGTCGTTTTTACGATTTGTTTGAAGCTAATCGTGTCTCCTTTTGATATTTGGCAGAAAATCGCTACCAGAAAGAATAATATTGCACAAAAGGCGATGCAACCTGAGCTCGAAAGAATACAAAAGGCATATGCTTCCAACCCTCAGGTATTGCAACAAAAGCAAATGGGCTTGTATAAAGCATATGGCTACAGTATGACTGGTGCATGTTTGCCGAGCATATTAACGCTTGTTATTTTCTTTGTAGTATTTTCAGGTTTTAATGCTGCAGTAAAATATGAGAACCAAACTATAGTATACGATTTAACCCTTTCATATCAAGAATTGATAATTGATACCGGGTTGATTGACGGAGATGTTGACAAGCTTTATGAGGCAGACAATGAAAGTGCACTCCAAACCATAAGAGATATTTATGGAATTAACATCGAGGACTATAAGGTTGACGGCGTCTATACTTCCGAAAAGGTTGATGAATTGATCGATGCTATAATGCTTTCCGCATATGAAGATCACTCAGTTAACGAAAAGGGAGTAAATAAGTGGAAATGGCTATGGGTCGACAATGTGTTTATGCCTGACTCGGGTGCGGATGTTGTTCCTTCTTTGGAAACCTATGTAGGCTCAGGTTTGGGTAAATTGAATTCGACACTTCCCGATTCGAACTTTAGAATTAGAGCAAAATATAACGGTAATGTATATGATGCGTTATTAGGACCTGCTCAAGCAAAATATAACAAAACCAAAACTTTTGATGTTAAGAATTGGAACGGTTACTTTATTTTGCCTGTGTTGTCTATAGTGTTGTCCGTTATTTCCACATTGCTTATGAGGGGCTCGCAACCGCAACCGCAAACTCAAGGAAACGATGAGAACGCTCAAAATCAAGCGGCAATGAGTGCAAATACAATGAAGATTATGAACTGGATCATGCCTTTGATGATAGGTGTATTCAGTATATTCTATAGTGCGGCATTTTCAATATATATGTTCTTCAACTCGCTAATATCGGTATCATTTAACTTGATATTCAATGCGGCAACAGCAAAGAAGGACAGAGAGTTAGGATTAAGAAAATAAGATTATTAAGTATAGAGGTTTAGATTATGGTATCCATAGAAAAGGAAGCTAAAAACGTTGAAGCGGCTATTGCTCTAGGCTTAGAACAGCTCGACGTTGAAAGGGACGAAGTAGATATAGAAGTTCTTAAGGAGGGCGGAATATTCTCAAAAGCAAGAGTACGCTTGACCTTAAAAAAGACCAGAAGAGACGAGCTTTGCGAATATATTCAAGGTATCCTTGATCGCATGGGAATCGATTGTACTGTGGACGTTGCCGAAAGCGAAAAGGGTTTTGAGGCTGTTATCAGCGGAAAGGACAGTGCTATAGCTATCGGACACAGAGGAGAGGTATTGGATGCATTGCAATATCTTGCCACCATTTTCCTCAATAAACAGGACAATGATTATACAAGACTTTCCCTTGATGTTGAGGGATATAGAGAACGTAGAAAAACCACCCTTATCTCGCTTGCGAAGAGATTAGCGGACAAAGCAGATAGATTAGGTACACCTGTCGATTTGGAGCCAATGACAACGGTGGATCGTAAGATAATCCACGAAGCACTATCTGGGGACGAAAGGGTTACAACAGAATCCAAGGGCGATGAGCCTAATCGTTATGTTAGCATTGTCCCTGTAGAAAAAGCACCTACCTATGGTACTAGCAAGGCATTTAAAACCTCGGGAACGAAAACTCGTAGCTTTGGAGCAAAGAAGAGAAGATTTTAAGCTTTACCGCTGAGCCTTAAGGATTTATGAGTATCATCACAGGTATTTCAACAGCTATTGGAAGCGGAGCTATCAGCATAGTGCGTATCTCCGGAAATGGAGCGCTCGAGTTGGCGCTCCGCTTTTTTACGTGTAAAAGAATGCCCGTTGAGCCCGTTCCCAATATGATGTACCTTGGAAGTTTTAGAGGTAACGGTTTTATGGACAAGTGTATGCTTGTTTACTTTAAAGCACCTCGTTCCTATACCGGAGAGGACATGGTTGAATTTCATCTCCACGGAGGAGTATATCTTACGCAAAGCGTTTTAAGAACTCTTATAGAAAATGGTGCGAAGCTTGCCGACAGAGGTGAGTTTACAAAGCGTGCCTTCTTTAATAATAAGCTTTCACTTGATGAGGCAGAAGGGGTTTTGGGAATTATCGAGGCGGAGAGTCAAGCAGAAATTACTGCTTCATACAGTCTTATAAAGGGTAAACTGTCAAAAAAACTCGAGCAGGTTACAGAGGACTTAACAAATTTGATAGTGTTTATTGAAGCTAATATTGATTTTCCCGAAGAAATGGAAGACGAGGAGTTTAGGATTCCTGAAACTATTGAAAGGGTAATGAATTCGCTTTACGGATTGATTAAGACATCGACGCAAGGTCGTCTTGTTCGTAATGGCATTTCAGTGGCGATAGCGGGAAAACCAAATGCGGGAAAGTCATCTTTGCTCAACGCTTTTTTGAGAGAGGATAGGGCGATAGTAACGGATATCCCGGGTACGACAAGAGATACAATCAGCGAAAGCTTGGTTCACAACGGAATAAGGATTAATCTTTTAGATACGGCAGGCATAAGAGAAAGCAATGATAAAGTAGAGCGTATCGGTGTAGAGCGTAGTCTTAAGGCAATCGAGGGTGCCGATGTCGTTATTTATTTACTAGCCCCCGAAGATGATGAAAGAGATATAGAGTTAACAAAATCTGCAAAGGGAAAAGTTATTATCGTCAACAGTAAAAAGGATTTATTGTTAAGAGACAACGGTTATCCGTCGATTTCTTCAAAAACCAATGAGGGAGTAGAAGAGCTTTTGGACTTAATCGCAAAGGAGGCGGGAAGTCAAAGTCAGTACGGAGAACTTTTGACTTTAGATCGTCACATAGATGCCGTTAATAGGGCATATGAGGCGATGTTGAGTGCCTCTAACGAGCTTAATACGACAAGCCTGGATTGTTTGCTTATAGACCTACATACGGCTTATTCTGCACTTATGGAAATAGATGGCGGTACAGCAACCGAACAAGTAATCAATGAAATCTTTTCGAGATTTTGCGTGGGTAAATAATGAAAACAGCTTATGATGCAATTGTAATAGGCGGAGGACACGCCGGCGTAGAGGCAAGCTTAGCTCTTGCAAGGTTGGGAAAATCCACCCTTCTTTTGGTAACACAAATAGAAACACTGGCATATATGCCTTGTAATCCTCATATCGGCGGCACCGGGAAAGGACATTTGGTTAGAGAAATCGATGCATTGGGCGGACAAATGGGACTTACTGCAGATGAAAGTTTACTGCAAATTAAAATGTTGAATTCCGCCAAGGGACCGGCTGTACAAAGCTTAAGAGGTCAAGCCGACAAAAATGCCTACCATGAGAATATGCTACGGGTTATAAAAGAGGAAAACAACCTTGATTTATCTGTAGAGGAAGCAATAGATTTATTGGTTGACGATGGAAAGGTGAGCGGTGTTAAAACTGTTGATAATACATATTATACAAGGTCGGTAGTTATTGCCTCCGGTGTTTATCTTAATTCACGTATCATTCGGGGAGAGGAAAGCTATAATGAAGGACCTTCTTCCTACAAAAGTGCTACCTTGTTATCCGATTGTTTAATAAGACTCGGATTAAAATTGCGAAGGTTTAAAACGGGTACTCCCGCCAGAATTTATACCGATAGCATTGACTTTTCCGTTATGGAAAAGGAGGAAGGCGAGGAGGGAATCTATAGTTTCTCCTTCTTGACAAAGGAACATTTGACAAAACAACTTCCTTGTTATCTAACCTATACTAATGAGGAAACACATAGAATTATTAGAGAGAATATTTCCCGAGCACCCATGTACAATGGTGCGATAAAGGGAACGGGACCTAGGTATTGTCCATCAATAGAGGATAAGGTTATGCGTTTCTACGATAAAACCAGACATCAAATATTCGTAGAGCCGGAAACCGCAGATTGCAAACTTATGTACATACAGGGCTTAAGTTCTTCGATGCCTCGTGACGTACAAGAGCAAATGTACCACTCTGTAAAGGGGTTGGAGAATGCGAGGTTCGCAAAATACGCTTATGCCATCGAATATGACTGCCTCGACCCTTTGGAATTGACGTTATCCTTAGAAACCAAAAAGGTCAAAGGACTTTTCTCTGCAGGACAAATTAACGGAAGTAGCGGCTATGAAGAGGCGGCGGCTCAGGGTTTGATCGCAGGAATAAATGCATCTAGGTATATTGACGGCTTAAAGCCTTTGGTTTTATCTAGAAGTCAAGCTTACATCGGAGTACTGATTGACGATCTTGTTACAAGAGGAACCAACGAACCTTATCGAATGATGACAGCAAGAGCGGAGTATAGACTTACCTTAAGACAAGATAATGCAGATAGACGTTTAACCGAGATTGGTCACAAGATGGGTCTTGTCTCAGATTATAGATACTCACAATTTATCGCAAAGCAAGAAGAGTGGAAAAGGGTTTATGATTTGTTGCATTCCTTGACAGTATCCAAGGATATCGCATCTCCCATCGTTGTTCGTGGCGGAGAACAGCCCTTGAAAGGTGGAATACGTGCAAGCGAATTGTTAAAGCACAATGGTGTAACCTATCGTGATTTGCTCTCTCTTCCCGAGCTTGACGGAATAGATGAAAATATTTTGCGAGAAGTTGCAATTGAAATCAAGTATTCCGGATATCTTAAAAAAGAAGCCACGCTGATTAAAGAACAAGAGGATATGGAGAATACTATCATTCCCGAGAATATTAACTACAACGAGATAATTAACCTGCGTCTTGAGGCAAGGCAAAAGTTGACCGCCGTTCGACCGACTACATTGGGACAGGCCGGAAGAATTAGCGGGGTAAGTCCTGCAGATATAAGTGTACTTATTGTGGCTATACTTAAAATGAGAGGTAATTAAATGAATCTTAATGACATCTTATTTCCATACAATATAGTGCTTTCAGATGAAAACCTTCAAAAGTTAGATTCCTTTTATGATTTATTGACAGAAGGGAATAAGGTTATGAATCTTACCGCAATAACCGAAAGAGACGAGGTAACCGTTAAGCATTTTGCCGATAGCCTAATAGGACTTAGGTATATGCACGGGTCGGTATGTGATGTCGGTGCAGGTGCAGGATTTCCTTCGATTCCTTTGATTATTGCCAATCCCTCTCTGAGATTCACTCTTATAGATAGTTTGGCAAAAAGGATTAATTTTTTAAATAACGTTAAAGAAAAATTGGGGCTTAACTTTACTACGTTTCATATGAGAGCAGAGGACGCAGGGAGTGGTTCGCTTAGAGAAAGTTTTGATACCGTAACCGCAAGAGCTGTTGCGAGTTTAAACACCTTGGTTGAATATTTACTTCCTCTTGTAAAGATAGGCGGCAGTGCTGTAATCTATAAAGCAAGTGACACCGAAGAGGAGCTTGAGGAGTCACAAAAGGCAATAGCCCTTTTAGGCGGCAAATTAAGGTCGGTGGACAAGTACTTTTTCGAGGGACAGGGGCGTTCAATTATTGTTATCGATA
Source organism: uncultured Christensenellaceae bacterium (assembly GCA_964561145.1). GTDB lineage: Bacteria > Bacillota > Clostridia > Christensenellales > CAG-1252 > RUG14300. Next base: position 6,587 of record CAZLNZ010000030.1, read on the forward strand.
AAGTGGCTGCAACGCCTAAAAAGTACCCTAGAAGCGGTAATAAACCTCGCTTAAACCCTATTAAATAGTTGATTGGAGAAAAGAGTATGGAGCTTGAAGAATTGATTGTCGGATATAAAACCTTAATAAGCAATATAGAGGATATCGGTGATGCATTAAAGCTAGATTCCTTGAATGAGCGTTTGTCGGAGCTGGAGAGCATTCAGCATTCCGAAGATTTTTGGAGTGATATGAAGAGAGCGACAGCGGTTTCTCAAGAGGCAAAACGTATTACCAATAAAATCGAAAACTATACTAAATTACTAGAGCAAGCCAAGGAGGGCTTAGAGCTTACCAAAATGGCATTAGAACTAGAGGAGATAGGGGAAATAGAAGGGCTTGAAAAAAGCTTGAAGGAATTATCCGAAAGAAAAGAGGAAATGCGACTTGCGACCTATCTTACAGGGGAATATGACGATTGTGATTGTATTCTCACCTTACATGCCGGTGCAGGTGGTACTGAGGCTCAAGACTGGGTTAGTATGCTTTTTAGGATGTATACCAGATATTCTGAAAAGAAGGGGTATAAGATGAAAACGATAGACCTACTCCCGGGAGAAGAGGCAGGGATTAAAAGCGTAACCTTTGAATTGAGCGGTGAGGGAATGCATATTTATGGGTATATGAAGGCGGAAAAGGGGGTTCATAGACTTGTTAGGATATCTCCTTTCGATGCGAACAGCAGAAGACATACCTCCTTCGCGTCCCTTGAAGTTATGCCGGTTATTCCCGACGACGGAGAGATTGAAATACGTCCCGAGGATTTGAAAATAGATACTTATCGTTCATCCGGTGCCGGCGGACAGCATGTCAATCGTACAGATTCTGCAGTACGTATCACCCACATTCCTACCGGAATTATTACACAATGTCAAAACGAAAGAAGTCAGGTTCAGAACCGTGAAGTAGCAATGACAATGTTGAGGGCAAAACTTGCAGAAAAGAAGGAGCAGGAAAATCTTGAACGGGCAAACGAAATAAAGGGTAAGCTGAAAAAAATCGAATGGGGCAGCCAGATACGTTCTTATGTATTTTGTCCCTATACATTGGTTAAGGATCATAGAACCGGTTATGAAACCGGCAACGTTACGGCTGTAATGGATGGCGAACTTGAAGGCTTCATTACGGAGTATTTGAAACAATCGATATAAAATGAACACTTTATATAACAAGGAAAACCTAACAATATTGGCAATAGAAAGCTCATGTGATGAAACCGCATGTGCGATACTAAGAGATGGTGCGATTTTAGGTGAAAGTGTATCCTCTCAAATCGATATTCACAAGGTATACGGTGGAGTCGTACCGGAGGTCGCATCCAGAAATCATGTCTTAAACATAAATAAGGTTGTTGATGAGGCTGTAAATAAGAGTGGAATTTCTTTGGAAGAAATAGATGCTATTGCCGTAACAAAGGGTGCGGGTTTACTCGGATCTCTTTTGGTTGGCGTATCTTATGCCAAGGGCTTAGCTTATGCTTTAAAAAAGCCGTTATTGGGTGTAAATCATATTAGAGGACATGTCGCAGCCAATTACCTTTGTCATCCGGAATTAAAAACGCCTTATGTTGCGTTGATCGTAAGCGGAGGTCATTCTGCCGTTGCAATAATCGACACTCCGACAACTATGAGAATCATTGGCTCTACCGCAGATGATGCTGCAGGGGAAGCCTTTGATAAAGTTGCAAGGGTGTTGGGTTTGCCTTATCCCGGTGGTCCGGAAATAGAAAAGCTTGCTAAACAGGGTACCCCTTGTATTCCAATGCCTAAAGTAAAAATGAAAAACGAATACGATTTTTCTTATAGCGGACTGAAAACTGCCGTTATTAATTATGTTCATAATAATGAGCAAGCAAATAGAAAAATCAATAAAGCCGATGTTGCGTGTTCTTTCCAAAAAACTGCAGTTGAGCTTTTAGCAGATCACGCTATTAAGCTATGCATTGACTATAACATAACTACCTTGGCAGCTGCGGGCGGTGTATCGGCAAACGGTGCATTAAGAGAAGTACTACAAGAAAAGGGAAAAGAACACGGAATAACCGTATATTTCCCGGATAAAAAGCTATGTACGGACAATGCCTCGATGATAGCAAGTGAAGCGTATGTTCAAATTAGAAGCGGTGCGGATTTTGACGATTTGACTTTAGATGCACACGCAACTCTTCCTTTAAAGTAGATGATTTGATATCGTTAATATTTAAAGTCAGTAATCTTATGGGTAATCTCATTTCAAAAAAAGAGATTGCCCGTTTTTTTATTGTAAAGAGTTAAATCTTGAGCTGTTTTTTGCGACCTATTACTATAATAGCAATTGCGATCATCAAAACAAATAACGTGGCGGAGACGGCTATGAATGCTATTTTAACGGTGCTTAATGTATCATTCAAAGAATTAATACGCTCGTTTGAACTGTTTAGCTCTGAGGTTAAGTTATTAACCTCTTGTTCTGTCTTTTCCAGTCTATCCGATAAAAATGTCAAGTAAGATTAGAAGTATTTCGTGCGTAAAAAGCCAGGTAAGTACCGCTAGATAGTATAAATGTCATACTGGGCGGAAGAAATAGGTGCCGTAAATTAATAAAGTATCCTACTTAATAGCCGATAATAATCCAGAAGAATACATCTTAATGTCAAACTGAGCGGAAGGCGAAGCCTGGAGTCAACCCCAACGGGGCGATGTTTACATCGGTATCTCATCCGCTTTCACTCTTTACTGCGTGCAACGCACTCTTTGGTGTTGGTGTCTCATACGCATTCTTATTACTTCAATAAAGAACCACTATGAAGTGAGATATCTAAATTCTTAATAAAATGGCTCGAGAGACATCACTCGAGCCTTTGTTTTCGGAGGATTTATAGATTATTGTTTTTATGAAAGGAAAAAACTTAAATATCCTTGTTAAGAACTCTGAATAAAAACTCTCTTGTTCTATCGGAGGAGGGCTCGTTGAAAATAAGCTCAGGCGTGGAATCTTCTTCAATGATTCCGTTGTTCATAAAGATTACCCTTGTAGAAACGTCCTTTGCAAACTGCATTTCATGAGTTACGACAAGCATAGTCAAGCCTTCTTCTGCAAGGTCCTTCATAACATGAAGAACCTCTCCTACCATTTCAGGGTCCAGTGCAGAGGTCGGTTCATCGAATAACAATACTTCGCAGTTCATCGACAACGCACGAGCGATCGCTACACGCTGTTTTTGTCCGCCCGATAATTGAGCGGGCTTTGCCTTAATAAAGCCATCCATTCCTACTCTGCGTAGGTTTTCAAGTGCGATTTTCTCTGCATCCTCTTTGCTTCTCTTTAGAACTTTAATTTGTCCTATGGTACAGTTTTTCAAAACGTTCATATTGTTAAAGAGATTGAATTGTTGAAAAACCATTCCTACTTTAGCACGGTACGATGTTTTGTCGTAGTTTGGATTTAGCACACTTTCACCCATAAAGCGAATATCCCCGCCATTGGTGGTCTCAAGTAGGTTTATGCACCTTAACATGGTGCTTTTGCCTGAGCCGGAAGCTCCTATAACGGAAATAACTTCACCCTTTTTTACCTTAAGGTCGACTCCCTTTAATACTTCGTTTTCGCCGAAGCTCTTCTGTAAGTTTTCAAGCTCCAATACAAATTCACTTTTAGACTGTTCCTCTTGAACCATTTGTGTTTGAATATTCTCGTTCATTGTTTCTCCTCCTCGTTAATGCGAATTATCGCATCGGGGTTTGACTGCGAACCGCAAATAGTGTAGGTGCTTTTACCTTCTAAAAGCTTTTCTGCTAGTCTTAAAAGCCTTGTAATGGCAAAGGTTAGTACGAAATAGATAACACAGATTATCAAGTAGGTTTCGAACATTTTAAAGCTTTGCTTTTGTATCAGTGTTGCTTGATAAAAAAGCTCTGCAACGCCGATAACATTGAGTACGGATGTATCCTTAATATTGATTACAAACTCGTTGCTTACCGAGGGTAATATATTTCTAAGTACTTGCGGCATTACAACAGATGACATTGTTTGCACGTGGTTAAGACCTATTGAGGTAGCACCTTCATATTGTCCTTTATCAACGGAGATAATACCTCCGCGAACGATTTCCGCCATATATGCACCTGTGTTTATGGATACGATGAGTAGGGCGGAGGGGATTAAAGGAAGAGTGCTTCCGCCTGAAGCAAAAGCATAGCCCCAGTAGATAACCATAGCTTGAACCATCATAGGTGTACCTCTAAACACCTCGATGTAGGCGACTAAAATGAAGTCAATAACTTTTTGTATACCTCTTACCGCACGCTTGCTTGATTTCGGCACGGTTCTGATGATGCCCACCACGATACCTATAAGTAGACCTAAAACGGTGGAAACAAGGGCAATAAGCATTGTGTTACCTATACCCTCTAGTAGTTTAAAACCATACTTTTTTAATATGCTGCCAATTGTTTGGAAAAATTCCATAAGAAATCACCGTATAGACTAATCTAAAATAAGAGTTTTAGCTTGAATTGTTGCCTCTTCCATTAAGCGTAATTGCTCTTCAGCACTTATTTGATTAATTATAGCATTTACCTTTTCTGTTAGCTCCGAGCCTTTTTTCATGCCGCAAGCAAGGGTTACGTTTGACAAATCTTCTACAACAAAGCCATTATCGTTGTTGACTAGTTTGATATATGTAAAGTTGTCATTTCCTGCACAGTCTGCCTTAGCACCCGGTTCTTCTGCGACATATCCGTCAATTGTACCTGCGTTAAGTGCAACAATCATTGTGGGGAAGTCTTTAATAAGGTTGACATTGTCGTTTAATTGTCTTGCAGCCTCCTCGTGGAAAGTGCCTTCTTGTGCGGCAACCTTCATACCCGTTAGGTCAGCAATAGAGCTTGCGTTTGCATAGCTTCCGTCTTTTTTTACAACTACTACAAGGTTGGAGTTATAGTAAGGCTCGGAAAAATCGATTTCTTCTTTTCTTTCTGCAGTGGGACTCATACCTGCGATAATCAGATCGAGTGCACCCGATTGAACTGCGGGAATCAATGAAGACCACTCATACGCATAGATTTCCAACTTCATATCCAATGCATCGGCGATTTTTTGGGCGATTTTAACGTCATAACCGTTTGCATATTCTCCGCTTCTGCCCTTGATGGCAACAGCTCCGTTCGAGGAATCTAGCTGAGTCCAGTTATAGGGTTGATATGCACATTCCATTCCAACCTTTAAAACGGGACGAGTGTCTTTTTCGCCACAAGCGGCAAATACACTGCATACGGTTGCTAACACCATAATTGTCAATACAATTGCAATAACTTTTTTCATAATTCTTTCTCCTTTTGTTATCAATAGAATAAAAAAGCGTTCCGGAAGGAACGCACGACGAATGCAATCTATAAGCATAGCATAATAATACAAATAGATAATCAAACGAACAGCGCTCCACTTACGTGACAGTAGTATGCATATTTTACATACTCCCAAGAAAGCCGCATACGGTATAGCGAATTTCTTTCGGCGTCCTTGCCTTTACCCTTGAAGATAAAACCGCTACTTCAAGTTATCATCAAAAACGCACCTCTGAACGGAGGTATTACCCTCGATTTTGATTTTATCATACTATTTCCTTTAAGTCAAAGGATTTGCTGCAGTATTTTACATTTCCTTTTTGCAAATGAATTCCCAAAGTAAATTCACCTTCCCTTGGGATTCATCATTTTGATCGATTAGAAAGTATTACGTTAAATAAAAAAGAGCATATCTATAAGGGGGGATATCCCTAAAATACGCTCTTTTCTCTTTAAATCATTATGCCGTTTTCAAGCATTACAGATTAATTGTTGGTTTTTCTCTTATGGGTTTCTATGCCGGCTGATTTCCGACAAAGAGTACTCCGTCGGAGACTACTTCGATGCTTTCTCCTTCTTCGAGGTACGCAACGTATAGAGTGAAGGTCTTCCCACCTAAGTCGTTACCGGGGTTACTTATCTGTGCAACTATAGCGGTCCATTTCTCTGATACTTTGCTTGCCTCATCGCTACGATGGTACATCAATACATATCCTGCAGAGCTTGCGGTCACCGTTGTCGAGGTAAGTACGCCATCGCATAGATAGGTCATTCCAGAGAATGCATTGCAAATGTGACCGTCGAAGGCGTGTGTCGTGCGGTCGGAGTACATATATCCGCCGTTCTCTACAACCTTGAGGCTTCCTGCGGAGGGTGTCTCGATTATCGCCATATTGGAGGAAAGTGTGGTACCTTCCTTGTATTCGGAGGAGGTCTTCAGCACGTCGTTAAGCACGTCCAAAGTTATTTGAGGTTCGATGAAGGTCTCCGAAAGAACACCGTTTTTATCGATGAATATATAGTCTTTGCTATTGCCTCTGACAACTTCTGCGGTGCCGGAGATACCGAGCATATCCTCTCTCTTCCATACGTCGAAAGAAGAATTGTTAAGTTTTGCCGTAGTTAGAGATATGCCTAGTGTTGTGTCTTTGTCTACAGTATAGAAGGAGGGGGCATGTTGCCCGATGAAAGCATAGGAGATATAGCCTTGCATATAACCTTCATTTACGGTTAGCGTAACGCCGTCCGTACTGCTGTATTTTGTCTGTTTGTTGGACGGGAAATGATACAGGACCATGGTGCCGTCACCCTTGAAAACCAACTCTTGAGTAAACTCGGTTCGGCTTTTCAGGACGAATAGATACGAGTTGAACCAAACTTCCACGACGGCATCAGTGAGGACGCAATCGTCGTTGCCGGGCAATATGTACACGTATACACCGCTCTCGGCTCTTTGCATATATAGATGAGTGAGATACGCATTGGTTCCGCCTATTGTCCCGAGGTCTGCGGTGTTGGAGTAGAGCAGCTTGGAGTCGGATAACTCATAGACGTATTGATTTGCTCCAACGAAGGACTCGGAGGATATGGCGGTCTTAAAGACTGCAAAGCCCTCTGATTGTATCTCGAGATCATAGTCACCGACTACGAAGCCCGTTATAGAGAAACGTCCGTCTTGGTCTGTGGTCGCCGAGTATTCGGTCTCCGCAAGAGACACCGTCGCACTGACTACAGGGGCACCTGTAATAAGGTCGTAGACGTATCCGTTAACCGTGCCTATCCCTTTGAATATGATTGTGATATTTCGAGTTACGGAGAAATCTGCCTCAACGAGATCCGACAACGAGTAGCTCGTCGTGTAATTGACATAATCGCTCTTGGTGACGTTGATTGTACCGTTATAGTTAAGCCCGACATTGATGCTGTAACAACCGTTGGAATCTGTCAATACGCTGTTGTCTCCGATACTGACCAAAGCTCCTTCGACCTTATCTCCTTCCTCGTCGATGATTGTGCCGCTTATGGTTGCTTGTACTCCGTTTGCTTTATGTACGGCTTCAAGGATGGTTTGACTGAATACGACGTAACCTTCGGTGCTTAGATGCAATCCTTCGGAAGCGAATCCTCCGTTGCTCAATCCCTGAGTGCCTGCAAGCACGTCTGCAAAGTCGATGAAGTATATATTGTCGATATTGCTGCAGAACTTTTCTACTATTTCATTGCAAGCAGCGTAATTAGCCCACATACCTTGATAAGCCTTATTGTTGCAGATAGATACGTAGAAAACCTTTGTGTTTGGAAGGTCTCTGTGAATATGGGAGAGCAACTCGATTATTTGGCTTGCGCAAGTATCGGGATCTTCACCGCCATCGATGTCATTGACACCGACGTGGATGACGATGTTGTCTGGATTATATTGTACGATTTCCCAGATTTTTCCCAGCCACAATTCAGCCTTACTGCCCGATATTCCTATTGTTTCTGCTCCGAGGCTTTCCGTCTGGGTATAGAAGTCGCTCCAAAATTTAGTGTCGGTGTAAGAGTCTCCGATGAAGAGAGTTTCGGTATCGTAATTGACGGTTGTTATGTCGCCCAAAGCCGATACGGTGACGATTCTGCCCTCGTCCAGTATGATTGTTCCGTTGACTGCAAGTAGCTCTTCCTCTGTCAATTTGACCATAAGGATCTCCTTCTCGATATAACGGTTATGGTCCCAGGTAATGTAAATGTTGCCGTCATCGTCAAGACTGACGTCAGGATAGGATACACCAGTGCGGGCATCGAGTATTATACAGTGAGGCCAGGTGATACCGCCGTCTTCGCTCAGCCATACGCTCATCATGCTACGCTCGGTAGTGTAGTAGTGGTGGACGTAGATAACGTTGCCGCTAGGAAGAGTCTTGAGATAAGGACGGGAGGAGGGACCCTCGATATCCCACTCTACGCCGTCGGTCCAAGTGTATCCGCAGTCATAAGAATAATTGACCGCTACACAGTAATTGTTGACAGTACGATTGATAGCCATATAGACGGTCTCTCCGTCTCTTACGACCTCGGCGAATGCCGTTTCATTAGCAAAGAGTGCATTTCCTACATACATCTCGCTACGCTTTGTCCAGCTGTTGCCCTTGTCGGCTGATACCCACATCTCGGTATAACCTTGTCTTCCGAAGCAATGCGAGAAGAATGCCCACTCTCCGGTAGAGAGGATGGTAGGTTTATTCATTTTTAATCCGTCACAAACTCTTGTCGAAGCCGATACCTCGAATGCAGGTAACCCCTCTTGAGATTTGGCTCCCGCATTCTCGACCTTAGCACACCAAACTCCACCATATCTGCCACCGCTTTGGTAGTTGGTTTGGTTCCACCACAGCCAGAGATATTCGCCGTCCCAGAATAAGCTCGGGTCGAATGTTCTAGAATCTTTTACGTCATCGTCGAAGGCAACCGCAATAGCTTTGGTCCAAGTTTCGCCGCCGTCGTCGCTATATGAGTATAAGCAATAGTTGCCGATAGAAGGTTCGTGAGTGGATCCCGATATGCAGCAGCTCCAGAGCCTTGTTCCGCCGCCTTCCAGCGGTACTGCTTCGATGCCGGGGATGCCTTGCCATGTGCGATTATTGTCCGAATAACGAGCTATTAATTCGGCAGAGTTGATGATGTTGATTTTGGCAGAATTAGCAACCCAGTAGTCTTGAGCGTACTCGACTCTCTCTCCGAAGAATATAATACACCACTTATTGGGGGTATATTGCTCGCCTACCTCGCACCACTTAACGAAGTAGTCTGTAGATTCTGTGATGCCGGTGCCGCCACTGTTGCTGTATCCTAATCGTGGTTGCTCTGCTGCTATTTTGACAAAGCCTTTATTCTCGAAGTAAGATATGGTTGAGTTGTATCCCGTTGCGGGAATGGCTACGATTATGTAACCCGCTTCTGTTATGGAGAAGGTATACTTTGCGTCGATAGATGCGTATATATAACTCTTGTTGTTAAGAGCATCGGGGATGCCTGCTTCATCGACGAGATATACTCTATCGGTGAACATATTGGCTCCTGCTGTATATTGTCTTACGTATTCCGTAGTAGATACAGACGCCATGTTGTCGGCAAGAGATGTATCCTCCGGGAAGTTTCCTTCGGAAATGATTTGTTCGAAGTCGGGTATATCGTAATAGTTTTTGCAGAAGGACCCGTCCTCGAGGATTCGTACGGCGGTGTTGGCTCTACCCCAGTAGCAATCGTATCCGATATAGCTACGCCAATAGGAAGTGGAAGAAACCTCTCCGCGATTGCGAGCGGATGCCATAATAGTAACGTTGCCGAGGAGGTCGTCCTTGTTGCCCAATAGCCAATAATCGATTGCTACGCTTATCGAGTATCCGTCATAGCCGTCGGTAGCCAAAGTACGCTCGGTGCCCGATATCAGCAGGTCGTTGCCGAGGAGCTTATCATAGGCGTCCGCTCCGTAACTCGATGTGTTTGTTGCGAAATGTGCCCAGCCCTTGAGCGTCACAGGATTGACCAATATATTGAGGGACTTGCCTGCCGAAAGACCGACCACGGTAGTGTTTTGTTGTACAGTGAATTCGATATTGTCGTTGTATCCGACATCGGTGCCAAAAACATATATATCGTCGTCCAAGATATCGATAGTGACGATTAGGTGGTCTTGGGCATATTCCGCATACCAATAGTAAATAGCCTTATCCTCACCGAACCCTACAGAGAACGTCAAATAATTGTCCGACAGAGGGGTGTAAACAGTTCCTAGCTTGGGAATAACTGCTTCTGCTTCAGCCTTGCCCTCGTCACAACGTGTACAATAGTTACCGCCTACTACTCCGTCTTCGGTATAAGTAGCGTCTTTATGTGCTACCGTGCCTTCGGTATTGTGACCTAGCGCATCAATAGCTTCTGTTGCCGTAGTTTCACCGCATAAAGTACATTCCTTATGTTTGGAGCCGTCGGCTATACAGGTTGCTGCGTCATCAATTATCCAATCACTGTCATTATGCCCATTTGCGGGAATAACCTTGCTAGCTTCAGCCTTACCTTCGTCACAACGTGTACAGTAGTTGCCTCCTACTACACCGTCTGCGGTACAAGTAGCGTCTTTATGTGCTACCGTGCCTTCGGTATTGTGACCTAGCGCATCAATAGACTCTATTGCCGTAGTTTCACCGCATAATGTACATTCCTTATGTTTGGAACCATCGGCTATACAAGTTGCCGCATCATCGATTATCCAATCACTATTACTGTGTCCCTTTGCAGAAATAACTGTTTCCGCTTCAGCTTTGCCTTTTTCACAACGT
>CAZLNZ010000031.1:0-15544 GCA_964561145.1 uncultured Christensenellaceae bacterium
CCAGGGTAAATTCCACCTCAAATTCCACTGTGGAATTTACTTTGGGAATTCACTATTCCCACTATGTTGCCTATTTTTTAAGAAAGGACGCTTTTACTCTTGAAATGAAGAGAAAAAAGTAATATAATATATAAAGGTAATGATATGAAAGGTGTATTCGGCGGTTCTTTTAATCCTCCGCATAAGGAGCATATAGATATTTGTATGGATAGTCTGGCTGAGCTTGGACTTGAGCAAATAATACTTCTTCCTTGCGGGAATGCACCGCATAAAAGAGATTTACTTTCTTTCGAGGACAGAAAAAGGCTATTGGAACTATCATTGCCTGATAACGATTCCTTTGTTGTTGATGACATTGAAAACAAATTGCAGGGCATAACTAATTCTGCAAGAGTGCTTCCTTTGTTGGAGGAAAAATATGGTGATATCACTTTTATAATCGGTGGTGACAGCTTGCGTGATATGCATAGTTGGATTGAGCCCGAAAAGGTTATGAGTTTTCCGATAGCGGTTGCAAACAGAGAGGGTGTATCACTCGAGAGCGTATTAGATGCCAAGGCTTACTATGAAAAGAAAGTAGGAGCCCAAATAACCTTTTTAGATAAGCTTTATCCAAAGACATCGTCAACTATGATTCGAACCCAACTTGCTTTGGGTATCAAGCCGGATGAGGTGTCAGAAAAAGCTTTGGAATACATTGCCGATAATTCGCTGTATAGGTATCGTGCGGATATGGTAGAAGAGGTTAAGTCAAGACTTACCGCCAAGAGATTCGAACATACTAAACAAGTGGTTTTGATGGCTGTCAGATTGAATGAAACCTTAAAGTTGGATTATGACAAGGTTTTTGTCGCAAGTCTCTTACATGACGTTGCAAAGTATACTACAAAGGACCATAAAAGCGTTCCTTCCAAGTACGCGCATGGCGGATACGCTCATGCTTTCTTTGGGGCAGAGGAAGCTCAAACAGACTTTGGAATAACCGATAATGATGTAATAAATGCCATTCGTTATCACACTACCGGCAGACCTAATATGAGTAAACTTGAAAAGCTTATTTATGTTGCCGACTACATCGAAGAAACAAGGACACACGAAGGTGCCAAGGTTGCTCGCGAGCGAACCTTGGAAGACTTCGAAGAAGGCTTTACGTTAATTGTAAGGCTAATGCATGATTATCTCGGTGAGGGTGAGGATATTTGTCCCCTAACTGCCGAATGCTATAATTACTATGTAAAAGGCAAAAATGCCTAAAGGAGAACATATGGAAAAAGAACTCGAAGCTTTAAAAAACTCTGAGCAATTAGGAAATCAAATTATGGATATACTTGCAGATAAGCAAGCTAGCAATATATTGATGATCGATGTAAGCGCTAAAAGCTCTATAACCAACTATTTTGTTGTTTGTACCGCAAAAAATGTATCTCAAGCAAAGGTTTTCTGCGAGGAAATACAGACTGTACTTGAAAATCAAGGAAGAGTGGTTGCAAGAATAGACGGAGAAAAGGACGGCAAATGGATAGTAATGGACTATGGTTTGGTTATAGTTCATATTTTCCACACGGAAATGAGAGAATACTACAAGTTTGAAAAGCTCTGGATTGAGCCCGATAATTCAAACGTTGTTCATAAAATGTCCATCTAGATTGTAATACTTTCGGGGAATCTGTCAATAATTACGGCATGATGACCGTAATTGAAGTACAACAGCAGTTTGTTACTAATGAGTATGTTTATGCGTATCAAATAGGAGAAGGCGATTTTGCTGTAATTGTTGCTATAATGCATAAACCCATAAGTACCCGAAGTGAAAGGGAAAAGGTTTTTCAAGAAATAGCCGAGGATTATAAAAACCATACCGATAAGGCTGTATTTGTCACAGCGGACCTTGATATTTATTGTGACCTTAAAAGAAAAGACGTTGATATTGCAAAGTTGATTGAAATTCTACAAACAAGGGGTTATACGCCCTATTGACATGTTGTAGGTACAACCTCTTAATGAAAGTATGATGTACATGAACACCATACTTTTTGTTTATTACAATTCGGTAAAATTGCGATTGATGATTGTCGGTAATAAGTATTCATGTCATATTAAGCGGAAGGATATTGTGGTTTAAACTAAGAAATATCCAAATGACAAATACGCAGCCAAAATAATCAAGAAATATTACTAAAATGGGAACATATACCAAAGATATACTGAAATGCATACTTGGTGAAAGGCGAAAGACTGGATTCGAACTCCAACGGGGCTATGTGCAACATCGGTATCTCCTCCTTTTGATGTAACTTAAGAGTTTATTATATAAAAAACGCTATGGATTCATTCGACATACCATAGCGTATTGTTATTAATTATTTTTCTTGTATTGCCAAAACGATTTCTTTAATTTCTTTTCTGTCTAAAAGTTTTGGAACAGGGTAGAGGGGGTTAGCCTCTTTGTATGCATGCTCTACTATAGTATCTATATCTTCATCTTTAATTTGCCATTTGCCGCCTATATGTTCGGGTATATTCATGGCTTTATTCATATCTCTAATTGCTTGGATAAAGTTTTGAGATTTTTCTTTATTGTTCTTTCCTTCTATTCCTACAGCCTCCGCAAGTTCAGCTAAGCGTTTTTCCACGCTCTTTCCGTATTTGACAAGTATGTGTGGAAGAATGATTGCATTCGCCAATCCGTGCGGTACTCCATAGAAACCACCGATTGCGTGAGCTATTGAATGAACGTAACCGATGTAAGCTCTTGTGAACGCCCTTCCTGCGAGCCAAGAGGCACGTTGCATTTGTGTGCGAGCTTCAATGTCGTTTCCGTCGTTATATGCTCTCTGTAGGTACTTAAAGATGAGCTGAGTTGCCTCTATTGCATCTTTTTTTGTCGTTCTTGTGTTAGCATGCCCTATATATGCCTCTACTGCGTGAGTTAGTGCATCCATACCTGTGGTTGATGTGACATGAGGGGGCAGACCTACCGTGAGCTGAGGATCAAAAACGATATAAGTCGGCGTAAGCGAAGGATCTTCTAATGGATATTTTTCTTTCTTTTCTGGGTTTGAAATTACAGCAGCCAAGGTAACTTCGCTACCTGTTCCGGAGGTCGTCGGAATGGCATAAAGAGGAGGAATCTTCTTAAGTATCTTAAGAGTTCCTTTCATTTGCGGAATAGTCTTTTTGGGACGTGCAACTCTTGCACCTATTCCCTTTGCACAGTCCATAGGAGAACCGCCTCCTAAAGCGATAATGGCATCACAATTGTTTTCATTATAGAGCTTTAAGCCTTCTTCTATATTGGCAATGGTGGGATTTGGTACAACTCTGTCGAAAATTGTACATTTGATTCCTTCTTTTTGTAAGCCCTCGCTAAGTTTTGTCGCATATCCAAGTCCGCTAAGCACCGAACCGGTGACAATCAGCACACTTTTTCTATTGTGGGATTTGACCCATTGAGGCATTTTTTCCAGGGTATCGGGTCCTTCGCTTAATACCTCTGCTTCTGTCCAAGGCATTAGATACATACCAAGATACATTGCACCTTGAAATAGTCTACAACCTATTTTTTTAAAAATATTCATTGCCATATTTAACCTCCGAGGGACATTCTAGCCCGTAAATTTTTTGAAGAGAATAGATACCTTTTTATAAACGGCAAAGGTAACAAATGAAGTGATTAATGCTCTTAAGATGTTGAAAGGAATAACCGATAAGCATAGGTAATAAGCGTAGAAATTATCTCTGTTGATTTTGGGAAACAATACGCTCAGGCTTTTTAGTAGCGGTTCCCACTCGCCCTTGAAAAAGAATTGAACGTAGAATGGAACATTGACAAAGTAGTTGAGAAGAACCGAGGTGATAACGCAAGCAATAGAACCGAATGTCATAGCAAGGATTGCACCCTTTTTATTTTTGTGAAATCGGTAGATAAGGCTTGCCGTTAATACGAATACAATGCCTAACACGCAGTCACATAGCTCTCCTACGCATGCCGTTTGCGATAACGGAAGCTTTATGGCACATTTGAGTATAATTATAATACATCCGTAGATTGGACCTAAGGCAAAACCGCCTATTAGTGCCGGAAGTTCACTGAATTGAAGGTCAAAGAAGCTTGGGAACATAAAGGGTAGCTTACAAAGAGGTCCGAGCATATATAGACCAAATGCTAGTCCTGTTAATACCGCGGTAAGAGTAAGCTTCTTTGTAAATTTAACTGCATTCTTTTTGTTGCTTTTGTTTTTTTTCTCTGCTGTTTCAATGTCAGATTCTTGAGTAGCGGAGAGGTTTTGTGTTTCGGGCAAAAGAGAAGTATTGTCAGAGTCCCTCTCTATAGGTTCTTCTGTTACTTGAGCTTGATTTATGTCTTGTCTATCGTTATTACACATAGAAACATTATAATAGTTATTTACGGCAAAATCAAGACTTTTACGAAAATTCTACCTTAAAGCTCATTGATCATGGTTTATCGATATTGTTTTTTTAATTCGGTAGCAATAACTAGCAAAGCTCACTGTGAGTTCGAGGAAATTAAGTACAAAAAAAGTTGTTGTCGGGAAAAGTGTAGTAAAAGCATTGAAAAAAACTTTTAAGAGCTTTATAATATGGTTATGAAATTAATCAGTGAATCGGAACAAACAACAATGGAACTCGGCTTTAACTTCGCTCGAACCTTGAAGGGCGGTGAAGTCGTTTTACTCAATGGTCAGCTTGGTGCAGGAAAAACAACCTTTTCAAAGGGCTTGGCTTTGGGACTTGGTGTAAAGGAAACCATCACAAGTCCTACTTTTACTTTGCTTAATGTATATGAATCCGGGCGACTCAATCTTTATCATTTTGATATGTATAGACTTTCTGAAGAAAGTGACCTTGACTATGGTTTTGATGAATACTATGGAGAGAAAGATTCGGTATGCTTGATTGAGTGGAGCAAAGGCAATTACTATAATAGGGCTAAAGTTATTGTTGTTGACATTGAATATATTGATGATAATAAAAGGAGAATCGAGATATATGAAGTTTCTGATAATTGACACCTCCTCATCTAACAGTTTTTTCTGTTTTTCCAATGGTGTTGTTGAGGATAATATTGTTATATATCACAATGCCGGAAAGGATACTTCCTCAAAAATAATCAAGGGAATAGACGAGGTATTATCTCCCTCGGACGTTTCAGAATTAGATAGAATATTTGTAGTATGCGGTCCAGGCTCTTTTACCGGAATAAGAATCGGAGTATCGGTTGCATTGGCGTTGGGTTATGCTAAAAATATTGAAGTTATCGGTCTCAGTGCATTTAATGGTTTCAAACGTGATTGCGTAAAAGCCATACCTTCGAGGGTTGGTTACTATTACTACAGTAAAGACGGGATTGAAGGTGAGATCGATGAGAATAGCTTGCTGCAAATGGAAAATGTACAGTGCTTCGGTGAGAATACGCTCTTTATCGATTTGGGTGAGAAGGAATATGCTTCTAACCTTTTAAGCTATGCACGAGATGTTATCGACGGGAAAGAAAAGGGTTTACCCTCGGAGCCCTATTATCTTAAGAAATGTCAAGCCGAGAGAATGCTTGACCTGAAAAATGGAAAGAGAGAATAGCGACTATTCGATTAAAAAGGCGGAGCTTTCCGACCTACCTTTTTTAGAGGAAGCAGAAAGAAAGTGTTTTACCGATCCCTGGAGTGTTGAGATGTTAGAGGAGGAGGTTAATCATGCACTTTCTGTTTTTTATATTTTATCATATCGGTCAAAGCAAATAGGGTACTTTAGTTATCTACATATCCTTGACGAATCGCATATACTTAATGTAGCGATACTTCCCGAATACCAAGGGCAAGGACACGGCAACGAGTTGATGCGTTCATTGATTGCAACCGCTCAAGAACTGGGCTGTACGGCATTTACGCTAGAAGTGCGGCAAAGCAATGCAAAAGCCGTTTCTCTCTATGAAAAATACGGCTTTAAGCTTGTAGGAGTTCGTAAAGGTTATTATACCGACGGAGAAGATGCATTGATATATTGGTTGTATCGTTGATTCCTTATAAAAAAGGAAAGGGGGATGACTTATTTTAGCTCATTACAGAAAGGGAACAGGCAAGGAGCTACTTCTTTTGCATGGTTGGGGGTGCGATAAAGGAATTTTTGACCCCTTTGATTTTAGCGGATATACCGTTACCGCAGTGGATTTTTACGGCTTTGGGAGTAGTCCTACCCCCTCTTATCCGGTAGACCTTGACTATTATGTTTCGGGGGTATTAGAGATTATTTATCACTATAATATGGAGGACGTGACCGTGATCGGACATTCCTTTGGGGGCAGGATTGCTATCAAGCTTGCGAGTTGCGATAGAGTATCTGTATTGGTTTTATGTGACGGAGCAGGTATTAAACCGAGAAGGGGGATGAAGTATTACTATAAAGTACTGCTGGCAAAACTGGGTAAGCTTTTCAAAAGACGTTTTTATCTTGGCTCAAGCGATTATTCGAAGCTTAGCGGAGCAATGAAGAAGACCTTTGTGAACATTGTCAACGAGGACTTAACACCTCTTACGAGGAAAATAGAAAAGCCTTGCTTGGTAATATGGGGAGAAAAAGATAACGAAACTCCCATGTATATGTACAAAAGACTATGTAAAAACATCGAGAACTCTCGTGGTGTTATTTTCGAGGGTGCAGGACACTTTGCTATATTTGAGCAACCAAAGAGGTTTTCTGAACTGGTTAAAGAGTTTGTAAAGGAGTGTGTGATTTGATAATAGTTATTTGTATTTTGGGAGAGCTTGTACTGCTTTTGTCGGGTTATTATGCCTTTTGTGTCGCACAACACAAGGGATATCGAGTCAAGGAGATTTTATCGGGTGGAGATAAGCTGATAAAATACGATGTGCTGTCTTTTGTATTTAGTTTAATAGGGTTGATCGGTTTATTATCATCGGGTGAAAAGTATATTCTCTTTGGTTTCATCGGATTGATTCCGTCAATAGTGGTTCTTATCATAAAGATTATAAAATTTCAAGTATCGTTAAGATTTACAAAAAGGGTAGTGCGAACATACATAATGTATCTTGTTATAAGCATTCTACCTTTGATATCGGTTTTCTTCGTAAGAAGCCTCGTATTGCTGGTCGGCGTTTGGAGTTCTTTATCTTTTCCGTTGGTCTTGCTTTCTTGTATGTTGCTTTTGCCTATAGAAAAAGCCAACAGTAAGAGGTTTATAGACAAATGTCGCGATAGGCTGTCTTTAATTGGACCGAGGGTGATTGCTGTAACAGGGAGTGCGGGAAAGACCTCCGTTAAGAGATACTTGAGCAAACTTTTGTCGGAAAAATGGGTGGTTTATTCAACTCCGCAAAGCTATAACACTCCTTTGGGAATAGCTAAGGCTGTGGCTAAAATGCCTGAGAATACAGATATCTTTATAGCGGAATTCGGTTCAAGACACGAGGGGGATATTTTAGAGCTTATCAAAATAGTTTCACCCGATATCGGTGTTTTGACAACGGTGTTGCCACAACACTTGGAAACCTTTGGAGAGATAAAGAACGTAGCCAAGGAAAAACTAACCTTGTTGGATTCCTCCCCGATAGCCTTTGCCTTTGGAAGTGAAAAAACGATTCTTACTTCAAGCGGATTTGAAGAAGATACTTCCAATTTAGATGAGTTATGTGAGGATGAAAAAAGCAATGGTGTAGAGTCAAAGAAAGGAGGTGGAAAATCCATATTTCCCCCTCATACAAGACTCTTTTCAAGGGATAATATAGATTGCTTGTGCAGTGACTTGAAAGGTGTTTCCTTTAATTATCATTATAAAGATAAAAGCTTTAGAGTGGAAAGCACCTTGATAGGAGATGCTAATATTGATAACCTAATATTATCCATAGGAATTGCTTTAGAGCTTGGTGTGAGTATAGATTATATACAAAAACAGGTGCCGTTATTGAAAAGCCCGCCTCATAGAATGGAGATATTTACAAATGAGGGCGGTATAAAGATTATTGATGATAGCTATAACATTAATCCTATCGGGGCAAAGAATGCATTACACTCGCTAAAACTTCATGAAGGAAGGCGTATAGTCACTTGCTCGGGTTTTGTAGAGCTTAAAAGCTCCAATCATATTTATGAATTTGCCGATGAACTTGTTAAGTGTGCCGATATAGTTATTATCTTAGGAGATATTAACAGAAAAGCTTTGACGATGGCAATCGGGGATAGGATAACGACCTTGTATGCAAAGAATATAGAGGAATGTAAAAGGATTTATGCATCGATGTTAAAGAAGGGGGATTGTCTGCTTATCTTAGCAGATATTCCTGAAGTATATGGCTTATAGGAGGATATAGAAGGTTATTATGAATGTAGCGGTATTTTATGGCGGAAGATCGTATGAGCATGAGATATCAATTATAACAACAGTTATAATGCATACATTTTTCCCGAGGGAATATAGGTTGATTCCGGTGTATATGGATAAAGGAGAAATGTATATAAAGAAGAATTTTGATAGGTTTTCATCGTATATTGACAGAAGAGGCGATAAAAGGGTGCGATTAACCCAAGGCGGAATAAGGTTAGGTGGAAGAAAATATAAAATCGATTGTGCACTAATTACTGCACATGGAGGAGAGGGGGAGAACGGTGTTTTATCTTCTCTAATGGAATATTATTCGATTCCCTATAGCTGCTGTGATCCGATCGCATCTGCGATTTGTATGGATAAGCTGTTGACGAAGTGCGTGCTACGCTATCACGGATTTCCGACTTTACCCGAGAGAACAAAAGAGTTTCCGTGTATTATAAAGCCACGCTTGCTAGGTTCTAGTATAGGAATAACGGTTGCTCGTAACGAAGAAGAGCTGGAAAAAGGGTTAAAGGATAGCGGTATTTTTGGAGAAGTATTGGTTGAACCATTATTAAAGGAGCATGTAGAATTGAACTGTGCAGCGGTTAGGATAAACGGCGAGATTAAGGTTTCTTCAATCGAAAGTCCGAAGTCAAGGGGCGATTACCTTTCTTTTGAAGAAAAGTATGTGGATGAGGGCGAAAAGGGAAGACCGCAAGTATCTGATGGTATTATTGAAAAGGTTAAGGGAATGACCCGTCAAATATATGAAAAGCTCGGTCTATTCGGCGTGGTAAGAATAGATTATTTATATAAGGAGAACGCACTTTATGTTAATGAGATAAACGCTATTCCCGGGTCATTGGCGTATTATCTGTTTGAAGATATTACCTTTGAAGAACTTATAAGAAATTTGATTAAAGAGGGTATAAAAAGAGGTGTTTCACCTATCACTGAATATGGAATAGGTGTGATTAAAAGCTATGCCTCCGGGAAAAGAGGTAGTAAACTTAAGGGCTAGTTCGTGGCGGTAAGGTGAAATAAAAAAAGGTATATCCTATACACACTGAGTAACGGATATACCTTATAAAAACCATTTGAAGTTTGATTTTTTAGTCGAGCTGATCTAAAGCTCTTCCAAAGGTGTCTCCAAAGTTTGCTAGAAAATAATCCACTTCGGGAAGGCACATGTATTGAAGTTTGGAAAAGGTTGATGCAAGAGCTATATCGAAATCGTTATTGCCCATAGAACATTCCTCAACGCACTTAATATATGCAGACAATGTGTCGGCACCCTTAATAAGTCTACCTTCATAGCTATATTCATCGTAGTTGAGAATGTCGTTGAATTCATCGGTAAGTTCTTCAGGGAGCATATCTAAAAGTTTTTCGTTGGCAGCCTTTTCAACGCCCTTATAGGCTTGCTTTATAGACGGATTGTTGTATTTTACCGGTGTCGGCATATCTCCTGTTAACACCTCGTGGGCATCGTGATAAAGGGCACATACTGCCATTTTATAAGGATCAACGTTGCCGTCAAAAAGCGTATTGCTAATAACGCCGAGAGTGTGTGCAATTGCGGCGGTCATCATGCAATGCTCTGCGATGTTTTCGGGCTTATTATTACGCATCAACGCCCATCTATTAATTAGACTCATTCTTGAAATGTACGCAAAGAAGCTTTTTTCTTCTTGTATTGTTTCTTGATTTTCTTCTTCGTTCATGAACTTGACCTCATTGTTTTTTAAAAGTATACCATATTTATAGGCTTCTTTCAAGTACATATTCTAATATTTGCATGCTGCTGCTTGTAACTTGAAAAATCCCCGATTGACAACGGACGGATAATTGTATATAATTTTCCTATGAACGAACTAAGACTTGATAACGTCTATTTGAATTATTTCGGGCACGGGAACAGTATCATTGGTTTCTCCCATACTTTTTATGATGGTATTAATGTTGTATTTGGAGGGGATGGCTCAGGAAAAACTTCTTTGCTAAAGCTTATTGCCGGTATCAATGCTCCGACAAAAGGAAGTATTCTCTTGAACGGACACCCGATTGATCATAAAAATGACGTTCAAATGGTTTTTGACGATCTGGCTTTCTTTGAAAGAAGAAGTTTAAAGTATAATTTGGAATACCCCTTAAAACTTAGAAAGATTCCAAAGAATCAAAGAAGTGCAATGATTGACAAAGGACTCGATTATTTTTCGGTTGAATCTATACTTCTTTCCTCTAAGGTTTTTAGACTCAAGAGTATTGATAGGGTTAAGAGTGCGATTATTCGTACAACCTATAGGTCTACGCCCGTTTTGCTTTTAGATAACCCCTTACGCTCTTTATCGGGAGATGAAAGAAAGAGATTCTTCCTAAAGCTTTTAAGTTATCTTTCAAGTAGAGAGAGTATAATCATATATGCAACAGATAATGCCGAAGAGGCGATTATGCTAAATGCCCCTGTTACCGTGCTATCCTTTGGATATAAGCAGGATAACGGATTGGCGTATGAATTACAGAAAAGACCGCATTGTTTATTTACTGCAAAGGAATTGATTCCTTACTTTAACACCTTTGAAGGGGTGGTTTCCGATGATAAAGTGACTATCAAACTTGAGGAAACGACAAGTATTTCTTTAAAAGTAAATTCTGTAGTAAGAGAATATAACGGGAAGAAGGTTTTGGTCGGAATACCCTTCGAGGGAATTAAGGGATATTTCGATATTGAAAAGAGTTATTCTGTTACATATATAGATAAAAAGATTGATGTATACGATATAGACGGTGCGACTCTGTTTGTTCTCAACGGAACCGAAAAGTCGGAGATTGATGAAAACAAGGTGCTGTTGTTTGATTTTGAATCGGAAAGATTGATATATCCGAATATCGATTAAAAGGATAAAGCTATGAAAAAGAAGATGAGCCATTGTTTGTTTTTGGTTGTTTTAGTAACATTGTTGCTGACCTCTTGTGTCGGGACGCACGTAGGAAACTCTGATAATGAGTGGGCGAAGGACTTCGATTTGGTCGGGAAGGTTTTGGATTATGTTCAAAACAACTATATATCCGATATTGACGTAGATGAGCTAGATGTAACCTTGGCTGCTGCACTTGTCAGTGCACTTGATGATTTTTCCTATCTTACGGATAATGCAATTAGCTTAAGCTCAAATGTCGGAATAGGAATGTACCTCAGCATTACCAAGTATCATGAATATATAGTAACCTATGTGCAAGATGGTATGCCGGCAGCAGAGGTTAAAGAAGATGGTTTTGCACTTCAAAGAGGAGATTATATTTATGCCGTTAACGGAGAACGTGTGGAAGGACGAAATAATACTTTCTTTTCAGAAATATCGAGCGGAGGTGAGGGAACAACTCTTGTACTTACCATTAAAAGAGACGGAAAAATAATAGGAGATTATTCTTATACCAAAAGAGTAGGGAGTGTAAAAAAAGCATATTATCAAGGAGAGGTATTCGATGATATGGAAGAGGTCGGATATATACGCTTAACCGGCTTTACAAAGACACAACTGCCCGATGGGAGTATTGAAAACGCATCGGATGATTTCGATGAATGTATAAAACAATTTAAGAAAGACGGAAAGAGTGCAATGGTGCTGGATCTTCGTGGTAACTCCGGAGGAAGCTCCGACATACTTGCCCATATTGCTTCCTACTTTGTACCGTTAGATGATGGAAAGCCAAGAGCTTTTTTATGTCTTGAATATGCAAAATCTAAGAAAAAAATAGATGTTAGTGTATCGGAAGATAATTACATGGATATTCCGTTGGTTATTTTGACCGATAATAATACAGCCTCTGCTGCCGAAGCTTTAACAGGTGCTTGTAGAGCCTTTAATTCGAGCAACACAACTATAATCGGTACCTCCACTTTCGGAAAGGGTGTATTTCAGTCTACGGGAAATAAAGTAACTGATAAAACCGATAATTCCGATGAAACATTTGAAGATATCTATTATGTAGTACTTGTTGCCGGATATTATTATATATATGATCCCTCATATGAAAGCGGAAGATATAATATCCATAACAACCCCATTGTTCCCGATATAGAGGTTAAGGATAACTTGATCTCTTCAACCCTCGCAGAAGAGCCCGAAATTGCCAAAGCAAAAGAGGTATTAAAAGGAGGGGAGGGTAAGTAGTCGTTAATAGTTTTATTTACTAAGACCTGTTACAAGATCACAATGCTTTGGTCTTGTAACTTTTTTTTATCCGAGTATGTTTGATAAGATACTATCCAATCTTTTTTGTTGTTCCTCGTTTAGTAACGGATATAGTCTATCTCTGAACTCATTTATTGATTCATCGGTTATTGTGCCATCGGCTTTCCCTCTTGTTGCCATTTGTATAAGCTCAGCCATGAGTTCATTCTCACTTTTTTGAGAATACTCTTTAATCTTTTCCATTTGATCGTTGGAACTGTTTTCTTTTTCCATTCTTGTTTTTTTGAATGACTTCATACAATAGTGTATTTCGTAACTTGAAATAACGTGCAAGTTTACTTAATAAAAAGCATTTTTTTTAAAAATGATTGAATTGTACAAAGTCTTCATTTTCTTCTTTCTTAATCGTAGTATTTTCGGTTAAATTTTTAAGAATTGCAACCATCGGAGAAAGCTTCGGGTTAATTTCAGACAACAACTTTAAAGCACTATCGTTATCTATTCCTTTATCTTTAATGTCTAAGACAGTTTTGATTATCTTAATTTGTTTGTTAAGGCTTGGGTTATCCTTTGAAGTAAGCTTTAACAAGTTTGACAACATTTCCATATCCATATATAAGTATATGAATAGTCTGTTTCCATTGTTAAAAATGAGTATAGAAATGTACCCGACTATGCTATGCGGATGAGATACCGATGTTACACGTCGCCCCGATGGGGTTCGACTGCAGGCTTTCGCCTTTCGCTCAGTATGACATTTGGATGGTTTTCCGGTATAATACCGGTTCATATTTTAGTGATTTGTCGTTATACTTCGGATTTATTATCATTCGAATCTTGTTGTAATTTCTATACCACATTCTTTCGCACGGTATGACATTTATATTATGTTTTCTCCTTTTTCAAATTATAAAATTGTCACTTGAAAACTTTTTGAAATTATTGTACCACATTCTTCTGCTCAGCATGACGCGAATATAGTATTTCTCGTCCTTATTTCATTATTATAGTATGAATTTTTTTCAATTGTGATTTTCTCATTTGGATGTTTCTTTTATTTATTGTGCCACATTCTTGGTCGTTCGATTATGATTTTTGTTTATTCTCTATCATACAAGTTGCGTTAATATAATATATTTTACAATGAGGGTAAAGGAATGCTTTAGGATTGCTTTTCTATATGTCGGATTGTCGGTTGGAGCAGGTTTTGCAACCGGGAAGGAAATAAACCTGTATTTCCAAGGGGCGAATGTTTTCACTTTAATTGTATCCGGTTTAATAACATCTGTTTTTTGTTTTGTCTTTCTTTCAGTCGGTCGGCTTGATATTATAAAAAGCGTTAAGATTGAAAGACTACTAAATGTTTTATATGGCATAGGTGGCTTAGTTGTTTCCGCACTAATGCTTTCTTGTATTCGAGAGGTTTTTCACTTTGAAGGCTTTATATTAATCATATTGTGTTCAATGCTTTGTATGGCACTTGCATTAAATTCTTCAAAAGGTGTAAAGCTTTTTACCGGAGCAAGTGTACCAATAATAGTAGTGTGTTGTTTGATGGTGTCTATAAAATGTAATCTTGGGATAAGCGGCGGAAGCTTTAAGGTAATCGATGGGATAAAGTATTCTGCAATGAATATGTTTTTTCAATGTGCTTTTATTACCAAGGAAGGAAAAAATGTAACATTGAGGGAGAGTGTATTGATTTCGTTTATTGTAGGTATTACCATTACTCTTTTATTGATACCAATGTATTCAGTGGTACGATTTAGTATTGCTAATATTCCTTTCCTTAAAATGGCTACAGAGCAAGGGCTTAGTTATGTTGCTATAATTGAGATTTTATTTGCGATAATGACAACTATCACTAGTTGCTATACTTTGTCACTGGAGATGTTTGAAAACAAGCATATTTTGTGGGTTCTGTTTATTATTATTGCTTCGATAAGCTTGTCAATGTTTAGTTTTTCAAAAGCCGTCGCAATAGTTTATCCTATTATAAGTTATATCGGCTTTCTACTTTTCTTTTTTGCGGTGATAGGTATAATTGTTGATTCTATCAAGAGGAAAGGATGTAGAAAACGATGCAAGAAATATGGATAGACAGGAACCATGTAAACTTTTGTATCTTACATGATCTATTATTGTGTCGAATTCTGAGGATAATGATTCGCTTGAGTAGCTTAGTAGAAATAAGTTACAAGAAAGAGTGCTTGGAGAGCTTAAAAGGGCTATGTTTTCTTGGTGATATATATCACGATATGGAACTAATTTGCTACTCTAAGTTTTAAGGTTTCTTAAGGTGCGAAATAATGAGAATTTTGCTATTGACAAACAAAAAACGTAATAGTATAATTAGTGTAACTTCGATATAAATTGGATAATATGGAGGTATATATGAAGTTTAGAAAAAATAAGAAGGGCTTTACCCTTGTTGAATTAGTAGTTGTTATTGCAATTCTAGCAATACTTGCATCTGTTGCCACTGTTGCAACGGTAACAGTACTTAATAATGCTAGAAAAACTCCTATTCAAGATACACTTAATACTGTAAAATCTCAAGTTGCGATGTACAGAGTCGATACGGGATATTCAACATCTTGGGCAACAACCGGAACCGGAAAGAATGAGAAGAAGGGCTTGGCAGGATTTTTAAGCGACAATCTCAAGGATGTTACAATAATAGCTCAAGCTAATAAAGCATATAACACGGTGCCTGATGACGATGGATTAGTTATTTGGTGTGATACTGCCTCTAATCTAAAGGAATCCACTGGTGGTGCAAGTAAGACTGAGTTTAAGATTTATGTCGCTAACAAATATTATAAAGGTTTCATTACTTTTGACCAAGATGGCGGATCGTCTATTGGTGATATAGAAAAATGGTAACGTTTCTTTGATTATTCTGTTAATGCAGATATCATAAAGGTATGGCAAATGTCATACCTTTTTTGCTGTCGTGAATTCCCAAAGTAAATTCCACAGTGTAAATAAGTGTGGAACTTAGTGT
>CAZLNZ010000032.1:0-14688 GCA_964561145.1 uncultured Christensenellaceae bacterium
AGAAGGCTAAATCTAAAAACAAGAACAAATTCGTTCTTTTCTGTTCAAACAAGCATTGATATCCCTCGGTTCACACACCCGAGGGTATTTTTTTTAATTTTATACAATTTTCGCCCTTAGTTTTTTTCAGAGTAAAGCTATTAAAATTGACTTTCCTAAATTTATAGTTTATAATCTAAAATACGGAGTATTAATATGTTAAGTTTAATTTATTCTGACGATAGTAAAATTAACGGCTTACTTAATGATGCCATTTTCGGAGACGTTGCTCCCGACGGTTTTACCGTTCTCTTATTAGAGGATGGTAACGCTTTGGGTATCGCCTATGTTACACTTGACGGAGTACTGCCCATTATCCAAAGGGTAGGAATTTTACCCGACTTTAGGAATAAGGGATACGGAGATTTTTTCATGAGATCTCTTTTCTTTATGCTTTCCGAGCAGTCGGGTGGTGTTGCTGTCGGTTGGTCACATGTTTATTTTGAAAAATTCGGTTTTAAACCTGTTGACGGTTTGCTTTTTGTATCAAAAGAGGACTTAGTCTTTCCCTCTTATTGTAAACATTAAAAATCTAAAATAAGGATAAGTATATGGAAAACACTAATTTTATTGAAGAAATTATCGATAACGATTTAGCTAGTGGGAAACATACCTCCATTTGCACTCGTTTCCCTCCGGAACCCAACGGTTACTTACATGTCGGGCATAGTAAGAGTCTTTGCATTAACTTTGGTATCAAAGAAAAGTATAATGGTAAATGTAATCTTCGTTTTGACGATACCAACCCTACTAAGGAAAATGTTGAGTATGTTGAAAGCATTAAAAAGGATATTCAATGGCTCGGATTTCAATGGGATAGAGAGCTTTATGCAAGTGACTATTTCGATATGCTTTACGAATATGCTATCAAGTTAATCAAGGATGGTAAAGCTTTTGTTTGTGATATGACGGCGGATGAAATTTCTGCATGTCGCGGCACGTTGCAGACTCCAGGCAAAGAGAGCCCCTATCGTAATCGTACCGTTGAGGAAAATCTCGAGCTTTTTGAGAATATGAAGAACGGAATGTATCCGGACGGAACAAAAACACTTAGAGCTAAAATCGATATGGCAAGTCCCAATATCAACATGAGAGATCCTATTATGTATCGTGTTTTGAGAGCTACCCACCATAGGACGGGAGATAAGTGGTGTATTTATCCTATGTACGATTTTGCACATCCTATTTCCGATGCTATCGAGGGAATAACTCATTCTATTTGTACCTTGGAATTTGAAGACCATCGTCCTCTTTACGATTGGTTTAAGATTAATTGCGGATTCGATCCGGGGCCTCGTCAAATAGAGTTTGCCAGACTTAATCTCACCCGTACTATAATGAGCAAGCGTTATCTTAAAAAGCTTGTTGACGAAGGTGTTGTAGATGGCTGGGACGATCCCCGTATGCCTACTCTAAGCGGTATGAGAGAGCGTGGATATCCCGCACCCGCTATCAGAAGATTTTGTCAAGATATCGGTGTTGCAAAGAGTAACTCTTTGGTTGAGTCGGCTTTTTTAGAGCATTGCGTAAGAGATTACCTCAATCCTATAGTTCAAAGAGCGATGGTTGTCAGAAGTCCGATTAAGATAATCTTGGATAACTACTCGGGTGAAGAAACCCTGACTCTTCCTAATAATCCTATGGATCCTGAGGCAGGAAGAAGAGATGTTACCTTCTCCAATGAAATCTACATAGATGAAACTGATTTTTCAGACAATCCTCCTCCCAAGTTCTTCAGACTTAAGCCGGGTGGAATGGTAAGACTTGTCGGTGCATATATCATACAATATGTTTCTCATGCAGTGGTTGACGGTCAAACAGTTGTTCATGCAAATATTATCGAAGACAGCAAGGAAGGCGGTGCAAATGCAGGTATCAAAGTAAAAGGTACTATCCATTGGGTTAATGCAAAAGATTGTCAGGATGTCACTTTATTCGAGTACGATTATTTACTTGACGATCAAGACGATGGAAGAGATTTTTCCTTAAGAATTCAAAAGGATACAAAGAAGGTGTATCATGGCAAAGCGGAGTCTTTCTTGAAGAATACAGTGCCATATACCCACTATCAATTCATGCGTACCGGTTATTATATGACGGAAAGATCATCTAACGAAGGTGATTTACGCTTTAATCTTGTAGTCGGATTAAAAGACTCTTACAAGAAATAGAAAAAATCGGGGATTGCAACATAAGACTATAGTCTGATTTTGCAACCCCTTTAATTATTAATGTATACTATCGTATTTAATAAGCCGAGTTTTTGCTTTAATGGTTTATTAAGTTAATTAGTGTATAATAATTGTAAAAAATATCAAAGAGAGGAAATCATGGGATTATTCAGTTCTATATTCACTTCACAGAATGATAAACAAGTGAAGCGTTTATCTAAAATTGCTGACAAGGTTGAGGCATTGGAAGAGGTTTTTGTTGCAAAGACCGATAAGGAATTAAGGGAATGTACCGATTTATTTAAAGAGAGATACAAAAACGGAGAAAGCCTTGATAGTATTCTTCCTGAAGCTTTTGCATGTGTAAGAGAGGCAAGCCAAAGGGTCCTCGGAATGAAACATTTTCATGTGCAAATTATGGGCGGTATTGCACTTCATGAGGGAAGGATTGCCGAGATGTACACCGGTGAAGGAAAAACTTTGGTCGCAACATTGCCTGCATATTTGAATGCATTGACCGGTAAGGGCGTTCATATCGTAACTGTAAACGAATATTTGGCTTCCCGTGATGCTCAATGGATGGGCAGAGTATATAAATTCCTAGGACTTAGCGTAGGTATAATATATGCCGAGCAAAGCGAAGAGGAAAAAAAGGTTGCATACAATGCCGATATAACCTATGGAACCAATAGTGAATTCGGATTCGACTATTTGCGGGACAACATGAGCGTTGACCTTGACAGAGTTGTACAAAGAGATTTGGTCTTTGCACTTGTTGACGAGGTTGATTCTATATTGATTGACGAAGCTCGTACACCACTAGTTATATCGGGCTTTAGTTCCAATGAAGCAGAAGATTATTTGCGTTCCGCTCAGTTTGCAAAGACGTTGATTCCCAACGATCCCGACAATCAAGAGGATGAGGAAAACGGAGATTTTATCATTGACGAGGAAACCAATGGAATTACTCTTACACAATCGGGTGTAAAAAAAGCAGAAAAGTTTTTCAAGGTTGACAGTATCGAACAGGATTTGGATGTTTATCGTCATGTAAGATATGCCATAAAGGCAGAGTTTATGATGAAGAAGGATAAGGACTATATTATCCTTGACGGTGATGTTGTAATAGTTGATGAGTTTACAGGACGTATTATGACCGGAAGAAGGTATAATGGCGGCTTACATCAAGCGATAGAGGCAAAAGAGGGTGTTGCTATAAGAAATGAGAGCAAAACCTATGCTTCAATCACCTATCAGAACTATTTTAGATTATACACGAAACTTAGCGGTATGACGGGAACTGCAAAAACAGAAGAGGAAGAGTTTCAGGAGATATATAACCTTGACGTTATTTGCATTCCTACCAATAAACCTATTCAAAGAGTGGATGAAAAGGATAGGATTTACGTTACTAAGGAAGGAAAAATCAATGGTATTCTCGATGAGATTAAGAGCTGTTACAAAAGCGGACAGCCTGTTTTGGTAGGAACTCTCAGCGTGGATAAATCCGAGGCTTTGTCCGAACTCTTAAAGGAAAATAATATACCTCATACGGTTTTGAATGCAAAGGAGCATAAGAAAGAAGCAGAAATTGTTGCTCAAGCAGGCAAATATAAGGGTGTAACCATTTCCACTAACATGGCTGGTAGAGGTACCGATATTATGCTCGGGGGGAATCCCGAGTATGTAGCAATGCAAAAACTTGCAGAGCTTGGATATTCAGAGGAAGAGCTACAAGCCGTTCACAGTCCCCTTGCCTCAGAAGCCTTTAACGATGTTAAGAAAAAATATAACGAGTTTTTAGAGGCGGCAACTTTGGAAAGTTCTATCGATAGGGAAAAGGTGATCGCAGCGGGTGGCTTATGCATAATCGGTACTGAAAAGCATGAAAATCGCAGAATAGACAATCAATTGAGGGGACGTTCCGGTCGTCAGGGAGATGTTGGTCGTTCAATATTCTTTACTTCTGCCGAAGATGATCTTTTGAGAATAAATGCAACAGAGGGCTTTGATAATTATATCAAACAAAAAGCTTTCCCCACGGAGCGGCCTATTGATGATAAGTACGTTTATGCAAAACTCGAAGAAGCACAGAAGTATGTTGAATCACGCAACTTTAGAGCACGTA
Organism: uncultured Christensenellaceae bacterium; assembly: GCA_964561145.1. Classification (GTDB taxonomy): domain Bacteria; phylum Bacillota; class Clostridia; order Christensenellales; family CAG-1252; genus RUG14300. Next base: position 4,339 of record CAZLNZ010000032.1, read on the forward strand.
AAACAGTGCTTGCTTATGATGATGTAATCAATAGTCAAAGAACTGTAGTTTACGCCGATAGAAAGAAAATATTGAAGGCAAGTAGTGTCCATGATAAGATTCTTTCTTATATTCCCGATGTTGTTGCAGAGCTTGTGCAGGATATTGTAGATTATAGATATGACTACAGATTTTGGAATTACGAAGAGCTCAATCAAAAACTTGAAGCAAAATTGTTACCTGAAGGTACAAGGGCTTTAACAATGTCTCTTGCGGCTGAAATGAATATCGATTCAGTAATCGACGGAATACTTGCGGAGGTTCTTCGCTGTTATGAGGAAAAGAAGGAGCGAATCAACTCATTAGGCGGAAGCGATGTTTTGATCTTTGACGAACAGGAGAAAAGGATTCTTCTTTCAATCTTGGATGCAAAGTGGCAAGAACACATTGAGGCACTTGAAGATTTGAATACTTGTGTTGGCTTAAGGGCTATAGGTCATTACGATCCTATTACCACCTTCCAAATAGAGGGTATGCAAATGTTTGACGATTTTATATGGGATTTAAAGAAAACCGTTGCTCTTCGTTGTTTGAAATTCGATGTCAACATAGTTGAGAATGAGTCGCCTTGTAACGATTAAGGTTATAATTGATTTACTGAATAGATCTGGAGGAAGGAATGGGATTAATATCCAAGATTTTCGGGACTGAAAACGATAGACAGATAAAAAAGATAGATGCTATTGCAAACAGAATAGAGGCTTTAGCCGATAAGTATGCTTCATATACCGACAAGGAGCTTAATCAATGTACTGAAAGGTTCAAGGAGGAGTTGCGTAAAGGAAAAACCCTAGACGATATTCTTCCTGATGCTTTTGCGTGTGTAAGGGAAGCAAGTTCTAGAGTATTGGGAATGCGACATTTCCACGTGCAGCTGATTGGCGGTATTGCATTACACCAAGGACGTATTGCAGAAATGAGTACAGGCGAAGGCAAGACTTTGGTTTCAACTCTTCCTGCCTACTTAAATGCTTTAACGGGAAAAGGTGTTCATATAGTTACCGTTAACGATTATCTTGCAAAGCGTGACGCAGAGTGGATGGGACAAGTCCACAGATTTTTAGGACTCACGGTTGATGTTGTTTACAATAATCAGCCTGCCGAGGAAAAAAGAAAGGCATATAAGGCGGATATTATCTATGGAACAAACAGCACCTTCGGTTTTGATTATCTAAGAGATAACCAGGCAAAGACAACTGGGCAATTGTATCAAAGAGCACTTAACTATGTAATCATAGACGAGGTAGACTCTGTTTTAATAGATGAGGCACGTACACCCTTGATTATTTCCGGAAAGAGTACAAAAAGCTCTGAAATATTCTATCGTACAAACCGTTTTGCACAAACATTGAAAGCTCCGAATCCCGATTCTGAAAATGAGGCAGAACAAACAGGAGACTTCGAGATCAATGAAGAGGATAGAAAAATAACCTTAACAGAGCGTGGAACTCATAAGGCAGAGGCTTTCTTCAAAGTTGAGAATATAGCCGATATTGCCAATATTGATTTATATCGTCATATTCGTTTGGCGATAAGGGCTAATTTTTTGATGCAAAGGGATAAGGACTATCTTGTTCGTGACAATCAAGTTATCATTATAGATGAGTTTACAGGTCGTATGATGATAGGACGTCGTTTTAACGATGGACTTCATACTGCTATCGAGGCAAAGGAGGGCTTGAAAATTAAGGACGAGAATATGGTTGTTGCAACAATAACCTATCAGAATTTTTTCAGACTTTATTCGAAGCTTAGCGGTATGACCGGTACGGCTAAAACCGAGGAAGAGGAGTTTAGAAAGATCTATGGATTGGATATTGTTGTTATTCCAACCAATAAGCCCGTTATAAGAAGAGATGAAAATGATAAGCTTTATACCACAGAGCAGGGTAAATATAAGGCTATTATTGAGGATATAAAGGATTGTTACGATAGAGGACAACCCGTTCTTGTCGGTACTGTTAGTGTCGAAAAATCGGAGAAGCTTTCATCGATGCTTGTTAGAGAGCGTATCAGGCATAACGTATTGAATGCGAAAAACCACGAAAGGGAAGCTGAAATCGTAGCACAAGCAGGAAGAAAGGGAACAGTTACCATTGCCACCAATATGGCGGGTAGAGGTACTGATATTATGCTCGGCGGAAATCCCGAGTTCATGGCAAAACAATATCTTATACAACAATGGTATAGTGAAAGAGTTATTCAAGAGGCAACCTCACGTTCTAACGATGTTTCTAAAGAGGGTTTGAAAGCTAGACTTGTTTATCGTGAAAAACTTGAGGAGTACAAAAAGGAAACCGATAGGGAAAAGCAAGAGGTTATCGAGCTCGGAGGACTTAGAATTATTGGTACGGAAAGACATGAGTCTAGACGTATTGATAATCAGTTGAGAGGTCGTGCCGGACGTCAAGGCGATATAGGAAGCTCCGTGTTTTACCTTTCAATGGAAGATGATCTTGTTCGTATTTTTGGTGGTGATAGAATGAAGTCACTATCTCAAAGTTTAAATCTTCCAGATGATGTACCTATTTCATTGAAGATGATGACAAACAAGGTAGAGGATGCACAGAAACATTTGGAGGGTAGAAACTATTCCATGCGTAAAAGTGTCTTGTCCTTCGACGATGTTGTTAACAGACAAAGAGAGCTTATCTATTCTGATAGAAGAAAGATGCTTTATGATAAGAGCTATTATAAGGAAACATATGGTATTCTCGACGAGCTTATTAGAGAAGTTTTGACAAATACCATAGACTTTTCATTAGACTTTTCTAGAATCAATTATGATCAACTTAATAAGATCCTCTTATCAAGATTCTTAAAAGCGGAAGATTTTGTCGACTATGTAGGGGTTAGTTTTCTTGAGAAAGAGGACTTTGAAAATGTAGATCGTGAAAAGCTATTTGACAGAGTAGCTGAAGCCATTATTAACAAATATAAAGCACGTGTCGCAAAATATAGAGATGAAAGCAGCTTTGAGAATTTCCTTCAAGCCGTAGAGTTATCTATCGATTTGGCTAAGCCTATTGAAGAATGGAACTATGTAAAGCTTAATGAACTTGCAACCGTAAAGCTAAACGACTTTGTCGGCGAATTGTTTACAATCGAGGATGCAAAATCGCTTAATGAAAAGAGCATTGAGTCTATTGCACGTGATATTGGAGTTAATCTGGAAAAATACTATTCTGAAAAACTTGTAGAGTACAATGCAAGAATTTTGGGCTCTTTTATTGAGAACTATGCACTTTCAAACTTGACCGATGCCGAGAAGGCGTATAGTATTACGAGCATATGTAGACAAGATTCCTATTCCTTATCGGATATAGAGAAGAAAGAATTTGTTCTGCAGGGCATTAAGAAGTATAACGATGTTGTTACTCTTAATATTTCTCAAGAGCTTCTTGATATATTTACATCACTATTTGCGGATTCGGTAAAGAACGGTCCTTTCGAGTGGGACTTCGCAAAAGTGGATAAAGAGCTTGTTCAGGCATTGATCCCCAAGAATGCTACAGGTGAAACCTTTATCAGCAATGTAATAAGTATTAATAACTTTAACGTCTATGCGGTAGAAAAACTTTCTTCTATTGTCAGTGAAAGATTAAGAGTGTTGTATAATGAAATATATGGAGCCGAGGGCAACGGTTTTTTGGATAGAATTTGTGGGGAGAAAACCCTTGAAGAATATGTTACTTCATTGATTATTTCGAGAGCTAATCCTGAAGAATTGTGCTCAAAATGGGATTTTGCAAGAATATGTGAAGTCTTAAACTATAATTGTATGCCAAAGCAAGGTTCAAAGGAGAGCTTAATAAGTGTAAATGACCTTGAACAATTGGATAAAAAGGAATTTATAAAGAAAACAGTGCAACAGGTGTTAAGCTGCTATGTTGTTAAGTTATCGGGACGCAAAAACGAGTTAGTAAATAGAAGATGTGCCGAAGCGATTGTCTATCCATATTTGGAGGGTAATATAGGCAACTTATCTTCATTGGAAACCGAGCTGGAAAAGGCATTGTACCCGCAAATATGCCAAGTTTCTTCCTGTCCATTAATTAGCGATGAGGATACACCCGTTAATGTGATAAATAATATTTTAGACAGGCTTTCATCTTATTACGATAATCTAATTTTGAAGATTAATTCTCATATCGCACGTAATATAAAATCCTATGCCTTGAGAGTTATGCAGGGCGTGACAGAAGAAGAGTTATCCTTCTTGGATTGTACTTCGTTTGATAAGGTTGACATTCTAGACTCTCAGAAAACTGCTTTAGATAGAATAAGACATTTGGTATCAAAGGGCTACTATATTACTTCAGCCGATAGAATTAATGATATTGCAACGAGATTTTCATCGGATGTCGATGATTTTGTTTCTTTGAATGATAGTGTATCACGTAGCTTATATGGTGAAACCAAGGAGATATTCTCTTCTGAGTCCTTAAAGAAGTACATTGAGGCTAAATCTAAGAGTAAAGCAATATCTTCTAGTGTTGAATTATATCGGACAAGCTGTACGGAAAGAGATTTTAACGGTACTATATTAAGGGATAAAGGAGAAAGAGACGTATTTTTCCTTCTTATTAGAATAACTGTTAAACAAGTGCTGAATCAACTGAAAGGTGCTTTTTCTTCTTGGAATTACAAAGGATTAAGCTTAATGCTTTCCTCACTTGTATATTACGGCACATCGTTGTCAGAAATATACAATATATTCAAGCCTTCAGATGTCGGTGAAATTTTGTTAGACGACTTAGCTGAAAAGGTCAAGTCTACGCTTGTACCGATTTTTGATAAATTGATAGAGGAGGGCGACAGGAAGGATTATACTAGTGCCCATGCACATATAAAGAAGATGCTTCCTGAAGTCGTGGCGGGAATAGTTATGGACTATGTAGATTATAATGATGATTATTCCTGTTGGAACTATGAGTATATTAACGAATCTCTTGCGGAAAAGTTACTCCCTCGAGGGCTCGATGACGATAATGCCTATAAGCTTGTAACCAAAGAAATTGCCGCTCACGAGAATATAGATGACGTTATTGATAATGTAATTGATATTGTTCTTAAGAGCTTTGATAGAAAGGCTATCGAGTACGATCTCGAGTTATTAGACGGAAGAATCAAGGATGTGGTCAAGAGCTGTATTAACAGAAGAGAGCATTTTACCGAATGGGATTATGAGGATATTAACAATAGATTATCCAGAGCCTTTTTAACAAGAGCTGACAGGGATAAGAAGGTATTATCCATCGACTATATGAGAGAGTACCTTAAGAATAATTCCGATTACGATTATGAGGAAGAAGAGTATTCATATTCGGTAGAAGAGGTATCCGACTCGTTGTATTCCTTTGATTCAGATAATACCGGTAAGTTATCTTTTGCTATAATTCTCGATGCCGTTAAAGAGGGTTTGGCAAGAATAATGGTCGAAAAGGTCGATGATTACAACAGATTGACCGAAAATATCTGTAGAAGATATCTAATCGACGGAATAATGTTCTCCTTATTTGAACGTCTTACGATGCTAAAATATACCGATGAGCATTGGTATGAACAGATAGATAATATGGACAAGCTACGTCAAGGTATCGGTCTGAGATCTTTGGGACAGCTTGACCCGATTACCTGTTATCAAAAGGAAGGTTTTACCATGTTTGATGAGATGGTAGAACTTGTACGTGAGGACGTTGTATTGCACGCATTAAAGGATTTACCCGAAGATTTGTTCGGTAAAAAACAAGAGAGTGTATCGGAAAAATATGGCAAGAAAAAGGCAAGTAACGTTTACTACAAGAGGGTTGGAGCACAGCCTGTCCGCAAGGCAAATAAGGTAGGACCCAATGATCCCTGTCCTTGCGGTTCCGGAAAGAAATATAAGAAATGTTGCGGTAGAAGAGTTAGCGGCACTCCCTATGGCATCGGTGTCGATTCCGTTGATGAAGACTAATTAGAAAGAATATTGTTAGATAATAAAAAGCTCCGTTCGTTTACGTTTTTTGTAATGTAGACGGCGGAACTTTTTTTGTGTTCGTTGTCAATTTTACCCTTTTTGCTTTATATTACTGTTCCCAATTATGCGGTAATAATACAAAATGCCAAATCTGTACCAGTAACTTATATAAATGTCATACTGAGCGAAAGGAAATTGGTATCAATTTCTGTAGTCGAACCCCGAAGGGGCGACACCTTGGTGTCGGTATCTCATCATTGTAAAAAGCCTGTTTCGTGTTGAGCAATGCTAGGGCTTAAGTCTATTTAGTTATTATAAAGTGTTTTTTCAAGCATGTTAAATATTAAAACTCAGTTACACCCATAATTGTGGAATAAAATTTTCTAGACAATATTGACATGCTTTGAATTTTGCTATATACTAGAAATGGTAGGGATGGTTTTAAACAATTATCTCACAAAAATATGTAAAGGAGGACTTGATAGTGGATAAGTTACTACAAAAAATAATTGCAATACCAATTGTGCTTGTTTTGATGTGCACAATAGCTATATCATTTTGCGGATGTACAAGATATCCCGAAGATTATACGATTGAAGAACATATCGCTAAGATCTCAAAAAGGGTTCAAAAACGATATATGGATAATGATGATACTTTAGAATCTTTTGCCATATACCCGGTTTATAACGAGGATGACAAGTTATCTTACTTTTTGGTCGGGTTCGAACCTTGCGGGTTTGTTTTTGTTCAACTTGGAATTCAAAGGAATATTGTTTATGGAATGTATATGCGTTGTGATACATATCTAAATTTGACTTGGTATAGATACAGACAGTGTATCGATGGTATTGAACCTGAAGAGTATGAGGGAAATGAATGGATTTATATTGAAGGTTTATCCATGTCATTTTCCAACTCAAATACTCGGTTTTTATCGAATGAGGACGGGGAAATAATTCAATATGACAAAAGCCCATATTTTGTTGCCGATGTACTGGATAGTAAATTATATTTTATGGAGTTGTCGAATGGTGGAGGAATTCCTGCAGTTAAAAACAATGAATCATTTGTAAATCTAGTTTCAATGGAATCATTTTCTTTTTTAGGAGAAAATGGATATCACGTAAGATCTATACCTCCTCGGATTTCAATTGTTTTCTTCTATGAGGATAGATTATAATTCGAAGGAAAGATAACCAATGAAGATTTGTGAGTAAAAATTCCGTTATTTTAATCTAGAATAAAATAACAATGCATTGTATTATTAATTCGATTGTTTTGAAAGATGAACAATCTGAGATGTAATAAACAAGGAGTATTATCGAAAGAGTAGCTATAAAAAGCGTCAGTTATCGTTCGTTAGAACGCAAATGAAATAGATTTTTACTAAAAGGTGTTATGAAAGCAAGTATAAAGGAGGTTTGGTTATGGAAAAAACGGTGCAAAGAATAATTGCAATACCAGTCTTGATTTTCTTGATTTGTTCAATGCCATTATTTTTTTGCGGATGCATGAAGTATCTGGATGATTATACTATTGAAGAGCATATTAAGAACCTATCAAAACGTGTTGAAAAAAAAGTATTTAAAGGAAGATGAAACATATAATATATACCCGCTTTATTCTCAAAATGAGGATGAAGCAATAGAGTATTTCCTTGTGGAATTTTCTTCAAATAGATGTCTATTTATTAGAGTTCGTGAAACAGATTTTGAGTTTCGCTTATTAAATGGAAAGTATTCAATTTATGCCTATTATGAACTTTCTGAACAGTATCCATGGACGAGGTATATACTTGATGAAAATATGAATAGGAATGCTTATGGAAATCCGATACACTGGTCTGCGGAAAAGGAAGACAATATTCATCTGCAAAAGTATGGTGCGTATTGTGAAATAGACGATAATGGAGAGCAGGCGGAATATTCGAGGAGCCCTTATAATGCGGCAAATGTATTAGAGGAAAAGAAGTTTATATTTCGTGTTGGTGAGGGTGATTATATACCTGCAATTAAGATCAATGAAAACACATATGTAAATCTTATTTCGATGACTGAGTTTAACTATATATACGATGTGTGGAATCAAGAAGTATTTTCACTGAGTTTTGTTCTTGATCCTCACGAACATTTTTAGAAAAGGAGAATTGTTATGAATCATAAAAATAATATAATTCTATGCAAAGAATAATTAGTATATTGCTATCTTATATGATATTAGTTTTGTTGATACTGCATACATTTATTGCTTAAGCAATAGATACTATGTAATAGGCTGGTTGAATATTTTTATATTAAATAGAAAATGACCATTTGTACCAACAATTGTGGAATAAAATTTTCTAGACAATATTGACATGCTATGAATTTTGCTATATACTAGAAATGGTAGGGATAGTTTTTATCGGTTATCTCTTAAATATATGTAAAGGAGGATATGATAGTGGATAAGTTACTACAAAAAATAATTGCAATACCAATCTTGCTTGTTTTAATGTGCACAATAGCTATATCATTTTGCGGATGTATGAAGTATCTGGATGATTACACTATTGAAGAGCATATTAAGAACATATCAAAACGTGTTGAAAAAAAGTATTTAAAGGAAGATGAAACATATAATATATACCCGCTTTATTCTCAAAATGAGGATGAAGCAATAGAGTATTTCCTTGTGGAGTTTTCTTCAAATAGATGTCTATTTATTAGAGTTCGGGAAACAGATTTTGAGTTTCGCTTATTAAATGGAAAGTATTCAATTTATGCTTATTGTGAGCGTTTTGAACACTATCCATGGACGAGGTACATACTTGAAGAAAATATGAATAAGACAGCTTATGGAAATCAGATACACTGGTCTGCGAAAAAGAAAGACAATATTCATCTGCATAAGTATGGTGCGTATTGTGAAATAGACGATAATGGGGAGCAGGTGGAATATTCGAGGAGCCCTTATAATGCGGCAAATGTATTGAGTGAAAAATTGTATTTATTACATATCGAAAGTTATTATTGGTATATACCTGCAATTAAAATTGGTGAGAATACATATGTTAATCTTATATCAATGGCTGAGTTTAATACCTTATACGATATATCAAATCAAGAAGTATTACCGCTAAGTTTTATTCTTGATCCTCACGAACATTTTTAGAAAAGGAGAATTGTTATGAATCATAAAAACAAAAGAATCCATCATACTTTTTCGCAAAAATCAATTAGGATATTTTTCTTATATATTTTATTAATTTTACTTATATCATTTTCTAATTCCGCATCTTTAACTTTAGCACTTGATGTTGATACTGTTATGGATGGGTTAAATATATCTGAGTTAAATGGTTCAACCGAAACCGAGATTAATTTAGGAACACAACCAATAATCGGGGATGATTATCATTATATTTCAAATCATAAATATTTTTTGCAAAACCCTTTGCATCATAAAAATGATGGTTCTGATAACAGAGAAGGGACTTGCACCACTGTCGCTATTCAAATGCTTATAGGATATCATGCATATTATTCAGACAGAAGGTTGGTTCCGGCGATTTCAACTGATGGGATTCAACTATTGAGTGATGATTTTGGAAATGGGAATACAAACCCAACATTTTATACGACTCCGGCACCCGAATTGGGGGACGATACTATAGGGACATTGGATGGTCTTTATAGTATATTATGGAAACATTCAACTTGGCCGCAATTTCCAGGGTTAGGACAAAATCTCCCCGATATTTCAGGTGCTGCAAAAAAATACGTTGAAGAGGAAGCTGCAGAGATTTATAGCAATGTATCTATTGAGTTTGATAGAATTGATGATGAACAGGCAAAACAAGATATAGATAATGATGTGCCTATTATATTGGGAATGAGTTTTTTAACTGCGGATGCCGATAGTTATCATGTTGTGGTTGCATATGGCTATGCAACAATTGACGATGTTTTTGGTTTTATTGTTCATTATGGACATAAGGACGACATTGTTCAGATTTTTGTTCCAGCTTCGTACTTTAGTTACCAAATGCGAATGTCCGTTTCTCATACCCATAGTTTTTCACCGATTGAAGATCAAGACGGTAGTTCGGTTGTGAAGAATACACACAAGATACTTGAATGTTCGGAGTGTCATTGTTTACAAGTCGATGAATTATACAATACAAATATTGATGGAAATGTGATAACAGGAGTAAGATACGCTCCTATTAAAAACGTTGTGATACCCGATGAATATGATGAAATCGGAAGCGGAGCATTTAGCAATACAGATATTGAAACTTTGGGATTTTATAGCAATTCTTTAAAAATCGGTGATTGTGCTTTTGAAGGATGCGATAAGCTTTC
>CAZLNZ010000033.1:0-11384 GCA_964561145.1 uncultured Christensenellaceae bacterium
CACTAAGTTCCACACTTATTTACACTGTGGAATTTACTTTGGGAATTCACGAAAATCTTGAAAACTCTATACATTATATGCCATTTATTTATAATCGTTGCTTTTCAATGTGCGTTACAAACTACTCTAGGATTAGATCATAGAAATAGTGCGGTTGTCCGCCTTGGTAGACAAGTACCTCAAGCTCATCAAATCTCTCTTCTATCATCTCGGCTAATTCCGATGCTTGTTCTTCTGTCACGTCTTTTCCGTAATACATCGTCAATACGTCTTTATCTTCTCCGCCTAGACGCTTTATAAGGTCCAAAACAACCTCCTCGATTTTAACGCCCTTAGATAATATCTTTTTATCGGATAAACCAATTATATTGCCGGCTTTAACCTTAATTCCGTCAATAGAAACATTTCTAACTGCCGTTGTAACTGTTCCGCAAACAACATCGTCCAAAACCTTAGTTGCTGTCTTTGCGTTATCCTCAGCACTTATTCCCCTATCTATGTTGACTATGGCTGCAACACCACCTGCAACATTGATCGTGGGCACTACAACACAATGCTTTTCAACGAGATCTCTAGCTTGGTTTGCTGCAAGAATTACATTTTTATTATTAGGGAAAATCAAAAGGTTATCTGCATTAACTTTCTTTATTGCAAGCAAAAAGTCATCGACACTAGGGTTCATACTTTGACCACCCTCGATTATGTAGTCAACACCCAATTCCTTGAAAATTCCACTGTATCCATTGCCTGTACAAACGGAAATGATACCCAAAGGTTTCTTTTCGGCTTCACGCTTAGCAAGTATTTCTCTATGCTGAATGAGCATATTCTCGATCTTAACCTTGTCAAGTTCCCCTAGCTCCAATGCATATTGCAATGCTATACCGGGAGTATTTGTATGTACGTGAACCTTGACAAGATTCAAATCACCAATGCATATCAAACTGTCACCCAAGTCTAAAAGTTTGGTGCGAAGCTTATCAATATCGGCAACAGTTGTTTTTGGAAACAGGTTGGTTATAAAGAACTCCGTGCAGTAGGCGAATTTAATATCCTCCAATGAATCGAACTCAGGTTCAAATTCCTCCTCTTTCTGCTCGGTCTCGTTTTCAAGTTCTATAGTTTCTCCGTTAATTACCTTAAGCCAACCTTTAATGATACAGAGCAATCCAAAACCTCCGGCATCTACAACACCGGCTTTCTTCAGTACGGGAAGCATTTCAGGTGTTCTTGCCAGTATGTTTTCACCTATTTGAATTATACCTTCAAAAAATTTATCGAACTCGGCACCACGTGAAGCATATTGTGGACACTCTTCTGCAATAACTCTAATTACAGTTAAAATTGTACCTTCCTTGGGTTTGGCAACAGCACCATAAGCGACCTTTGCAGCAGATTTCAAGGCTTGCACAAAGTCCTTCGGCGTAATTTCCTTTTTATCCGTTATTGCAAGACAAAGCCCTTTCAATATCTGACTTAGAATGACACCGCTGTTACCTCGAGCACCCTTAAGTGAACCTTGAATAACCAACTCGGATATTTTTGCAATAGTAACTTCTTCTTCCGGTAATTTCTCAATATCCTTTACAGCGGACCTAATTGTAGCACACATATTAGTTCCCGTATCTCCATCGGGAACCGGGAAAACATTAAGTGAATTGGCTTGCTCGCAATTTGCCTCAAGATTCTTACATCCGCCTATTAATATATCTCTCAAAACCTTACTTTCAATAGTCTTGTACATAATTCTCCTATACCCGAATACCTACAACATACACGTTTACTGTTTTCACAACCATCCCCGTAAACTCTTCAACAGAATACTTGACTGCCGACTTCAAGGATTCGGAAACCGCCTCAACCGATACGCCTGCTTTGAGCACGACGGACAAATCTATATAAATGTTGTGATCAATACAAGTAACCTTGACGCCCTTTGTGTTTGGTGTTGAACGGAAAAATTGTGCTAAGGCATCCGTGATCCTCCTAGAAACTAGGTCAACCACACCATAGCACTCTGTCGCAATTCTGTTTGCGACCATAACGACCGCATCATCGGACACGGTGATTTTTCCATACTTATTACTAGTTTTTACAGCCATAACTACCCGTCAAATCGATTGAATTAGGTTATTTTTATTTAAATGATACAATATTTGTTTGACTTTTGCAAGTTTTTTCTATATAACTATATCAAAAACATTCAATTTTTTTAATTATCACTAAAAAACAAAGCTTTTTTTGTTGCTTATTTGTTCTTTTAGTGATAGAATATCAAAGTCAAAAATGCTTGGAGGTGTTAATATGTCAAGAGTTTGTAGCGTTTGTGGAAAAGGCAAGATGGGCGGCAATATGGTTAGCCATAGTAACCGTAAGACCCCTCGTCAATGGAGTGCCAACGTTCAAAAGGTCAAAGTTGTTTCCGAGAACGGCACCGTTTCTTCTCAATATGTTTGCTCGAGATGTCTTCGCAGCGGCAAGGTTGCCAGAGCAAGTAAAATCGGCGAATAATTGTAATATGTAGAAAAACTAAGCGGTAGGCATTTTGCTTTACCGTTTTTTTATTTATACTTGCTATTTTGCATTATATCGGCTATAATAATATAAGAGTTGTGTTAAGGAGTATTGTATGAAAGGCTCATTGATTAACAGTTTCGACGGCACACCCATTTTTGTCAGAGTGTGGGACGAAGTGGATAATCCTATCGGTATTGTTCAAGTATGTCACGGCATGTGCGAACATAGCGGTAGATATTTTGAGTTTGCAGAACTCCTCAATAAAAACGGATATATCGTTTTTGCAGATGACCACCGTTGTTATGGACTTTCAGAACCGCCTCACGGCATAGGTCACCACGAAGGCAAAATCTTTGAGGATACACTGAAGGATCTTCTTTTTTTCAACCGCTACTTCAAAGAAATGTATGAGCTTCCCGTTTTCTTTTTCGGTCATAGCTATGGAAGTTTCCTTGCTCAAGCGTTTTTAGAAAGCGGAGAAAAGATTCAAGGTATGATTTTAGCTGGAACTGCTTATATGGGCAAAGCAACTCCGACACTTGGAGCAACGCTCGCTTCCCTTCTTCCTCAAAAAGCTCAACCTGCTCTATTTTTGAAGATGTCTGATCTGCTTTTCAATGGAAGATATGCACCGGAAAAAGGACCTAGCCTCTGGAGTACCTCTGATCCTGAAAAAAGACAAAGCTATCTTAATGACCCGATGTGCAATATCCCACCAAGCATCTCCTTTTACAAAAATATGCTAAAAGGACTGCAAGGGGTTGCAAAAAAAAATAACCTAAAAAAAATCGATCTTTCAACTCCCGTTGCAATTTTCTCCGGTAGATCTGATCCCGTTGGTGGAAACAAAAGCTCAAAGGCAATTTCTTTGTACAAACTTTTAAGAAAACGCGGGCTTAAAACAGTCCGTCTCTTCATTTATGAAGATGCACGTCACGAATTGATCAATGAAACGGGACGAGAGTTATATATGCAACATATGCTTATCTTTATCAACAGATGTTTCGGTATAGAAAAGTCTCCTTTTTAATTCCATATAGAAAACCCCTTTATATTTTGTTCAAAACAATCTACCTACACTCTTTAAGAAAGCTCCCGTCAAGAGCTTTTTTTATACGCACAAATAAGAACATGCTTGCATAAACTCATATATACTTAAAGGGGATATTATGTGCGGTATTGTAGGATTTGTAAAAAACAACTGTCTGATAGATGTTTACAACTCATTATTATGTCTGGAATATAGAGGCTACGACTCGGCAGGAGTCGCGTTTATTAACAATGGCTTAAAGGTTATAAAGAAAAAGGGAAGCGTTGAAAATCTTCTACCCTACCTAAAAGATTATAGAACCGATATCGGTATCGGCCATACGAGATGGGCAACCCACGGTGAACCTTCAGATAAAAACTCACATCCCCATGTAGACGGAATTTTTGCTGTTGTACATAATGGTATCATAGAGAACCACGAAGAACTCAGAATAGGTATAAAAAGCGAGTTTGCTTCTGAAACAGATTCCGAAGTGATTGCAAAGCTTCTAACGCAATCATACAACGGTAATGTACTTGAAGCCATAATAAAAGTTCAAAATCTTTTATCGGGAAGCTATGCTATAGCAATACTATGCTCAGAGGAACCGGACAAGCTATATCTGATGAAAAAGGAAAACCCTTTAATAATCGGCAAGGGAGAGAACTTCTTTGCCTTTGCTTCCGATACACCGGCACTTGTCGGGCATTGTAAAGAACTATATAAAATGCAAGACGGAGAAATTGCCGTTATCACAAACAACAGTCTTAAAGTTTATAAAAACGGAAAACAAAAAAATCCTTCTTTTTATTGTACAACCTTGACAAAATCAAGTATCGAAAAAGGCAATTATTCCTGCTATATGGAAAAGGAAATATATGATATTCCAAAAACAATGGAGGATACTGCAACCGGTAATCCTTTTATCGATCTTAACTCCTCTATTCTCAATCGAACAGAAGACATATACCTAATAGGATGTGGTACCGCATATAATGCATGCCTATATGCAAAAAACCTTTTTGAAGAAAAAGGAATGCGCTGTCAAGCCTTTGTCGCAGGAGAGTTTAGGTATTCAAGAGCATCTATTTCAAAAAGGACATTGGTTATCGCAGTAAGTCAAAGCGGAGAAACCGCTGATACACTTGGTGCCATAAGAAAAGCTAAACGAAAGGGGGCTTATGTGATTGCCATAAGCAATGTGCCATATTCACAAATAACTCTCCTCGCAAACTTTACGGCTATAACAAAAGCGGGTGCGGAAATAGCGGTTGGTGCAACTAAGAGCTACAACGCACAACTTTTGACATTAAAGCTACTCTCAGACAAGCTTGCAGAAATCAAAAAGCTTAATAGCATAAATATTCAGGGAAAATACATTAAAAAGAAATGTAAAGAAACGCTTAAGTGCGATAAACAAATTTCAGAGTTCGTTAATAGCAATTCATTTGACGAAGTGTTTTTTATCGGAAGGGGTGCCGATTATGCTACTGCACTTGAGGGAGCATTAAAAGCGAAAGAAATCGCTTGCATCCATTGTGATTGCTGTACCGCTTCTGAAATAAAACATGGTCCGCTTGCCCTACTTGACAAAAAGACTCTTGTCATTTGTATAGCCTGTGATAGAAAACTAATTAAGAAATATGAAAACTGTCTCAATGAAATCAAATCAAGAGGTGCGAAACTACTAATCATTTCCCCCTATGATCTTCCCTATGATAATCTAATTAAGATTCCGACAGTAATGGGAAAGCTGTACGGCTTAATATCGATAATACCTTTACAGCTGTTCGCACTAAGGCTTGCACAAAAAAAGGGGCTTAACGCTGATAAGCCCCGCAATTTAGCAAAATCGGTTACTGTTGAATAATAGCCTCTAGTGCATTACGAAATCTCTTTGTTTTGGTCTCACTGTGACTTGTATGAAAGCGGTTAATTAGATATTGCTCCGCTTTTGCGTACTCGTCTCCGGAATAGACCTCGCACTCAACTTCATAATCGATCCTATCAAGATAATAATTCTTATCTACTTCTATCCTCAAGGAATCAACATAATAGGATATTCTTTCCGTCTTTAGAAAACCTACATAATGCAGAGGGTATTTTGTTTCAATACCAATCAATTCTTGAAAATCGGATATACCAATCCCGTTCGTTAAAAATGAAAGAAACTGTTCACGTGAAATACTTCGATTGTGCTCTACTCTTACCCCTTCTCGTTCAGTTTTTTCCTTGTATGTAAACTCATAAGAGCCATTTTTTTCACGAATTCTGCAAGTAAAATCTGCTTGGGGAGAAAAGAAATAGTGATTGATCTGAGTTACGCACTCACCAAATCCGAATACACTCAAATAATCTTCCTCGGTTATTAGATATTTGAGCTCCCACTCAAAAGAAGTCATTACACTTTGATTGATACTCATAACTAAAATGCAAAATTTCCGTCCTTGAAAATCTGTAACTCTTCACCGCTTTCGAGAATACCGATAATAGATAGATCTCTTGTACCGACCATAAAATCAACATGGGTAAGACTTGAATTCAAGCCTTTTTCTAAGAGTTCTTCTTTTGTTAAGGAGGTACCTTCGTTGATAGAGGAAGCATAAGCAAAACCTATTGCAAAATGACAGCTTGCATTCTCATCAAACAATGTATTGAGATAAAGGGTATTGGTTTGATTAATGGGGCTATCATAGGAAATTAATGCAACTTCGCCCAATCGTTTCGAGCCATCATCGGTGTCAATAATTTTCTTCAGTACATCATAACCGGTGCTTGCACCATAATCGACAATAACTCCCTTTTCAAGCACAAGCCACATTCCTTCGATGCGTTGTCCGTTATGAAATAAAGGTATACTTGAAACAATTTTACCGTCTACCCTATCCCTATGAGGAGCTGTAAAAACTTCTTCGGTAGGAATATTGGCGGAAAAGCTTTCACCGCAAGAAGAAAGCTCTGCACCACCTAAAAATCGATATTCTTCAGGGAGTCCGACACGAATATTCGTTCCAATGGAATTCTTGTAAACAAGCTCTTTAATCCCTGCCTCGTTTAAAACTTTACATCTTTTCTCTAAGCATTCGATATGTTCTCTCCAAGAAGCGACAGGATCATTACAATCTATTCTACACGCTTGAAATACAAGATCCCATAGTCTTTCATAGGCAATCGTCTCGTTCAGTTCGGGGAAAACCCTTTTAGCCCACTCTATCGATGGTGCTGCGGCAATACACCATTTAAAATCATTCTTAGAACTCCCGACAAAAAAACGAGAAGCACGTTCTCTATTTAGTCTATCGACCTTTGAAACCAAATTCAAATCCAAATCCGATAATAGTTCGGGATCATCTGATATCAGTGCTATATAGCACAACTTATTATCGGCAATATAGTTCCGTTGTTCAGAAAGCCATTGAGGGGGATCTAGTAAGGCTTTTTCATCGCCAAAAGAATAATCAAGACGTGTTAAGTGCTGACTTCTCCAATAAACATATACTTTAGAAGCTCCACTCTTATACGATTCCTCAGCTATGATTTCTGCAAGCTCTTGCATACACACATCGGAATTGATAACGATTCTTTCTCCGATTTGAAGATTGACACCTATTCTAATGATAGTTTGAGCGTATTTCCTTAATAACTCCTTGTTCATTTCTTATCCTTATACTGTATATGCTTAATTCCGTCCTTAAGACTAACTCTAAAAAGAATTATCTTACTACCGATAGCGTGCACAGGTTCGGCATTTAAGGTCTCTGCCAAATAATTGATATAATCCTTTGCGGTTAAATCTGCATTCTTTTGCACGCCAATTTTAATTAATTCATGATCATCCAGCATCTCATCGACTTGTGCTAAAAAAGCGTCGGTAACGCCGTTTTTTCCCAAATAAACAGTTGTAGGAATTGAATTGGCAATTGACAACAATCTACTTCTTTCTTTACTTGTTAACATAATCTACTCCTCACTTAATCGTAAAAATCAAATTGAATATCGGAAATCCTAATCAAATCTCCGTCTTTTGCACCACGTGCTCTAAGCTCATCAAAAATACCACGATTCTTAAGCTTACGCTGGAAATATCTAAAGGACTCGGGGTCGGATAAAACAACGTTTCTGACAAGCATATCAATAAAGCCTCCTCTTACTTCGAAAGAGGAATCGGGATAGCGAAGAATCTCATAGCTATCATCATCTCTATCATCATATCTTATAAACTCATTCTCTGTTTGAATGTTAGAGGGAAGTTTTGTTACCACGGAGGCAATCTCTTTTATAAGCTGTTCAACATTTTGATGATATGCAGCACACACCGAAATGACAGGCATTCCGATCTTTTCCGAAAAAACAGAAACGGCATTTTCGTCCGCCAAATCGGTTTTATTCGCAACAATGATTTCGGGAAGACTTGACAGCCTTTCGCTATAGTTCTCCAGCTCATGTCTGATTGTAAAGTAATCGGAAGACGGCTCACGGCCCTCTGACCCCGATACGTCAACCACGTGAACGAGCATTCTAACCCGCTCAATATGACGTAGGAAGTCATGCCCTAGTCCGACCCCCTCACTAGCCCCTTCGATAAGACCCGGAATATCTGCCAAAACATAGCTGGTATCATAAAGTTTGATAACACCAAGATTAGGAGAAAGGGTTGTAAAATGATAGTTCGCGATCTTAGGTTTGGCCTCGGTTAAAACTGAAAGCAACGTAGATTTACCGACATTAGGATAACCAATCAACCCAATATCTGCGATAGTTTTAAGCTCGAGCTTAACCTTATGTTCGACAGTTTTATATCCTTCTTGAGCAAATGCCGGAGAACGTCTTGTAGGTGTAGCAAAGCACGCATTTCCCTTGCCACCTCTGCCGCCCTTTAAGACAACGACTTGCATACCATCCTCATACATATCGGCAAGAACTCCGTTGGATTCACAATCTCTAATAACCGTACCGGTAGGTACCTTAATAATTGTCGGTGCTCCCGACTTACCGGTCTGATTATTAGGACCGCCGTCTACACCGTTTTCTGCCCTAAAATGAACTTTAAACTTAAAATCATAAAGAGTTGTCATATTTGAATCTGCAACAAATATGATATCTCCGCCATTTCCACCGTTTCCGCCATCGGGACCACCGGTAGGGTTATACTTTTCACTGTGAAAACTAACTCTGCCGTTTCCACCGTTACCCGACTTAATGTAGATTTTTGCAACGTCCAAAAACATATCTTTCTCCTTTTGATTAAATAAACTGTATCAGAAACAACCATTAACCATTGTAGTTTTTACAAAGTTCTCTTAGATGACAATCATTACAATTAGGCTTCTGTGCCTTACAGCAATATCGACCTAGGAAAATAAGCAAATGATGGCTCCTTGACCACTTTTCACGAGGTATCAGAGTATTCAGCTGCTTTTCACACTGTAACGGATTTTTTCCATCTGAAAGACCAAGTCTCTTTGATACCCTGAATACATGCGTATCAACAGCAATGGCAGGTCCGTGAAAAGCCTCGGAATAAACTACATTTGCAGTTTTTCTACCCACTCCACTAAGCTTTTCCAGCTCTTCAATCGTTCGGGGCACGTCTCCGTTGTATACATTGACAATGTCCTTACTTGCCTCTATTATCGCTTTAGCCTTGTTGTTATAAAAGCCACAACTACGAATATAGGGAATAATATCATCAACAGTCTTACTTGCCATCTCAAAAGGATCATTGCAATATGCAAACAAGCGAGGTGTTACAAGATTAACTCTTTTATCGGTACATTGTGCCGACAAAATAACTGCAATCAGCAATTCATATGGAGTACTATAATCGAGCTCACATTTTGCATTTGGAAAAGCCACTTCGAGGGCATCCAAGACGCTGTTTGCGAATTCTTTAGTAAAATAGTCATTCATTGTGATATTATAACATAGCTTTTAACCATTGTCCACCTATAAAATAACAAAAGCCGTGCAATCCGTTTTTCATATACCCCAATGATAGGCAATGCAAGCAAAAAAAACGCCATAGCTACACCATGACGTTTGAATTTGATTTCAACAAACTTAACACAAAACTAATGTTGCATCAAGCTGATTTAAGTATTAA
The DNA here is from genome assembly GCA_964561145.1 of uncultured Christensenellaceae bacterium. Lineage (GTDB taxonomy): Bacteria > Bacillota > Clostridia > Christensenellales > CAG-1252 > RUG14300. The sequence goes on from CAZLNZ010000033.1 coordinate 9,651, forward strand.
TTGTGAATCACCTTTCCACAAAAAGCGGTTTTATATGTGTCAATTAATCAACAGCTAATAAACGCTTCAAGAAATCGATTTCTTCCTTTGAAATTCTCTCATCAACTGCAAAGAAAGCAATGCAGAGAAGTAAGAGATGTTGCTTAACCTCATCAGGACAATTATCAAAGAAGCTGTTAGCGAAATCGTAATCAAATGTGTTTTGAACAACATTTCTTGCATTTTCAGGCTCAACACCCATAACGTCTTGCATCAATCTCTTCTCATTGGGTGTCAAATTACCATCAGCACCAACGCAGCTTGTAATGATAACGATCAATGCAGTGAAAGCATTATCCTTACCAACCATTTTCTCAAGAAGAGGGACTACTTTAACAACAGCTGTTTGAGCAATGTTCTTAATTTCGTCATATTCCATATTAACAATTCTTTGAAGTAGTTCGTCTAAATTCATTTTAACCTCCATTTTGTCCGTTACCGACAATTCTGATTTATGATACCATAATAGATTATTGTTGTCAATACTTTTCAAAAATTTCCTCTAAAAAGCACCTCAGATGAGGTTTACAACAATCTCTCGAAAATGATTGCTTAAAAAACTTTTCAATTCAAATTAAGTCAAAGAAACTTAAAAATATCGAACTTCAAGATATATGTATCTATGGCAAAGATGTAATCTATTGCTCTTGATACATAATTTCTTATTCAATAGTTTATTTTATCTTTCTGTTGAGTGGAAAATCAAGCCTACTGTTCCCGGACCACAGTGACTGCCTATAACAGGACCAACCGAATAATGCCATAACTCGCTGTTAGGATATTGCTCCTTGATTTTGGCAATTAATCTATCGGCAAACTCGGGATTATCCGCATCAACTATAACGATAGGAAATTTATCCAACTCAGATCCGATTGAATCCAATCTCTCCATGAATTGAGATAATGCCTTCTTCTCGCCCTTTGGCTTTTCGTGAATAACCAAGGAACCTTCGTCATCAATCTTCAAGATGGGCTTGTATCCCAACATTGTACCAAAGAAACTCTCTGCCGCACTGAGTCTACCACCCTTATAGAGATACTTAAGACTATCAACCATAAAGTAGCAAGAAACATGATTTGTAAAGTCCTCTAAGAATGCGATAACCTCATCCAAAGATTTTCCTTGTTGGAAATACTTAATTGCAAAGTATACCTGATATCCTGCACCAACGCTTATACTCAACGTAGAAAAACGTCTAAAACGAGCATCGGGATATTTAGGTTCAAGCTCTTTTAGAGCTGTCTCCAAATGTCCGAAAGTTCCGCTAAGCTTATCGCTAAAGCTTATGTATAAAATATCTTCTCCCTTTTCAAAGAAAGGCTCCAGAAATTCGATGTATTGTTGAGGATTCAACGCAGATGTTGTAGGCATTGAACCTTGACGTACTCTATCATAAAAGTCTTTAAAATCTGTATTACGTCCAAAATCGTAAAAATATTCTTGATCGTCAATAGTATAGGGCATTTTTATAACAGGACAGCCCAGTTCATCCTCTTGAGTATACCACAATTCACAGTCGGTATCATATATAATAACGCTCATAATGTTCTCCTTTTGAGATATTAAAGTAATTTCATTATATCACATTAGATTATTTATGTCAACATATCCCCAAATAATGCCCGTTACAGCAAAAAAGGAGTGAATTCCCAAAGTAAATTCCACAGTGGAATTTGAGGTGGAATTTACCCTGG
>CAZLNZ010000034.1:0-9139 GCA_964561145.1 uncultured Christensenellaceae bacterium
CTGAGGAGGAGTGAGGAAAGGGCCGTTGCACTTCTTATTGGAATCTTTCCCGGCATTCCGTGAAGATTTCGACCGCTACCCGACCCTGAAGACTGGTCTGGAGCGGATGCTCTGTCCGCGAGTCCATTTCAAGATGCTTATATTCGACTTCGATACAGCCTATATCGGCTCCGCCAATCTGACCGGAGCCGGCATAGGCATGAAAAGCAATAGCCGCCGCAACTTCGAGGCCGGCATCCTTACCGATGACCCAGCTCTTGTTGAAGCTGCCTCAGAGCAATTCGACAGCGTATGGCGCGGCGAGCACTGCACCCACTGCGGCCGCCACCAATACTGCTCCGACCCCATCAAATGATATTAAGATCTTGCAGGAATTTTAGGCAGAAATCTTTGAGACTTGCAGTTAATTTCTCGATATATTGTTCTAATGTTTCTCCTTTGTGTTCATAGAAATTGTTAGAGATTTCATCAGGGAACCAGGACATAGCTTTGTACCAATCTGTTGACAATATATATTCGGGCAGATTCTCGGTTATCTTAACATCGCTTTTAGAAGGGATTCCAATCCAGATTTTATCTGATACAAATACAATATTCAAATATGGGTATCCATCGTAATGAACAGTTAAATCATGTCCACTGCGATATGCTTTGTCCAGCCCAAATAGTTTGTCAACTACGTAATTCCGTCGATTAGACAGAAGTATATCTTGTTCTGTTTTATTAGTCTTTCGGTATAGCCATAGATTTTCGTCTTTATTTTTCAATTTTCCATAGTCGGAATTAGAAAATAAAGTTTGGCATTCAACAATATTATCTATTATGTATTTTATCCCTGTAAACTGTTTTCTCCATTCGTATGATTGTGAGTTATATAAAGATAACCACTTTTTACGACATTTTAAATAAAATGCTTCTGGGGATATTTGTCTTGGTTCCGCAACTGACTGTTTTTGTTCTTCTACTGCCTTGAGATAGCTGAATATCATTCGATGTATCCACCTTGCAGGGATTTTACTACCTTTAAGATGTCCAGCCTCATATTTCAGTTTCAGATCGCTTACTACATTATGGTCATACTCTTCTCCCACAAATGTAAGCATAGCAGTGATAAAATCAAAATCGGACGACTCTTTACGAATATATCGTTCACCTACAATATATTCATAAGCCTCAATAATTTTTTTCCATTCTTTTGGCGACATGATGTCATCATCTGGCAAAAGCACTCCAATTTGTCCTTGGAATCTCTTGCGTCTTTCCTGAATAAAGAATAAGTCTGTCATTTCGGATGATGATAAGCACATTATAGCCTTTCTGCGCTCTTCCTCTCGCTGATATTCACTAAATGCGGCAATCTTTTCATCCCGAAGATACTCATATATTTGAGAGGATGGAATTTGATCAAAAGACTTTATTATGTTGTGAAAGTTTCTATAACCTATCTCTGTGTTATAAATCAAATTATGTATCGGTCGCCACCATAATTTGAAGTTTATTTCATCAAGTGGTTTATAGCCGGTTTTTTCAGCATAATGACATATTGCATAGTTGACTGCTCGTATTTGATAATCCGCATCAGTAAAAATATCGACCAACTGTGTACGTTCCCCACTATACCAGAATGACTTCAAGATGCTGTCAAGAGATGCATAATTTTCTACAAGCCAGTCGAAAATATTTTCAATATCGGATATGTGCTCACAAAACTCTTTGTAAGCGTCGAAGCTTACAAAGGCTACGTCTGTACGATTGCCTTTGATTTTACTTTCTTCTATTTGCGATATATAGCCATAAGAGTCAGACGTGTATTTGACTCCCATCCATAATGCTGTCTCATTGATATAGTTCTGAAAGAAAACATCTGATTCAGAGGAATTATCAGTAGCTATTTTATCAAAGAATATTAGCCAATCGTTATCCAATTTATCTTTTATCTCGTCCGGAATTGAATACTCACTCATAAATTTCTGTTTGAACAGTTCGTAAGTAGTAAGATCTCGTCCGCGAGAGTTCATTTTTTGATACTGGAATTCATCTGTTCCGTCTTCCAGTTTCATATAATCAAAATTCAGCTTACACGAATCTGATATGAGATTATTTTCAATCTCTTTTAGTGTTGATTCTTTTAGATTTTTCAACCTGCTATGAATTTCATCCAACATGACTAATATGTTGTTGACAGTCGGATCGTTTTCCCATATTGGAAAAAACTCTCGGGACAACTTTAGTACACGAGATAATTTATTGATGTTTGCTAAATCTTCGTCAAATTTTATATCGAACAGGAAGTCAGTAAATTCCGAGGCATAAATTCGGCCATACCAGCCAAAGTTATGCAATCTTTTTGATAATTCAGGATTTGCCTTGTCCCCTAAACGCTTTGATATGTAGAGATGGAATAGGAAACAGGTTGTCAATCGCTGTTGCCCATCCACAGCAACAAATCCTTCAAGACCGTTGTTATTGGAACCAAAAACTAAGCCTATATGAGTTGCCCGATTATTATTCGCGGCTACAATAATATCTTTCACGAAATTTTTTCGAGTATCCTCTATCTTTAAATCGTTAGTTCTACCTTGTGCATAATCTCGTTGATAATCCGGGATTATTAACATATGGGACAGTAACTGATATAATGTCTTGTTCTTTTCTATTTTGCTCATGCTTTGAGTTTGTTGATGGTTTTAACAAAGAACTTGATAAACGAATCTTTATCAGACTCTGCCCCGTTCAGATAATTATCTTTTGCCCAATGATATAATTCATCGGGTTCATTTCTAAATGTTTTATCAAACATAAGCTGGGTCCCTTTGGGCACAAAATAACCTTCGTTGATTCGTTCGTGTATTATAGACCTTTTGATAGCGAAGGGAGAGGCTGCATAAGCCTGATCTCTATTTATCGAAGCATTAAGGATTGCCATATTTCCGATGCTATTTTGTCTATCCTCGTTATCATCATTTTCATTAACGATGGAGTTGACTTCATCGAATATTTCAGCAAATTTTTCAGATGTTAACTCCTTGGAAATAGCCTCAGTCAATTTCTTTTTAACATCTTCTTCATCTTCTCCGTCTTCTGCTGTTATTCTAATGTCTCGGACTCGCTTCATTGTTGACACATTCGATTCTCCAATTAGTTTAATTCTATCCGCTGGCAAATACATAAGAATACCCTTAATCCATTGTTGCCATTCAATGGCAGACCTTATACGCAGACTATTCGTTGCGTGGACATGTTCTTTATCATATCCTTCGTCCCTCAGCAAATCGAATCGGAATCGATGAGTAAAACCATATCTATCTTCAATTTTTGTACTTGCTGTTTTTCTTTCTATGAGGTCACATAATATATTAAAGAGCAATAAAGCAGGGAATGTTTTATTATCTTTATAAACTAAATTTTGAAGTTTAGTACCTGCTTTCACCCATTCGGTAACTTTTTTTACGAGTTTATTTCCAAATTCGTCAGAGACAACATCTTCCATTATATCCCTTAATTGAATATTAGTTCCAGTGATAAGGAAACCTACCAAATTATAATATAATGGATTGTCATACATCATTTCCATTCGGTGAAAAGTCTGGACTAAACGCTTCCATACATTAACACCTTTTGCAGTATCATTTTTAAGTCGGTTATACAAAGGGTAGTCAAGATATTCATTCTGTTCTTCTTGAATTTTATTTAATGACACATCCAAGATATAGCTCATTCGGCTTTGGTCATGACGGCTATTAAAATCCTTAGATATAAAAGAATAGAACTTGTTGTCCTGAAAACGATATTCCATACTTTGCCATGCAGCTGCCCTTTCGTTTCTTTGGGATGCTATTGTACAGGTGTTTGATAATAAAAACACCTTGCAGAGTTCTACGTCTGTAAGTGCAATGCGTTTGCCATTTAGCTTTTCAAATGTTTTAGGGCCTTCATCTGGGTCATCAAGCTCGTACCACAAAAATGTTGCTTTTTCAAAGAAGACCTTTTCAAAGTGGGTTATATCAATCTGGGGAAGCAATGTGTCAATCATTGATTCTGCCCTCTTGAAATTTCGCACATCTGGGGTTTCTTTTGTGTCTCTTGTGACTTGAAACGAAAGATATTTGGTGCTTTCATGTCGTTTTTCGTATTCAAGAGAGAAGCAATTGCTTTTATCGAATGGGTGGTTTTCCAGCACGCCATTTTCATATAATCTTCGCCAAATTAAAAAGAAGGTAGTTAGGCGTTGTTGCCCGTCCACTACTATGATTTTGCCATCTTTACGTGCTACAACGAGAGGTTGCATATAATAAGGCTTATCACCCTGATATTCGTTGAGATCTTCAATCAGGTACTTAACATCGTTTGCCCGCCACTTATAACCCCTCTGGTAAGATGGAATAAAAAAGCTACAGCCTGAAATGTCTGTTATATGAATATCATCACGTAATTGTGAATTAGCCATAACTGAGTTTTAAAGAAATTATTATTTATGTAAAATTAATTTTGCGGGGTTTTAATTCTCAATACAGCGATAAAAACACCTATAGATTATCCAGATTTGAAGGAGAGTCTTAATAGTGATAGCGCCATCAACTTCTTTTGCCTAAAATACCATGAAGTATTTGTAATTGTCTCCAGCGAGGTCTGCCTATTTGTTGCCGAGCTACAACTTGTCGGCGGTCTCGGCATTGGCGAGATGGTCTCCTTTAGTCTCGATTAACAATGTCATACCAATCCAGTTAAGTGTCGGCATATCTTTACTTACAGCTTTGAATCAAATCCTTAATATCGACATCCAATAATTCAGCAATACGATTAAGTGTAGGTAAGTCTGGCTGAATCGCATTGGTACACCACTTTGAAATTGTAGTGGGGTTCTTATCCAATTCTTCAGCCAGCCATTTACTGGTCTTTTTCTTCTCGCATAAAACTACTTTGAGGCGATTTAAGTCTTTCATTATATCAAATTTGAATCTGATCCAAATTTAATGAAATTTACCGAGACTGCAATATGTTGGTTTTACTAAAGCGACAAAATATTTTTTTGAAGATTTTTTTCATTACGCAGATAGGCTGCATCCGCCCTGTCTAACTTTGCAGTGTCAAAAGGATGGAAGCCTGGGTGAGCGGTCGTTATCGGCTTACCGCTTTCGGAGAAAGAAACCAGCCCTCTGCTAAAGGGGCGAGCCTCACAAAAGGCTCCGAAAGTCGAATTGCAAATCGGCGAAGACCGCTGAGATAAACTCAATCTGAGCCAATCTTTCTGCTTCCGCCAACACTGGGGTGTCGCATAGCGGCTATTGCAGGAGACTGGAGATCCTTGAGCCGCATGGCAAAAAAATCTCCCGTCTTCGGACATCGTAGGTTCGAGTCCTACCGCCCCAACAAATTATGCTTCCGTAGCTCAGTGGATTAGAGCGTCACGCTACGAACGTGAGGGTCGCAGGTTCGACTCCTGCCGGAAATACCAATCAATGCTTCCGTAGCTCAGCGGATCAGAGCATCCCACTTCTAATGGGAGGGGCGCAAGTTCGAGTCTTGCCGGAAGTACAGACAGGATAAAGGCTTTGACATACTGCGCATGGGCGAGATTGTCAAAGCCTTCGTTATTATGCTTCCTCCAAGAGATGTTCAAGTTTATGCTTTACTTTGGTGAGGACATCCCCAAGTTCATTAACCGGCATGATGGCCTCGAACTGCCTCAGTTTGTCGAGGGCGTCGGAAATGAGATCACACATATCTGTATCCAGAAGTGAATTTGAAATGGAGTAGTCTTCATCGGCGTATCTGTAGAACTTCCCGTCGTAAACCACAATCGGGGCTTCGTATCCGAGTTTATCCGACCTCATTACCTGAATATCGGCTTGGACTGTCCTGACCGATACGCCCCGGGTGATACCTTCCATCTCGTATAAAGCGTCGGAACAGGCTTCCACAAGGTCATCCAGAGTCCACCGCCTGTATTTGTTTCTCAGACACCGGTCTATTGTTTTGTATCTTATAAGTGCGTTTTTGTTTACTGGCATGGCTGCGATAATAATCTTCTTTATTCATGATTTAATTTTTAGTTGAGGCCATGCTGTGACATGAGGATTAGCCGCAACAGGGCGCAAAAAAGTCGGAAAGCTTTGTGGACTTCCCAACTTCATAATCCTTATAGTCTGTGAGTATTGTTTTAACTTTCACAAGCTCTGCATGAATATCGTCCGGGTAAGCCACCGCTCACACTTCGATAACTTCTATAGCTATAGCGATAGAAGCCGAAGCTCTGATAGCATCGGCGAACCTGTGCTGACGATATGATATTTTGCAATGTCTGCATTGTGTTAATGTCGTGTTATCTGTATGATTACGGCCACAAAGGTAGTTGATTTTAAGCAAATATCAAAACACCGATGTAACCCGGCTGCAAAGGTACAATTCTGCTACGTAATGTATTTGCGTAGCGTGGGCAATAATGGAATCAGCAGATACCTACGGCTTCCTGCATGATTCGTTTGGCCCGGGCCTCTACCATCAAGTTCCAGAGACGGGAATCCTGAAGTCTTGCCATAGGGATGTACTGCTGGAAGCGGGTGAAAAACTCCAATGGCTTTTCGATGTTCCAATTTGTGATGACCTCGCTCCAGTCTGCCTTGTCCGCAAACTTTTCGAGGAGGGCCCAGTCGTTGTGGAAACAGTCTCGATTTGAGATTGCCTTCCAGTCCCAGCGGTTGGCAAACTTCTGAAGGGAAACTTCGTTGATGATGTGGTCGGGACAGTTCTCAGAGAAGTTACTCCAGTTTAGGCGGTTGGTAAACTTGTTGATGCCGTCGAGAGTCCAGATGACGTTACGGTTCTCGCTGATTTCATCCCAATCCAGTTTGTCGGCATACTTGTCAAGTATGTCCATACTGAGGGATTCGTTGTTGGAAATTTCTTTCCATGCCTCGGTTTCGAGAACAGAGTTAAGAAACTCGTTGTTTGTAATAGGTTCCATATCGAGTATGTTTAATGTTTCTTTGCTTTGGCAAAGCGCTAAAGCGATTGTTCACTGCAAAGGTAGAGTCATGCTGTATCGAAGTGCGATACAGAACAAAATATTTCTCAATCCCACCATTTTTCCATATTATGGTCAAGCCATTTCCACAGAATATGAAATGCCTTGTCGCTATATAACTTTCCAAGATACAACTCGTGTAAGTCATCTCCATAGTCACGTTCGTGAGTGTACCTATTGGCTGTCCGCAAATTTATGTGCTTGCCTTTTATATCGGGCCAGTCAGTTGTTGCCACTTTAATGAGACTTATGGCAATCTTCATTCGATTGACATCTTCCTGCCAACCGACATGACGCTGTACATAACGCCAATATCCGATATTGTATTCGAGCTTCTTTTTAATGAGATTCAGATTCGCTGACCAGTTTATAGCGGAGTCAAGAGCTACGGTTTCACGCCAATATTTGCGCTATTTTCTCCAAAAACTTTCTGATATATACTCTTCCTCCATCTCAGGTATGACGCGATGCCCCTTTTCGAGAGAATCAAACCAATCGGAAAACTCTTTGCTGTGTTGTCCATGTGTTTTTATAGCATACAGAGTTGACCAGTATAGCAGATGAGCGGCAAGTGATGCCGTATTGCTCTCCCGGGCTAACCGCCGTTTCTCTTTAGCAGAAAGCATATCGAAAGTCTTATACCCGGAAATTTCAGTAGCTGATTCCTCAAAACTGTCCTTCCATGATGAAAAGTCAATCTCCACCTCTCTTCCGATGAGCCATTCCTGAGGGTCCGGTGCGCCTTTGACCACAATCTCATTATCGGAGTCAAGACGCAATTGGATTGTCTGAGTGGAATACTCCGGCTTAATTGGCAAAGATTTGATTGCCTCGACCAGCGAAGAATATAAGGGCTTCATTCCCTCGTGTTCAAGATAGAAGCCATTGAGGATTATCCAAATATCCTCAAAATCTGAATTACGAAAATAGTCCTGATAAATCATATGTCGATGTTTTAGCCGCAAAGTAAACATCAACATGGCGCAAATCGCGATACATTCTGAGAAAAATTATGATTTTACTTGATTGAATTTCAATTCTTGTGGAAGGGACTACGCGCCAGTGGTAATCAAAATCTTGAGCAGATTGGTTGGGCAAACGTATTGTGGAGAGAGGATACCTTTGTCGCAACGCTCCAACATCTCGATTTTGTCCATCGAGCAGGTAAACACAAATCTATCTTGAAAGACCTCTCTCCCAAGATAAGCCTTTCCGAATCTTCGGCATCCGAAAATAGCAACAAACTTAGGCTCGTCGGAATCGTAAGCCTGTTGGAACCCCTGTCTCTATTTATCTCTTCCTATCAACATACGTATGGATTTAGGCTGCAAAGACAATGAAAAATCTTGCGTCGGACTTCCAAATCCCGATATTTTTATAGGATTTTGAGGTGTGACACATTATTATGATTTTAGGTCTTGAATAGCGTAGTATTGAGAGAAAGTCGTTAATTTTGTAATTGTGATGGTCAACTTTAATTTATATGACAGCGAATGTGATCTCTCGGCGATAAAGAATTTTTGCAGAGAGAATGGTCGTTTAGTAATTTATTCTAAAGATAGTATTTTTGTCCAGCAGGGATGCGTCGGCAGATATCTCGGTGTAGTGGAATCAGGGTATTTCAAATATACCACACTCACATCATCGGGAAATGAAGCTGTCGTGGGATTTGCTTTTGAGGGAGAAATTGTAGCCGACTATTATAATTCGTTCAACGGTCTACCTTCGGAAATCACTATCAGGGCCGGAAACGATGCTTCTGTATTTCAAATCGGGATTAGAGAGGCACGAAACATATTCAATTCATTTTTTGAAGGAAATCTTTCCGCACTCAATGGGGCATTATTCAGCGAGATTTATTCACGTTATCTTGAACTATCCCGCAAGACATCGACAGAGCGATACATTGATTTGATAACGTTGTATCCTCAAATTTTAGACATCGTTTCGTTGCGGGATATTGCCTCGTACCTGCTTGTTACTCCAGTATATCTGAGCCGGATACGAAAAAGTCTCGCTAAAAAATCCGACGAATAAAACTTGTTTTATCTCAAATTCGTTTTTAGGTATAGGCGGTTGATGCGCCCAGTGTTAGTCGGTTGATGCTAAGCGTGT
>CAZLNZ010000035.1:0-6134 GCA_964561145.1 uncultured Christensenellaceae bacterium
TGTTTATCGCCGTTTATTACTATATATTGTGCCTCAAACACCGTTGTGCATCAAATAACCAATAAATACGTATTTATTTACATTCCACAAAAGTTTTGCAAACAAAATATACCAAAGTAACATATATGAAGTAGTGTGGGTAATAAACATAATTTTAACATTTTACAAACATTCTTTTGTCAAACAGGTTGTATTATTAATACAAATACTATTTATTAGTGGATACACAAGGAGATTTTTATGAACTTAAAGGGTTATGCAAAGGAAAGAATAAAGAACAAGTGCTTCATGATAATGTTATTTATTTTTATGACATTCGCTTTTTCTTCAATGATTTATTTCGCCATCATCAAACAAATCAGGAACATGTTATTAGCTTTGGTTTGCACACTTTTAGCTATTCCTGTTTTCATTATCGGTGAGTATGTATTAAAGCTTGAAATAGTACCGTTTATTGAGCTTCTATTATTAATACTTATTACCGGAGGTGTACTTTTAGGACCATGCTATGATTGGTACTTTAAATTTACTTGGTGGGATGATTTTCTCCACGGTTTATCGGGAACAATCTTTATGTGCTTTGGCGTTGCCATAATGGAAAAGGTGTCACAGCGTGATTTCAAAGATAATACTGCAACGTGTTTAACAGGAGGATTCTTCTTTTGCTTAGGCATTCTCTTCCTTTGGGAAATGTTTGAATACTTTGGAACGACCTTTCTACATTTAGATATGCAAGAGGACTGTCTGATATATTCATTTGATTCCTTCTTTCTAGCGGGAAGCCATAACGAAGTTATGTCAATAGATGGAATAACAAAGACTATAATATACTATGGTGACAATCAAAGTATTGTATTGGACGGATACCTGGATATAGGTCTATATGACACTTTAAACGACCTATTAATAGGCATGCTCGGTGCGATTGCAGGAGTGGTCGTTCTTGCAATCAATAAAGCACTTCACAGAAGCTTAGAAAAATACATTATACCCAAAAGACTAACTCCGACAAACACAGAAACGGTACTAACAGACTTGGTAGATAACGAATCAGAAAATGCAAAAGCCTAAATTTTTCACTCGAGTATAATATATTAACTTATAGAATCATTAAAAACCGAAAAAAGCAAGCACTAGGCTTGCCTTTTTCTTGTAAGGGGAATACCCCTCGGTATATATTATAATTTAAAACAAAGTATAAACACTACTCGGAAAGTTTCTTATACTTAGCGTATCTTGCCATCGATTCTTCCTCATTTGCGGCAAATAACTCGTCAGCCTTTACGTTAACCTTCTTGAGTTGAGCATATCTGTTCTCACCCTCGAGGAAGCCTCTATATGCCTCACGGTTAGGCTCCTTGCTGTCAAGAATGAACGGAATCTTTCCTGCTTCTGCCAATGTAGGATTATAACGATAGAGTTGCCAATAACCACAGTCAACCGCTCTCTTCTCTTCGAGTTGGCTACCGCCCATATCCTTGAGTCCTTGGTTAATACAAGGAGCGTATGCGATGATTAGGGAAGGTCCGTCATAAGCTTCTGCTTCCATTATAGCATCGAGGAATTGCTTTTGGCTTGCTCCCATTGCTACTTGAGCAACATAAACATAACCATAGCTCATTGCCATCATACCCAAATCTTTCTTCTTTGTCTTTTTACCGCTTGCAGCGAACTTAGCGATAGAACCTGTAGGAGTTGACTTAGAGGATTGTCCACCGGTGTTGGAGTAAAGCTCGGTATCTACTACCAAAACATTTACATTTTCATTCATAGCAAGTACGTGATCTAAGCCGCCGTAACCGATATCGTATGCCCAACCATCACCACCGATAATCCAAATGGATTTCTTGCTTAAGCAATCCTTTTCAGCCAAAATCTTATCGCAGAGTGCATCGGCAGCACAGCCACATCCTTGGCAACCCTCTAGGAGTTTAACAAGCTCTGCACTTGCAACTTTGCTCTTATCTGCATCATCCATGGTAGCGAGCCAATTCTCACAAGCTTGCTTTCCTTCGGGATACTCTGCCCACTTTTCTACTAACTCTTCAACATAGCCCTTAAGCTTTGCTCTGCGTTGAGTTACTGCAAGGTTCATACCATAACCGTATTCTGCATTATCCTCGAATAAGCTGTTTGCCCAAGCAGGACCATGACCTTCGTCATTCTTGGAGTAAGGACAAGTAGGAGCGGAACCGCCATAGATTGAAGAACAACCTGTTGCGTTTGCTATGATCATTCTGTCACCGAACATTTGAGTGATTACCTTAATATAGGGGGTTTCACCACAGCCTGCACAAGCACCTGAGAACTCAAATAAAGGCTTATTATATTGGCTAAAGATTGTGTTATTACGCTTGATAGGAGCTTTGGTCTCTGGAAGTGACTCTGCATATTCCCAGTTTGCTTCTTCGGCATCACGAACTTCTGCGAAGGGAGCCATAACAAGGGGCTTATCCTCTGCATTTGCCTTAGGACAAGCATTAATACATACTCTACATCCTAAGCAGTCCATAGGACTAACCTGCATTCTATACTTCCAACCACCATTTCTAACATGTTTGCTGTCTAAGGTTACGAATCCTTCAGGTGCATCCTTCAAGATTTCTTCTGTTTGAAGAACGGGACGGATTGCTGAATGAGGACATACGAAAGCACAGCTGTTACATTGATTACAATTTTCAGGAATCCACTTGGGAACGAAATCTGCTACACCACGCTTTTCAAACTTTGTTGTACCTGTAGGAACTGTTCCGTCAACAGATACTGCGGATACAGGGAGTTTGTCACCCTCTTGTGCAAGACAAGGTTGAATGAAACTACGGAAGTACTCATCAACGGGAAGATTGAGAGGTTCTGCACCCTCGGTTGTTGTTGCCCAGCTTTCAGGATAATTAACCTCAATAAGGTTGGAGATAGCGTTATCTACGCAAGCATAGTTCATCTGAACAACTGCCTCGCCCTTTCTTGAATAGGTTTTCTTGATAGCTTCCTTCATATAACGCTCAGCATCGTCATAAGGAATGATATCTGCAAGTTTGAAGAAAGCAGCCTGCATAACTGTATTAACACCACGCTTTGCACCGATTTGAGATAATACCTTGTGACCATCAAGAATGAAGAATCTTACATGCTTACGAGCAATAGCGTTCTTCATGCTTGCGGGAAGCTCTCTCTCCAACTCTTCGGGACTCCAAATCGTATTGAGAAGGAAGGTACCGCCCTCTTTCATTGCAGAGAGCATGTCATAGCGTAAAACATAAGATTGATTATGGCAAGCAATAAAGTCAGCGTGATCAATGAGATATGCACTTTGGATGGGCTTATCACCGAAACGCAAGTGGCTTACTGTTAAACCGCCGGACTTCTTAGAGTCGTAGGAGAAGTATCCTTGAGCATACTTGTCTGTATGGTCACCGATAATCTTGATGCTGTTCTTGTTAGCACCTACGGTACCATCGGAACCAAGTCCCCAGAACAAGCAACTCTTTGTTCCCTCGGGAGCAGCATCGATGCTCTCCTCGACCTTTATGTACTTACCGGTTAGGTCATCCTCAACACCGACACAGAAATGATTAACACCGCCGTAACGCATGTTCTTGTATACAGCGTTAACCATGCTTGGTGTGAACTCCTTGGAGCCAAGACCATAACGACCTGCCAATACCTTAATATTAGTTTTCTTAGCCTCTTTCAAAGCTGCAACTACATCCAAATATAAGGGTTCGCCTAAAGAACCGGGCTCCTTAGTACGATCGAGAACTGTGATGTATTTACAGGTCTCAGGAATAGCTTTGATAAAGTGCTTAACGGAGAAGGGACGATACAAACGAACCTTGATCAAGCCAAGCTTAGCACCTCTGCTGTTGAGATAGTTAACAGTCTCTTCGACTGTATCACAACCGCTACCCATAAGTACGATAACCTTTTTAGCATCCTTAGCACCAACATAATCAAAGAGATTGTAGGTTCTGCCGGTTAACTTGGAAACCTTTCTCATTACTCTTTGTACGATTGCGGGAGTTGCCTCGTAATACTTGTTAGCAGCTTCTCTGCCTTGGAAATAAATATCGGGGTTTTGAGCGGTACCCTTTTGAACAGGATGCTCGGGGTTCAATGAACGAGAACGGAAGTCCTCGACATCCTTCATATCAACTAAGGGACGAATCTCATCATAGGTAGGAAGATTAACCTTGCTAACCTCATGGCTGGTACGGAAACCATCAAAGAAATGAAGGAAGGGAACCTTTGCCTTGAGTGTTGCTAAGTGTGCAACTAATGCTAAATCCAAAACTTCTTGAACGGAAGCAGATGCGAGCATTGCAAAACCTGTTTGACGGCAAGCCATTACATCGCTGTGATCACCGAAAATATTAAGAGCCGATGCAGCGATTGCACGTGCAGATACGTGGAATACACAGGGAAGTAATTCGCCTGCGATTTTATACATGTTAGGAATCATAAGGAGCAAGCCTTGGCTCGCTGTAAATGTGGTTGTTAATGCTCCGGCATTAAGAGAACCGTGTACGGCGCCTGCAGCACCGCCTTCAGATTGAAGCTCTGCGATACGTAGGGTTTGACCAAACAAATTCTTTGTGCCAACCGCAGCCATTTCATCTGACGCTTCCGCCATCGGAGAGGAAGGGGTGATAGGGTAAATAGCCGCAACTTCGCTAAACGCATAAGCTATATGAGCGGCAGCAGTATTACCGTCTATGGTTTTTTTGATACTCATAATATACCTCCGTATAAGATTTCTTGGTTAGTAATAGGTGAAAATCATTAATGAATCACACACACAAAGTAATTATATTACTTTTACTCTTTTATAGTCAAGACCTTTTTAAAAAATCAATTGTCATTCGAGAAAATTTCCTTGAAAATCACATCGAAAAGTAAACTTGAAAAGAAAATATAACAGACAACACACATATTTCAATATAAAAGCCATGCTGTCAACCAAAGAAATTAATACTATTAGTTATAGCACAACATACAGGGGATTAATATCCGCAGAGAAAACATCTAGTGACGTAATGGGAGGTGGATTTGAGCAAAGCGAAAAGCCGGAGGGAATGTAGGTGCGGTACACACCATAGTGTAAAAAGGATTCGGCGGGAGACGAGCCCTCGCCCTACAATATATAATATTACAGTAATAACGATATCTTGCAAGAAACAAACCCCTAGTCAGCAATAAATGATAATAATAAGGATGAGATACCGATACTCATGTATCGCCCCGTTGGGGTTCGACTACAAGCTTCGCTTTTCGCTCAGTATGACATTTTAGACGCAATTCAGGTATAATTATAAGGCTATATATGATTTTATTGCAAGTTTATCAGTATAGCACAAGGATTACGGCGGGAGACAAGCTGTCCGCCCTACAATGAGATAATGTCATTAGTGAGTAATATTTATTTGCCCGCTATTCTTCATATAATTACATTACTTTTAATATGGATGAGATACCGACACCAAGGTGTCGCCCCATTGGGGTTCGACTACAAGCTTCGCTTTTCGCTCAGTATGACATTTAGATGCAATTCAGGTATAATTATAAGGTTATATACAATTTTATTGCAAGATTATCAGTATAGAACAAGGATTACGGCGGGAGACAAGCTGTCCGCCCTACAATGAGATAATGTCATTAGTGAGTAATATATATTTGCCTGCTATTCTTAATACCATTACATCACTTTTAATATAGATGAGATACCGACACCAAGGTGTCGCCCCATTGGGGTTCGACTTCAGGCTTCGCCTTTCGCTCAGTATGACATTTATATAAATTACTGATACAGATTTGGTGTTTTTGTATTATTATTACCGTATAATTGGGGGCGGTAATATAAATCAATAAAAAGACCTATAATTTTAGATACCCACTCTTTCGTATCGCTCTGACTTGGTTCGACTGCAGAAATTGATACCAATTTCTTTTGCTCAGTATGAAATTTTAACATATTCATTGCAATTTTCTTCGAGTTATTAGTAGCAATCATCTCGTTTTTGGGTCTTTTGTCATTTAAATACGCTCTATTAACCCACCACACCATATTCTTTCAACATAAAATGCCCCCGCGAAAAATTTTTTTTCTGCGGGGGTGATGCTAATTTGATGCTTATGAT
>CAZLNZ010000036.1:0-6020 GCA_964561145.1 uncultured Christensenellaceae bacterium
ATAGAAAACAATATTAAAAGTGTGCGACCGCTAACATCACCACTCCACCAGAAAACAACAGTCTGTCGGCTGTTGTTTTTTTATTCACTGCAAAACTGTTTAAGGGACTCGAACGAGAGCGTTTTTAGCGGATGAACGACGGCGAAGTTAAGCCATCATATTGTTTCGTATTATTGGCTTGACCTAGTCCCTTATTGCCCACCACGAATGATGTCAAATTTGTCTCAACGAAAAAGAGACGAATTCGGCATTTTTCTTGCCTTTTTTGAGGGTGATTTATACCTTTGAGGGGTGTTGAGAGCCAAAAAAACCGACTTAGAGTGTCTCGAAACGGCAAGACTTTTGGTCTTTTGTAAAGACAAAAGACATACGATTTGAACTGACTATGTAGGATTTGAATATAAAAAATGTCCGAGGTATTTCTCGGACAGCACATCTCATGGGTGACGATGAATACGTATTGCCGCACAACTTAACAATACGACTGCGACTTCCTCCCTTTTGGGCTATGATTAAACCAAGTCGTTAAACATCGCCACATCTAATAAACGGATGTACAATGTCATTATACAATACCGTTCAAAGTTTATCAACATCAACCATTTTAATACTAAAAAAGCAGAAAGGGAAAAGATTATAATATGAATAGATAATAAAAAAAGTAGAAGCATAATAAATATCGAAAGCGGGGTTGAAGAATGAAAGTAATTATGTTGAAAAAAAGCAAACAGAGAAAACACAATAGAAGTCATAAAGACAGGATTAAAGATTCACTACAGATAATATCAAGTAATGATATTATTCGGAGAGAATCAACTATTGACCAATAAATGCAAAACTTTGAAGGAAGAATAATAAATGTAAATATTTTTAACACGAAAGGCAAATACAACATCATTTACGCTGACACACAAAGCAATATAACAAGAGGAATAATTTGGACACGAAGTTTGGAGGTGTGGGCATGCACGCTCTCCAACAATAACAATGAAAAAAACGAATCATCGCCTAGCGATAAATATATCCGCAGATAGCCGTGCGTTATTACTCCGGACGGCCTTTTCGTTTTTTGATAATTTGAATACATGAAAGCTCTTGTTCAAAGCGATGGAGATTGAAATCAGATTTGTAGCTTATAAATAAAGCCTTTTTCTAGCAGTCTTTCATAGGTTAGCCTTATCTTAAGGGAATCTATCCTTCCAAATAAATTATTATCCTTAATTGCTGATAAAAATACATCGGTAATGTATACTGTTGCCTCTTTGATATTCGCTAAATTCTTTAATTCGCGTAAATTGCGATAAAGCTCAAAAAAAGCTTTAAGACCATTATCTTGTCCTTCAACTAAAAAAAGTTTATCTTTTCTTTCTCCGCTTCTTTTTCTCGTCAACTCAACATGACCTAAATGCGTGAAGCTTTTAAAAACTCTAACATTAAGTGAATTAACAGTAGCATCGCCAAGGGTTTCAAGTAAGGCACTTTGCTCGTTAAGGGATTCCATTGAGATAAAATCGATTACTACCGCTCCTCCTATGTTTCTGAGTCTCAATTGCCTTGCAATTTCATTTGCAGCGGAAAGATTTGTTTGCATCCATGGTTTCTCGTTGAGTCTGCCTATAACACCCTCAGAATTGACGTCGATAACTGTAAAAGCTTCAGTGTAATCGAAAACAATCGATCCATTTTTGAAAGAAATCTTTTTATCGCTTATGCTGGTTATTTCTTTATCAAGAAACGCAAGCGAAAACAATTCCTCCTCATCGACAGATTGAATGTTAACAAAAGGGAATTCATCCACTATCAACGATATTGTCTTTTCATCATTTGTAAAAAGCACTTCACAATCACTAATGACCTTCAACAACAGTTTATCCGACTCACTATCCCCATTTCTTAGCAGGGATGGCTTGTTAATTTGGTGTGCGTTCTCATTTATTTTCATCCACTCACCGATAGCACTTTCTGCGTCTCGAAGAATGGTATCTCTGTCCAATTCTTTGTAATACCCCTTAAGAGAAAACCTTCCCCCGTGTTGTACCGATAACTTGTTGAGACATTCGGCTAAAGCCTTATCCTCTAAGCGTAAATGTTTTTCACTAGTATCACAGGGAAAATATAAAACCGCACCTTTGCGTATACAAATATTAGTAGTTGCCTTATATTCCTTTTCGGCATATCTGTCCTGCTTGATTTGTACGATAACGCTTGTCCCAACCTGAAGTTCGCAATTCTCTATCAGCACGCTTGTATCTAGTCCAATATCGGCAAAAACACCTCCCAAGGACCAAGCAATTCTTGTAATCTTAGCATAATATATGTTATCTACCTCGGAGTGCATTGTATTTGTTGCAAATTCCCACGGCTTTCCTCTCCTTAAGTAAACACAACGACAGTCAAGGTTATTTTTGTGATAGATAACCGCCGATTCAAATTGAGATAAGTACTCCTCCGTCATACGTTCTTAGAAAGCTCCTCTAGATATTCATCCGCATTTTGAAGTACTCCATGGTTACGTACATATTGGGTATATCTCCAAATCTCCGCAGGATTGGTTTTAACATCATATGCCATAGAAAATGACTTGGATAATACGTCCGCACGAATTGTGTTTGCTGCAACACATACATTGATTGAATCTGGAAATGCTTTTATAGCAAAAAGTTCAGGGATAATATCCTTTTGCCTATCAGGCTCCTTTCTTGTGGGATACGGAAGTACCAAGGATTTTTTGTTAATAATATCATTAAGCTCGTCAATTTTTTCATCGTCGGGAAATGCTCGTAAACTATAGTCAACGCATACAACACTCCCCGCCAAATTGGGATTCTTTTTGGTTTCAAAGGCACATATTCCTTCCAAACCTTTAACACAAGAACCATTATAAGCAACCAAAAGTTCATCGGGATGTGCATCACAATCTATTGTAACATACTCGCAGGAGGAACTAATTCCTACAGGAAGTGGTATCCCTAGTTTTGTAAGCATATGAGGATTGAAACCAGAAGAGAATTTGACGTCAATCCCGGCACGTCTAAATGTCCTATTCATATGTCGAAGTACATCGATATGAGAAAGAAATACTGCACTATCTCTTTTATAATATTTCAATGTGATCATTCTTCACCCCACTCGTTGCATTTACAATAACGTTTTTCACCACAGCCTTGACAGCCCTTGTTACAATTGGGCGTACTTATAGCTTGATCTGAAAGCTCTTTTTCTCTCAATAAATACTTATCGGTAACCCCACAATCGATAAATGACCAAGGGAGTGAAGAATTAACATTTCTTCCACCGGTATATTTACGAGGATTAATTCCGCAATCGGCAAATGCTTGCATCCAAATATCATATTTAAAATACTCGGTCCATCCATCCATCTTGGCACCCAATTGATAAGCTCGTTCTATTGCCTTTGCAAGCTTTCTATCACCTCTAGCAAAAACACCCTCAATTTGGCTTGTTGTATTGTCATGATAATGAAAGCTTACACACTTAACCTTTTTAAGCTCTGTTCTTAAATAAACTTGTTTTTCAAGCATTTCTTCCGGAGTAAGCTGGGTCGCCCATTGGAAGGGAGTAAAAGGTTTTGGTACGAATACCGCACAGCTAACAGAAATACTAGGAGCACCTTTACCATTATGCACTTCTCGATACACCCTTTTAATTTGTCGACATATTTCGACAATGCCGTCCAAATCTTCTTGCTTTTCCGTCGGAAGACCTATCATAAAGTATAGTTTCACACTTTGATATCCTCCCTCAAATGCCATTCTCACCGATCTGATAATATCTTCATCGGTTATATTCTTATTGATAACGTCTCTAAGCCTTTGAGTTCCCGCTTCCGGTGCAAAAGTCAAGGAACTCTTTCTGGTTTCGGAGAAAAGTTCAGACTTGAATGTATCTAAACGCATTGATGGGAGGGCGAAATGAACATGATACCGATCGGCACATGGTTTAAGTCCCTCTAAAAGAGGATATATGCCCTTGTAATCGCCTGTAGAGAGACTACCTAAAGATATTTCATCAAAGCCGGTTTGTCTTACAGTTTCCTCGCAAAGGCCAAGAATAGTATTTACACTTCTATACCTTATAGGTCTATACCAAAAACCTGCTTGACAAAAACGACAACCGTTTGCACATCCTCTGTAGAGCTCGATCATTGTTCTATCATGAACTGCTTCTATCGAAGGAATTATTTGCTTGGTGGGATAGTAACATTTGTCGAAATTCGTAACAATCGCCTTTTTTACTTTTTTTCTTCTTCCGGGATAGTTGAAACGAGGAACGTACATTCCTTCGATTCTTTGAGCTTCTATTAAAAACTGACGCTTGTTAAAGCCCTTCTTCTTATGCTTTTCATAAAGTTTGGCAAGAGCGGGCAAGCTTTCTTCTCCTTCACCGACACTTATGATATCAAAAAATTCCGCGAATGGTTCGGGATTTACAGAGCAAGGACCACCAGCTATCATAATGGGATATTCATCACCTCTATCTTTTGCCCAAAATGGAATGTCCGCAAGATCAAACATGTACAATATATTGCTATAGAGCAACTCGTATTGTACGGAAAAGCCAACGATATCCATATTTTTTAAAGGAGTTGCGGTTTCTAAGGTAAAAAGAGGATAATGATTTTCTTTTAGTAGCTTTGCAAAATCCTCTGCAGGAGCAAAGCATCTTTCACATTCAACACCGTCAGTGTCATTTAGGACATGGTACAGGATTTTCAATCCGGTGTTACTCATGCCAACTTCGTACATGTCGGGCATACACATGCAAAAACGAACGCCGTTGCCCATTATCGAGGGTTGATTATATTCTCCACCGACATATCTAGCCGGTTTTTCTGCCTGTAGTAAAATATTTTTTAAAGTATCATCCATATTTATCCTTGCTTTGCGAGTGCGGCGGCTCCGATTATACCTGCATCGTTCAAGAAAGTTGCGGCTGAAATCGAGATGTGCGGATTATTGGATCCGCCATAAGCCTCTGCATTAACCAAATTTTCTATCGGAGAAATTATACGTTTTTGTGCTGAAATTCCACCTCCGATAATTATCTTTTCCGGCCTAAAAATATTTGCATAGTTGACAAGACCAACAACGATATCTTGAATGTACTCGTCAAGAATAATACCTGCTTGTTTGTCTCCCGCTATTTCGCCCTCAAAAATGGCGAAGCCGGTTAAGCCGTCACGCTCGACAATTTTTGCTGTCATGCACTCAGGATTATCTTTGATCATAGATTCAGTTCGTTTCAAAAGAGAAGTGGTTGCGGCATAAACCTCCCAACAATCTTTTCGTCCGCATCCGCATTGAATGCCATGATCTTTAATTCTAATGTGACCGCCTTCTGTCCCTGCAGAACGATTTCCGAGAAGAATCTTTCCGTTGACAATAAATGCTGTGCCGACGCCAGTGCCTAAAGTTACCAACATCACATCCTTTAACCCTTTGGCGGCTCCGAACTCATATTCGCCCAACAATGCACAATTAGCATCATTTGCGGCAAAACACTTTTTACCGGTAAGTCTCTCTAGTTCCTCAACATAAGGAACACCGTACCAATTAAGATTCGCAGCAAAAGTTACAACCCCGTTATGGACAGTACCGGGCACACCTGTTCCGATTCCTGTAATATTATCAAATGAAGTTTCTCCGAGCTTTGCCGTGTCAAAGCAAAGGTTAGCTATCTCACTAATAGTTACTTTAGAGTCGCCAAGGTGCGTGGGAATACTTTTCTTTGCCAATATTTTACCATTATCATCAACAAGACCGCATTTGATCGACATTCCGCCAATATCTATTCCTAAATACATACGCTGCTCCTATTACATGTAGTTATACCATATCACACGGCATACATCTATATTTTAACACAAGCAACCGCTGTTTGTAAATAATAACCTTAACGTTTTATTCTTGATTTCATATATACAAATCGTGAAAAAGATTGATTCCATTGTTGTTAACCTCTAACTATTTTGACATTTTTTGTCGAAAGTGTAAGAATTT
>CAZLNZ010000037.1:0-5823 GCA_964561145.1 uncultured Christensenellaceae bacterium
CCATTGTAGGTATTTTCCATACTACCATATCTCATAACACAAATCAACACTTCTTTCGAAAATATTCCCATAAATGGCATAAATAAAGGGGTTTTTCTATGTTTTGCTCCCTATTTCGTTAGTTTCTAGCACACTTAAACGCATGATTATAAAACGATTGATTCTTATTTTAGGCGATTCATACAATGAAAGCTTCTTATGAAACATTACATCATAAACTTCGCTTTGTAGCTCCATCAAATTATTATAGCTTGACAGTACATAATAGAAAGTGATCAACCATTGACTTTAGTCCGTTAAAAATGTTATAATCTTTTGCGGAGGAATGAAATGAAATACGACGTTATTATTATCGGAGCAGGTCCGGGCGGCATATTCTCCTCGCTTGAACTTGCAAAAAAAACAGATTTAAAAATAGCTGTTTTTGATTCGGGCAACCCCTTAGATAAAAGGAAATGCCCTATCGATGGCAAAAAAATAAAAGGTTGTATCGGCTGTCCCACATGTGCAATAATGCAGGGTTTTGGCGGTGCAGGTGCTTTTTCCGATGGAAAATATAATATTACCAATCAGTTTGGCGGCAACTTACACGAATACATTGGAAAGAAAACCGCAATCGAGCTGATGAGATATGTCGATGAAATAAATCTTTCCCACGGCGGAGAAGGAACTAAGCTTTATGCCAATGTTAATTCAAGGTTTAAAAAGAAATGCCTGGAAGTCGGTTTACACCTGCTTGATGCGGATGTTAGACATTTAGGTACAGACATCAATTACGTTGTTCTAGAGAATATCTATAGAGAATTAGAAGATCGTGTGGACTTCTTTTTCCGTTCTCCCGTTATTTCAATAGAAAAAATAGAGGACGGCTTTAAGGTTATCACGGAAAAAGGGGATTACTATTCAAAGTATTGCATTATTTCCGTCGGAAGAAGTGGTAGTAAGTGGATGGAAAGAGTATGCTCCTCTCTCGATATTCCTACAACATCAAGCAGAGTGGATATCGGTGTCAGAGTGGAGCTTCCGGCTGAAGTCTTTGCTCCTTTGACGGATGAGTTATATGAAAGCAAAATTGTTTACAGGACTAACAAGTATCAAGACCTTGTCAGAACCTTCTGTATGAATCCTTACGGAATCGTTGTTAATGAAAACACCAACGGCATCGTTACCGTAAACGGTCATAGCTTCGAAGATGTTAATAAAAGGACCGCAAACACAAATTTTGCACTTTTAGTTTCCAAACATTTTTCCGAACCCTTTAAAGACAGCAACGGCTACGGAGAAAGTATTGCAAGGCTCTCCAATATGCTTGGCGGAGGAGTGATGGTTCAACGTTTCGGTGATTTAATAAGGGGAAGAAGAAGCACCGTTAACAGAATAAACGACTGCTTTATTGAGCCTACTTTATCGGCTACACCGGGTGATTTAAGTTTGGTCATTCCTAAACGCATATTGGATGATATAATAGAAATGATTTATGCACTAGATAAAATTGCTCCCGGTACAGCAAATGATGAAACTCTCTTGTATGGTGTTGAAGTTAAGTTTTACAATATGCAGGTGGAGCTGGATAGCAATCTCGAAACAAAACATAAAGGCTTGTTTATAATCGGCGACGGTAGCGGAGTTACGCACTCACTATCTCACGCTTCCGCAAGCGGAGTCTATGTTGCAAGATACATTATAGATAAAAATCAATAATGATGCGGCAATCGTGTACGGCATTGATTGGCTAAAAACGAAAAACGACCACTAAATAACTCAAAGTGGTATTATATTGACAACTCGTTGTAAAGATACGCAACGAGTTGTTTGTTATAATAGGAAAAACCGCTTTTATTCATAAGATTGAATTATCTCAACTATTGTGATATACTTCAATATATTTTTCCATGAGTGCAATAAATGTGTGTTTTTAAGTGTTTAATATGTGAAGAATGTATTCCGTAGAGATTACTTGATACACGTAAAGGAGCATACGGTGAACAGACGGGAGATTGATATTATACTAAAGAAAGTCGCACAGGGTGACAATGTTGCCTTTGAGCGATTGTATATAGAAACCAAACGAGGTGTTTATGGTTTTCTATTGTCATATTTTAACAATTCTGCCGATTGTGAGGATGCAATGCAAAATACCTATCTGAAAATCAGACAAAACATATGTCAATACAAAAGCGGGAGCAACGGATTGGCATGGATTTTACAAATAGCAAAAAACACTGCATTGAACGAACTTCGTGCTAAGGCTAATCGAGAAAAACTCCTGCCCGAAGTTGTTGAGACAGAACACACCTTTGATAACTTTGATACAAAGGACGCAATCGTTACTATCATGAAACGTGTATTGGACGAGGAAGAACAGCGAATAGTCATTCTTCACGCCGTATGGGGATATAAGCATAAAGAAATTGCAGCACTTCTTAATGTATCCCTAGGTACGGTTACTTCTAAATACAAACGTGCGGTGGATAAAATTAAAACTGCATGGAAGGAGGAACAGTTATGAGATCCTGGAAAAAACAGTTGAATAAAGAATTGGAACGTACTGCACCTGCTCTTAAGGAAGAAATAAAAAATGTGCCGATAACAATAGAGAATGCTGTGGATGATAAGATCGAAAGGAAGCGTTTTTCAAGACGATTCCTTTGTATCGGCTCGGCATTTGCTGCTGCAACGGCAGTGATTGTTATTGCTCTTTTGGGTATATTCGGTGTTTTTAGCACCCCTGATGCCCCAAGTTACTTGAACTATGTTTTTACTCTAGAAATCAATCCGGCTGTGGTATTTGTTACCGACAGTGAGGGTACTGTTTGTGACGTGACTTCCTTAAATGAGGATGCAGATGTAATTCTTTCAGAAGACTTTATTAACGAAAGCTTGATTGGCAAGCCCTTAGCAGAGGCAATTGTAACATATACGGATAGTGCCGCTAGACTGGGGTATCTTGATCTGTCTCAAGAATCAACTGCGGTTAGGCTTTCAACCTCTAGTGAGACCGAGAACGAGCTATTGTCAGAGGTTTCATCAAGCCTAAGATCATATTTCAAAACAAACGGAATATACACCATTATCGTGGAAAACACACTTTCTATAAACGAGATGTGTGAGCGTATAGGTATTTCAGAGGGCATAGACCTTGATTCACTTGTTGAAAAACTCGAAAGTATCCCCACTCGCTTTGGGGAACAGATAGACACAAATGCCGACAGCGATGCAATACAGCTCTTTTACAAGACAAATATCATAAACAAGGAAACTCTTGAGTTGATCAAGGATGAGTTACTTGATAATGTGGATAAGATAATACAAAACGGACAGCTTCTGGTCAAATTAAAGCTTTGCAATTCCAATATAATGCTATCCCTGGACAACCCGCATTTTCTTTCAGACTATTGGACGGTCAAGGAATATGGGGAATCAAATTACAACAAATCCTTCGCTACTCTTATGAATAAAATGGAAGAGCTTCTCGATGAGTATGAGGATACATTTAACGTTACTTTTTCAAGTTATGACGATTTCGAGGCGGTTGAGGATTCATATTCACAGCTATTCGATTCCGATATCGACTATGAAAAGCTGTTATCTACTCTTACTCTTGAGAATTTTCAAGCGTCAACCGAGAAGTATATATCGATATTAAGAAGTATCGGTTGCGATGTATCCGAATTGGAATATATTTCAACAATACCATATAATGCACAAGAATACATTTCCCAATACAGAACGATGTTGGAACAACTCTTCGATTCAAGGGAAGCGAAGTATAAAAATATATATGAAGTTACCAGAACAGCTCTTTCCGATAGTAAATATAACGATTTTGTAAATGGTATCATTTCAGAGTATGGCTCGACGGACAATTTTTGGAATAAAAATAAAAACTGAAATAATTATGCAATAAAAAAACATTTTGCTGTGTTTAATAGGTAGAATAACCAAATTCAAGATTTAATGGAGGTTACACATTATGAAAAAGAAAATCATCGCTATTATACTATTTACAATATTTGCATGCTCCATATGTGCTCTTAGTGCGTGCAATGTAAACAATGGTCCTGCAAACAAAACCGAGGCAGAGGCATATGTTAGCTTAGACATCAACCCGGCTATCGAGCTTATTGTCGATAAGGACAATGTGGTTGTTAGCGTTATAGGAGAAAATGAGGATGCACAAGTGCTTCTGTACGAGGAAACCGGCATCGTAGGCGAAAAAATTGACCAAGCCACTAAAAAGATAACCGATCTTGCAATTAAATACGGATATCTTAACGAGGATAATACGGTTGTCGATGCCATCGTATCTTCTGAGGATGAGAAATTTGCCGAAGATGTTTTGGGCACGGTTAATACATCTATCACCGCTACTGCAGAGGGTTTAGGCTTAAGCGTAATCGTTGACGGAGAAGGTGCATACTCCTTATTACGTCAAATGGAGGAGATAAAGAAACAATATCCTAATAACGAAGCAATTCAAAACATGTCGGTTGCGAAGTTTAAGTTGGCACTTTCTGTATCGGAAAAGGGAGAGACATCCCTTGAGGTCGCACTTACACTCGACGATGCTGAATTGATTGAGATGTTAAAATCCGCAAGTGCAAAGATCGAACAATTTGCGACCGAAGCTTATTTGGCGGCAAAGGCAAAGGCTCTTGCACTTTACGATCAAGCAACCGAGATTGCAGGATACGGGGTATATATGCAATACTATATTGAAAAAGTATTGTCCCATCCGATGACAGCTTATTACGGCGGAGTATATTCCATGTACGCATCTGCTGCTAAGGGCATCGATATTGTATGCGACACCGCAGAATTCGTGATAGGCATGAGAAATTACCCCTTGGATGAGGAGCAAGTAGCAACTGTTGTTTCCGCACTCGGATTGGAATCTGCAGATGTGTTGAAGAACTCCGATGGCGAGATAACCATTGCAAGCATAGAGGCATATGCCGATAAACAATTTAAAAATACACCGGCATCCGAAGCTTTAGAACAACAAAAACAAGCGTTGTCAGAGGCTCTTGCTCAAGCCGAGATCGTCCTCAAGGACAAGGTTAACGAGCTATCCGCAGAGTATAAGCCCCAAATTGAGACAGTCATTGCAGAGGTTCGTCAAATAATGGCAGCTCTTGACGGTATGACGATTGCTATGCCAGAGAGTGTAAAAACTATTATCAATACAACTACTGCCGAGCTCAAGACAATATTAACAGAGCTTGATGAGATGTTAGCTGACGGAAAAATCGAAATAAGCGAATTGAGGGAGAAGGCTGATCGTCTTGAAGCGAAAGCCGACGAGTATCTCGAAAAGATAAACGCTGATTTGACAGAGGAAGAGAAAGCAGAGCTCGAAGAGAGAAAGGAATCTGTGATCTCTGCTATGACCGAACAAAAGGCGGTATTGGAAAAAGCACTTGCAGATGCAGAACAGGCAGCAAGAGAGTATCTCGCAAACTTGAAGGCATCACGTGTTAAAGAGTAGGAAGGTGTAATTGACATTACTTGTAGCCTATAAATAAACTAGGCAACAAAGCTTGCCGAAATTAAAAGAAAAAAAATTCAACAAAGGGTAGTGGTCTAATACCATTGCCCTTTTTAGTTATTATGGACGCATGACTTTTTAAAGGATTGCCTATAAACCTCGTGGTAACAATCACCGCAAAAGATTATTTGCTTTAAAATTAGAGAAATTCTATTGGAGAACACTTGGATATTGGTAGAAAAACCCCTTTATTTATGCCATTTATGGGAATATTTTCGGAAGAAGTGTTGATTTGTGTTATGAGATATGGTAGTATGGAGAATATCTACAATGGA
>CAZLNZ010000038.1:0-4287 GCA_964561145.1 uncultured Christensenellaceae bacterium
GAATTAATTGTGATTAAGTTAAAATTATCTCCGCCCCAACATTTGACATTGAGCCTAATTATTAAAGGTTTGTTGAACCAAAGTTGTTGAACAATGCATCAACCTCTTCTTTGAAGATTGTTTCTTTGTCAAACAACCTGTTAACCATTTCCTCAAGTACAGCTCTGTGTGCACTTATAGTAGATAGTGCACGTTGGTAGTTTTCATCGATTATACGCTTGATTTCATCGTCTATTTTACTTGCCATATCATTGGAAATTTCGCTATGAGAGCCAAAGCTCTTCCCAACAAAGACCTCTTGATCGCTACCTAAATAGATGTTGCCAAGATTGCTCATACCCCATTCTGTAACCATTCTTCTAGCAATGGAACTTGCTCTTTGAATGTCGTTACTAGCACCTGTTGATACATCTTTAATAACCAATTCTTCTGCGGCTCTACCACCTAGAAGCATGGCTATCATATCATTGAGCTTGTTCTTAGTTACGTGGTTATCATCCTCTGAGGGCCTTGTAAGAGTATAACCTGCAGCACTTCCTCTAGGAATAATACTGACCTCTTGAACCTCGTCGCAATTTTCCAATACCTTGGCAACGATTGCGTGTCCGGATTCGTGATAGGCGGTTATGCGTTTATCGGCAGCAGTTACTACACGACTTTTCTTTTGAGGTCCCATGATAACCTTGTTGATACCTTCTAAAATGTCGGGCATTGTAATAAAGTTGCGATTAGCTCTTGCCGCTAGAATGGCAGCCTCGTTTAAAAGATTCGCGAGATCGGCACCGGTAAAACCGATAGTCATACGAGCGATTGTTTGGAAATCTATGTCCCCTGCTAAGGGTTTATTCTTAGCATGTACTTTCAATATTTCCTCTCTACCCTTAACATCTGGAACGTTTACATATATTTGACGATCAAAACGCCCCGGACGCATCAATGCAGGATCTAGAACATCGGAACGGTTGGTAGCAGCCATAACGATAATTTCATCTGTCGATTCGAAACCATCCATTTGGACGAGGAGTTGGTTGAGGGTTTGTTCCCTTTCGTCGTTTCCGCCGCCTAAGCCTGCACCACGTTGTCTGCCAACAGCATCGATTTCATCTATAAAGACGATACAAGGCATAACTTTTTTAGCTTGCTGGAATAAATCTCTTACTCTGGAAGCACCAACACCGACAAACATCTCAACAAAATCACTACCGCTAATTGAGAAGAAGGGGACACCAGCTTCACCCGCAACAGCCTTTGCAAATAATGTTTTACCTGTTCCGGGGGGTCCGACAAGAAGAACACCTCTAGGAGTTTTTGCACCTAGTTTTTGGAATTTTTGAGGATTGGAGAGGAATTCTACGATCTCCTTCAACTCCTCCTTTTCCTCCTCGGCACCGGCAACATCGGTAAATCTTGTTTTGGAGTTACGAACAAGTGTTGCTCTTGTATTTCCAAAGTTCATAGCCTTATTATTGGCGTTGGAATTGGATTTTGCAACAATATAAATAAATACGGCAATTAGGATAACAGAGAATACCAAGGGCAATAGGGACTCTAAAAGACTTCCATCCGAAGGATCGTTGTACCAAATGTTAACCTTATACAAAGAGGTTGCATCATTATTGTTGTAGGCAAGAATGACATCTTCGAAGGTGCTTCTGTTTCCTATATTGACAATTTTGTCATATTTGCGAGGGAAAGCCTCGGTGCTGATTGAGCTGTCTTTAAGTCTAATCTTTGCGGTATAGTACCCGTCTATATAGATATCCGCAATTCTGCCTTCATGTAATAGTGATTGAAACTCTGTACTACTGATGACCTTAGAGTTGTCATTAAATGCACCAAGAAGCAAAGCTATTAACAAAACCGCTACTACAATCGTAATCACGGTAACAATAATTTTTACACTGTTCTTTTTCAATTAAACCTCCTAGGGGCGTGTAAACGAATCTAATATATAATATCGTTACAACAAAGGAATTAATCCACTATTTATTATGAGTCAATTAGTCAGGATTAAACGCAATTAATCCATCCTTTGATAATGCACTCCTAAATATAATAGCATAATTTACAAAGATTGTAACCTAAATGCCTTAAAAAATCTTTAAAAACCCTCTTCATTAAGCACTTTTATGACTTGAGCATGTTCAAAACAGGACTTTAGACTAGTTTATGTTATATTTCATCCTGTATAACTTGTTTTTTCGCAAGAGAAGGTAATAGAACTATGTTACTATCAAGATTTCAACCGTTAGTGCCACCACTTTCACGCCGTACTCAAACTTTGAGTTGTGCTTGACTTAGAAGAGATATTGTCGTATAATAAGTAAAGAAAGTATCTCAGGAGGAAATTATGGGGAAGGCTTATAGATGTCCCGGTTGTAAATCGACCATTGAGGAGACTAGTGGTGAAGTTTTAGTGTGTTCGTTTTGTGGAAGACAATATAAAAATCCTAATTATCGTCCGAGAGAATTGTCATCACTTCCGATTTCTGTCTCAAATCCCGTAGAAAGTGGCTCAAGAGGTGGTTTTTATTCGTCTGACAGCTATCGTGGCGATTACAATATAGGCTATGACGGGTCTTCCGTTTCAGATGGCTACAGAAGTTCATCTTACTCGGAGAATCCTTCATCTGGAGGATATGATTGCTCATCAAGAATTGTTAGCGGTGACGATCCTAGGGTGTATAGAGGTACATCCTCTAGAGAGGATTATAGAACAGAGAGCTCAAGAAAATATGGTGACAGTGCCGATGTAGGCAGTTATGATACAAGAGGCTACGACAGAAGCGGACGAGATTACGGTGTCGATTCCGAAAGCGGATATGGGTCAAGCGGTTACTTGGGCAAAAGAAGCGAACCGGATAATCCCATCGACAAGAGGGTCTACGACACTAGGTCAGATGTTGCTACTATTAAAATAATGGGAGATGCAAAGGCTCGTTCTTGTGCAACAGAAAGAATAAGCACCGGTTCTTTCAAAGATGGCTCGTTATCTGTTGATGAGATATCCGAGAAGATGAAATCCACTTTAAAGGAAATGCAAGATCTAGTAAAAGAGATGGAGCGATTGTCACAATTGCTGGAACGCAAGAAATTCTAATATCAAGACTCATATTTAGATTAAATTTCCACTCCGAGAGGGGGATGCATGGTTTATTATTGCATCTCCCTCTTTATCCTTCCCTAGTATGTTTTTATGTGTTTAAAGCCGCTGTTGTTTATTTATGGTCTTTTAGAGTAACACATTATATCGGTCTCCCTAACGTCTTATAAACTATGTTTAGAAGTTTTTTCGCAGTCTTCTTTTTATAATTCTGTGTTATTTTTTTTGATATTTTTTATGTAAAAAATATCAAGATGGGATAAAAATGTAACATGTTGCTATTGAAATATGTGTTTTAGATATGATACAATTAGTATATCGACATATGTCGATATGGTGACCAATGTCAGTAAGCAGTTTTATGCGTAAAAGTGCTTACAAAAAAAATGAGCCTTACGGCTCATCCCTGCTGTCAACACAGCAACCTTGAAAAAGGCATTTTGTTTAGCATTTATTTTAACTGCTATGCAATTTCGAATTACACCGTCATTATAATCCAAAAAAGGAGTGTTGTCAATACCATGGAAGAAAATAGTCTTAAAAAATATTACATTGGCTTGGATATGGGTACAAACTCTGTCGGGTATGCCGTTCTCAATCCAGATTTATCCGTTGTCAAAAAGAATGGAAAGCATCTTTGGGGCGTCGATTTGTTTGATTCCGCCGAAACAGCGGCAAGTACTCGTCTGTTACGTTCCTCAAGAAGACGTTACGAAAGACGAAGAGAACGGATTCGCTTACTGCAGATGCTGATGAAGAATGAGGTAAATGCAGTTGATCCTCTTTTCTTTACAAGACTATCCAACTCATTTTTACTTCACAAAAGCAATGGCGACGATGAGTTTGGCCGTGATAATCTTTGCAATCTTTTTGATGGAAAATACAGTGATAAGAATTACTACGGAAAATACAAGACGATATACCATCTAAGAAGAGAACTTTGTGAAAACAAGAATAAAGTCGATATTCGATTAATATACCTTGCTATACATCATATTATAAAATATAGAGGCAACTTTCTACATGATGAAGAAAGGCTTTCTTCGGAGTCGATAAATCTCGAACACATGCTGCTTAACCACTTTATTTCTCCTTATAGAGCGTAATGAATTATGCTTTAGAATCGACCATGAAAAGTTATGATGGCGGGAATTGGGTCGGTCAAGCATATTTATTCGGGTCGG
>CAZLNZ010000039.1:0-4154 GCA_964561145.1 uncultured Christensenellaceae bacterium
CTACTTGTTAAACAACTCCTTTTCCAAACCCAACTATATTTATTTGCATTAGCCTCAATTTTTGTACCATCTATGTATAAATTATATTGTACCACATCTTTTGGCAGTATGACGTATATATGTAACATTATAATGCTCTTACCTATTATTTGTAACAATTCTCAGCTTTTACATCTGCCATACTGTTATTTGGATGCTTTATCAACATTCCGTACCCCATCTTACATTGACAAGTTATTCTGAAGAAAAGCCAATAATTGTTTGTTAAGTCTCGTAATATACTCTCGAGTATATCCGAACCTTTCGGCATCACTCTCTTGGGTATTATTCTCCACATATATACATATGTATATATCATATAGTTTAGGAGGTGCTTGACAAACCGTCCGATTATATTCCTCCACCAATTCAAGTATTTTACATGTTCCTACTATTCCCTCCGATTTACTCAATTTTTCCTTTCGTGAATAGTAATACCTGATATTTTTCAAATCCTCTCGAATATTGTTTATTGTTTTCATTTTATTCTCCTATAATTCTCCTGTTTTGTTGCAGGAGAATAAAAATAGTATCCCCCTGCGGTTTGCGAGCTTTTTCAGAGGCTCACATTCGGGTTGGGGATACTATTCTCCTATCGAATCTTACCTATACGAAGAGGGACCCGGGATTTACCGCTGGCACTGTTTCAGCCCGACCTTGATGTGTCCGTATAGACGTTGTTGATATTAAGTTTTTTACTTTATTCAGTTGCTCTGCCTTTTGACAGATTTGATTAGCCTGACATTATTACGACGTTGTTCATAATAATGTGAATGACAGCTTGGACATATACCCTCCATTTCACCACTCGGCTTTACAAGAATCGCAAAGAATCTTTTACATTCCGGGCATACAACTCTTGAACAAGCAGGGGGTTGAGAATTTTCACCTTTCATCAAAGATCTCCTTTTTCCCATAGCACATAGAGAATTGAATTTAATCCACTATATCGGCAGGGCGGGAAATCCCATACCATAGGAAGATTATCTCTTGTACCTATAATCATCTAACAGACGGGGCACTCTGTGTAGAGGTTATACTAAATCTTTTATTATCTTTACCGCCACACCTTGAATTGACAGGTTTTCAAAATACATGTCTTCCATATTATCATTTTCGGGGTGAAGGCGTATTCTTCTATGTTTTTTATCCAGGTAATAACGCTTCAAGGTTGCTTCATTGCCAATAAGTGCAACTACAATTTCTCCCTCAAGAGCACTTTCCTGTTGCCTTACTATGACCAAATCGCCGTCATTTATACCAACATTTATCATACTGTCGCCTTTAGCACGAAGAATAAAGAAATTCCCCACGCCCAAAAGCTCACGAGAAATGGTAACGTAAGACTCTATGTTTTCCTCCGCCAAGATAGGTGCTCCGCAAGCTATTTCACCCACTATGGGCAACCTATCCGAACGAGAAATCCATCTAGAAATGTTTTTCGTTTGCAAATTGCCATAACGATTATTCTTTTCAATCTCTCCACGAGCAATAAGCTCCGTCACATATCTATGTGCAGTAGTGGTTCCGATACCAAGTCCACTGGCAATCTGAAACAAAGTTGGATAATCGTTATTAGCAAAATACCAATCATCTATAAACTCAACCATTGACTTAAGAGTATCTTCATTTTTTGTACGCATAGCACCCTCGATATACAGTATACGGAAAACGTTTTCCGTTTATGCATTAATTATAATCCGCCGAAAACCGCTTGTCAAGAGAAAAAACACTTATAGCTTCTTTTTTTATAAAAAAAGTGAAAATGATTTGTCCGTGTAATAGAAAACTCTCTTTCTTTGTTTTTAAACACTTCATCTATTAATTGACTCCCTTAATGTTGCCAAATTTCATGTGAATTGTTTTTTATATATCCATCAACAAAAAACCGACAAGACCTAGTATATCTCATCGATTTCTCATTTAAGTTTTAGCTTTTAATATAGGCTGGTAATTTTATTAATTGAACTCGTATGTGTATTCACAACGCCAGTTAGTATATTCATGCCACCATATATCTAAGAATCCGGGAGCACCTGCATATAATTCATACGCTACTACCACATCAATTTTTTGCACTTTTTTGCTGAGATTAAGATCCTCTGCCGATAGAATGTCTATATTTGTACCATTTGAAGCATATTTTAGTATATTTGTTTCATTGTATTGCTCCTGCGAGTCATCCGTATATGTAATTCTAACCCAATAAGCACCGTATCCGATTTTTGAGCCGATATTTGTACCAAGCACTCTACTCGCAGTATCATTGCTTATATGTGCTAACTTACAACCATTTCTCGGCAAATCATTAATATCTTGAAGTACCATATATCTAATAGCGAAATCATCAATGCAACTTATCTTATAATAAGACGAACCAACTTGACGACAACCATATAAACTCAAAGTTCCTATTTCAAAGCCGTCATGTCTTGCTATTCGACCGGCAGTATCCGGATTTGTTTTATTATATTTGCCGTCATCTTTACAATTATACCGATCCATTGTAACGGCAATCGTAGACCAAGACTCACCATCACCATCCAATACTCCACTATCTATCGTTTTTTCGGGAAGTGGTAAAGATAAATAATAGTTAGTCGGCAACTTGATTTTTTCCGCATTACCATCAAATAATCCATCGTCATCGTACTCAATTTTAATTCTCATATCGTCTCTTGCAGACAATGTATAAGAAATGCTGACAACACTGCTATTATCAAGATTTGTTTGAACAACTGCGTATATATCACATGTTCCAATTAAAGATAGTCTATAAACGCCCTTCTCCTCATCGTGATCACCGATAGTATAAGTAATTGCTTCCCTTAGCTCCTCAGTTTCAGATGTTGCTGTCTCATAAGTATCAGATGTAGAGTTAGACTTATCAGTCACGGTTCCCCATTGCCTTGAATAACTAGCATTTATAGATGTTTCAGCTTTAGCAGCACCAATATTATATTTAAACTTTTGGCCTACCTTAAACGTAGCACTCCCCATCGACGTTACCGAAACCGTTTCTGAAACGGCTTTTGTAAGGGATTTTGAAACAGAGTCTTGTGTAACAATACTTTTTTCAAAAGAAACTGTTATAGGCGTTTGTCCATTATACTCAATAGCCGTTCCGGAACTAATTGGAACCCCTTTTGCATAGCCTAAGTCAATAAAATAATAATTATACTCATTGTCAGTAGCCGATTCGACTATATTTGGGACATTATTAATAGGAGCAGCCACCGAAAGATATCTTCCATTATCTGTAATCGGATTTGCCGAGTCTAGCTCGGGTAATGCAGTGCCATCACAACCAAATGTTAATAAGGAAACGCATACCATAACAACAATAACTAGAATCATTGCGATACATTTTTTCATAGAATTTTTCTCCTTTTTGTATTTCACAATTAACAACTGTTATTTCCAAATATGTTTTATCTCTCAATAAAACGATCCTCTGAATACGCTTATTAGTTGTATCCACTATAAGTATATCACGCTTATTAAGCGTATGTCAAGTCCGTTACGCTTATTAATTGTAGAATGTTCATATACTTCAAGGAGGCAATTAACGATGATTGTTCTTAATGATATTCAAAAAAATTTAGCAGAAGCAATAAAACAAAGCGGTCTAACCCAAACATCAATCGCAAAACAATTAGGCGTATCTCAACAAACCATATCTCATTATGTAAGAGGCGATATAATGCCGGCATTAGACACCTTTGCCAATTTATGTGTTTTGCTTGATTTAGATTCAGCGGAAATCCTATGCATTAATAAAAGATAGTTAATCGCTTATTTAATTGAAACACTTGTGCAAATATTATATAAGCATCTTCCCTTGTGCAAATATTATTTCAATCTTTTTGATTTTACATCAAATACAACCCAAATAATTAAAGGAATTGCAATAAAGAATATTCCCAACCACATATTAACGTTGATGTTATTTTTAGTAATAAGACAGTATAATACTATGCTCCCACAAATTATAACAGATAAGCAGAAATTAATCCATCCAATCAAGGAATATGTCCTTTTTTATCCTCGCCCCAACATTTAAGTGAATTCCCAAAGTAAATTCCACAGTGGAATTTGAGGTGGAATTTACCCTG
>CAZLNZ010000040.1:0-3659 GCA_964561145.1 uncultured Christensenellaceae bacterium
TCACTGCGCAAGCAACATCACTGCGCAAGCTAAGAGAGTAGCCAATCAACCAAATATAGTGACTTGATGCCGTCATACGAATTGATATAATGTTTATCGGTGGATAAAACGATTTTTTCGTAATTGTCCGGAATCATACGTAAAGGGCGAAGTTCTCTTTCTCTGATTTCGGGAGAATTCATACTTTCCGTTACTTGAATATAAAGCTTATCATTTGGTTTTTCGGCGACGAAGTCTATTTCGGTTTCACCGACTTTTCCGATATATACACGATAGTCACGTCTAATCAATTCTAAAAACACAATATTTTCGAGCAAATGACCTCTGTCTACATCTCGGTACCCCAAAAGCATATTACGGAATCCCATATCGACAATGTAATTCTTGCCGAGTGTTTTTAAGAGCTGTTTACCTTTAACGTCGTATCTACCGACAGCGTAGAAGATAAATGCGCTTTGCAACATTGAAATATATTTATCTACCGTTTTTCCTGCGATGTTTTTCCCTTTGCCTGCCTGAATATCGCCTTCGTTTGACAGCACATTACCAATGCTGTTAGGAGATGTAATATTACCGATATTTGAACAAAGAAACATAGTTATCTTTTGCAATATTGCGCTATCGGCTTGTTTATTGCGTTGTAAAATATCGCGCAACACAATGGTAGAATAAATGCTATCCAATGCTTGATAGCTTCTTGTTTCGTTAAATCGGTATTCGTTTAGAATAGGCATGCCTCCGAATTGCATATACCGCTGGAATTTTTCTTCTATAGTTACAGACGGTTCAAAATCGTAAAATGTCAGAAACTCTTTAAATGACAGTGGTAGCATACGAATTTCTACATATCTACCGGAGAGGAGTGTAGAAAACTCGGTGGAAAGCAAATAGGCGTTAGAGCCGGTAATGTAAATATCTACGTTGAAATCCAAGCGGAAAGATTCGATTGCTTTTTCCCAATGTTCAACGGATTGTAGTTCATCGAATATCAAATAAGTTTTACCGCTATTCGGTATTCGTTCGCTGACGTAACTATAAAAAGCGAGATAATCCGTTAGATGATGATAACGTAGAGACTCCAAATTCATATGGACTATATTCGCGTCGGCGACACCGGAATCGGAAAGGTATTGATGAAATAAATCGAGCAGTGAAGACTTTCCGCACCTACGTAAACCGGTAACGATTTTAACCAAGTCAACATCTTTGTTTTGAATGAGCTGATCTAAATATTCCGGGCGATTTATAAGTTTTGACATAAGACACCTCCGATTTTGCCATTACATATAGTATACACCAAAAGTAACAAAAGTCAATAGTTTTCGACTTACAAGTCCGAAACTTCTTAAAAATCAAAAGTTTCGGACTTGTAAGTCATAAATTATTTTCAACCTTTTAATTAACTGATAAAGCTCTATTAAATCTCAGATTATTCCTGCTTGTTTTCGGGATTTGCAAGATACCCGCCGATTAACATCAATGCGAGTGCTATATAATAGGTATAATGAGGTACTTCGCGGAAAATTATAAGAGAAAGCAGGGTGCCTATGAACGGCGAAACAGCATAGTAAGCGCTTGTTCTTGCCGCACCGAGCTCTCTTTGCGCGTAGACGTAGCAGAAAATACTCAAACCGTATGCCACAAACCCGACGCCCAAGACGGCGAATACACTCCAAAGGACGGTTACGCGTTCACCCAATATAAGTCCGATAATAATAGAGCCGAGCCCCGAAAAAATGCCTTTAAGCAAAACAATTTGCATAGGGTCTTTTGATGAAATCTTCCTTGTGCAGTTGTTTTCAAACCCCCAGCAAACGCAGGCGAGTAAAATAAACAGGGAGCCGTAAGAGAATTTGAGTTCGGAGATATCTTCGACAGAGAGGAGCGCGCAAGAAACCGTAACGAACAAGATACCGAGCCACAATTTCGGGCTGATTTTTTCTTTGAAAACGACAAGAGCGATTATTGCGGTCGCGACTATTTCGAAGTTATTGAGTAACGAAGCGTTTGACGCGGTAGTGGATTTAAGACCGAGCATTAGGAAAATCGGCGCGGCGATGTCGAGAACTATCATAGCTATCGTAAACGGAAGCTCTGCTTTGGTTAGTTTAGCCTCGCTTTTTTCTTTTTTTCCGATTTTACGGATGATTGCGATAATTCCCATTCCGAGACCGGCACCGACATAAAGAAATCCCGCCATGAGAGTGGAGGGCATATAGTCGAGCAGAATTTTAGAAAGAGGAAGATTTATTGCGTATAAGGCGGCTGCCAGAATCGCAAGAAAAACTCCCTTGCCGGACGAATTTTTACTCATATAAGTTTATCTATGGCGCCTTTAAGATTTTCGATTGCTTCGTCGTCGTTATCTTTAATCGCGTCGACTATGCAATGGTCGATGTGGTCTTTAAGGATGACCTTGCTTATATTTACGACTTCCGACTTTATTGCCGAAAGTTGAATTAAAATATCACTGCAATCTCTGCCGTCCTCTACCATTTTTTTGACCGCGTTAAAGTGTCCGATTGCGCGCGACATTCTGTTAAGTACTGTTTTAGTGTGTTCGTGAACGTGTTTTTCTTGAGCCATACATACCTCGCAAATATCCCCCACGGGGGGATATTAAAAATATAACATAATGATGTAATAATATCAACAGATTTACGGTAAATCGGGATTTATTGATATTTAGCTATTGACAATTTAAGGAAACGATAATATGTTAAAAATTTTATACTTATAAGTCGCGCACTTTAGATAAGGCAATAGTTTTTCGGAAAAGGTCGTAGTATTTTGGAAAAATGACTTTTTCCGGATTGAATTGTGAAATCGCAAAATACACGCCTTCCGTATGATATGCAAACAGAAAATAGCGATAAGCCGTTTGGGTTTAAAATATTGCTCAGTCTAATTAAGAAATACTGCTCATGTATATTTACAAAAGTTGCTAAATAGAATATAACAATAAAAACAGGAGACCGATATATGAGTATAATAACCATAGCCCCAATGATATTCTTGCTCTAAGAATTGTCTTTGAGAAGAATATTTAAGAGCGTGGAGTTCAACGCAAATATGCGATTTTCTTTTATATCGACTTTAATTTCTTGTGTTATATTGTTTACCATCTTGAATTGCTTAAAAAGGTCAACAGGTCGTTTATATCTTTTGCCATTGAATAAGAGTCAATAGCCTTAAGCCAATTTGCTTTTTGTTGGTTAGATAAGCTCATATCATTGCAAATCATTTGTTTTAAGATTTCGGTTTTTGCTTTCTCTAACCCTTTTTGAATAATGTAATCGTTTAAGTTCATACTTGTCCTTTCATTTTATCACATTAAATATGACAATTTCCGTCATGTTTATAAACTTATTTCTTCTGTTTGAAAATTTCTTTTAAGTCGTCAATCGCCATTTCCACGTCCATTGTATGGAACATAAGATAATTAACGTTCATTGTTTCAAACGGTGCTTGCTTATAAATCTTATTGCTTTCTTCTCCGGTATATAAGTGCCAATAGCGATAAACGTAACCCATCCAAAACAAAACGTCCTTTGAGAAAGTTTCACGCTTTGCGATAAGTTTATCTTTACAAGTAGCGATAAGCTCT
Organism: uncultured Christensenellaceae bacterium; assembly: GCA_964561145.1. Lineage (GTDB taxonomy): Bacteria > Bacillota > Clostridia > Christensenellales > CAG-1252 > RUG14300. Next base: position 3,608 of record CAZLNZ010000040.1, read on the forward strand.
TCTAAAAGATATTCTTCGCCCGCCCATTGCATACGGTTATATTCAGAATCAA
>CAZLNZ010000041.1:0-3396 GCA_964561145.1 uncultured Christensenellaceae bacterium
AGCATGCGGCTGTTAACCGCAGGGTCGTTGGTTCGAGTCCAACTGGGGGAGCCATCTACGTTGACCGAAATTACTGATTCGGTCAAAAAAGAGTCAAAAACGCTTGTTTTTGGCTCTTTTTGTATGCTTTTTGCCCATTTTTGATGGTAATTTTAAGGTCAACATATGTTAGTTGACCATGTCGATTTCATTGCTGATTTTTGGCGTTTTTTTGAAAAATCAAGGTTTGAACTTACAACATACCGATTTTAGCCATTTTTTAAGGGAGGTTTGCCCTACATTTTAGCACCATCCTAAAAAATTTTTTTAGAAGTTTTTTAGAAAAAGAATTTTAAGCGTAACCGTTTGGTTGCGCTTATTTTATACATAAAGGTGTCTGCTTTTTTGTACACCTTGTTCTTTACAAAAGTAGTCGGATATGGTATAATGTTATTGTAAAATGCGATAGGTATAGGTAAAAGCCGATGAAGCAAGAAAACGCTTATAAAATCAAACTCTTGAAGTTACTCGAAATCTTACGGCAGGACTCGGACGAGGAGCATTATATAGGGACGACGGAGCTTATAGATAAGCTTGCCGATATGGGCATTGTCTGCGACCGCCGCACTTTATATAAGGATATAGAGGTGCTGAACAATTTCGGCTATGAGGTTCTTTGCGAAAAGTCTCCGGGAAAGCCGAATTGCTATTGTGTCGCGGACAGAAGTTTCGACGTTCCCGAACTGCGTATTCTTATGGACGCGGTGCAAGCGGCGAGCTTTGTTACGCCGACTAAAACCGAAGTTTTGCTTGATAAGATTGCCGATCTCGGCGGAAGCCATCGCGCCGAACTTCTGCAAAGCAATATCGTGCGTTTTAATACGACTAAAAGCACGAACGAGAATATCTTTTATGCTATAAGCGAAATAAATTCGGCGATAGAGAATAATAAAAAGGTTTCGTTCGAGTATTTCGATTTCAATGAAAAACACGAGCGCGTATATCGTAAAGGCCACAAACGTTATTTCGTAAATCCGCTTGCAACCATATTCGATGACGATAATTACTATCTGATTGCTTATTACGGGAAACACCCCGGCGTCGTGCATTACCGAATCGACCGCATGGACAAGGTGGAAATGGTGGAAGAGCAGCGCAAAGATCCTTATAACGGCGAGCCGATTGATCTGAAACATCATAAAAAGACTATTTTCGGAATGTTTCAGGGCGAAACGCAGGAAGTCGAATTCCAAGCCGATAAGTGTCTTTTGGACGTGATATTCGATATATTCGGCGATAATATTATGTTTGAACCGATAGATGATAATACGGTTGCTTTTAAAGCCGAGGTGCAGGTTAGCCCTACATTTTTAGGTTGGTGCTGTTCGTTCGGGGATAAGCTAAAAGTCCTTTCTCCCGAAAACGTTGTAGATAATATAAAGACGTATCTTGATAAAACGAAAAAAATATATGAAAATTAAAATTAGCTTCTTCGCGTTTTGTATTTGTATGCTATAAGAGACGGCAGAATGACAGAAAAATTCTTGCAAATACAGTTAGTTGGGAAGAAAAATGAGCAGTTGTGTCAAAAAATAGAGAATATGCTCACTTTTACGTTGAAATTTTTTATGGTATATGCTATAATTATAAGTATAAAAATAGTATGGCGGTGAGCATATGACTGTTAGCTACAAAAAACTATGGAAACTTTTGATTGATAAAAATCTAAAGAAGAAAGATTTAATCCGTATGTCAGGGATAAGCAATTATACTCTTAATAAGTTAAATGCCGGAAAAAGTGTCACCACTGATACTTTAGTAAAAATATGCGCGACATTGCATTGTGGTATTGACGATATTATGGAAATAGTTGAAGAAGAGTGATGAGACCAAATGCTTGGGACAAATACGAAGTTGCGCTCCTGATTGATATGTATCAAAGAATCAAAGCGGGCGCGATCAGCAGAGAGGCGGGATTGGCTGAACTCTCCAATAATCTGCGTCAAATGGCAATCAATAGAGGCGTTCAAATTGATGACGTGTATCGGAATTTGAGCGGCATGAGCTGGCAGATGGCAATTATTGACAAGATGTTTACCGAGAGGTATTCATACGGCAGGAAGCCGGCCGCCGTTTTCACTGAGATGGTTGCTTTATATAACGACGAAAGAGAGCAATATAACGTGATACTTCAAGAGACAAAAGAAATGATTCAACCGCAAAATGATACTGAAACAAATAGAAAAGACTTTTTCGTGGAATGGTTAAATAAAACGAATGTTAGAATTCCGGTTTCTAACATTGTTGAGTGCTACGAGTTCAGTTTTGATTATGCGCAGAGACACGGTATGTCAAGAGTCTCAATTTGGGAAATAAGCGATGTTAAAGTCTACAATTCAATCAGAGCAAAATTGTCTGCGAGCCGCATTTTTAAGTTTTCTCATAAATCTGCCTTTACATTGTTCGAGAAAACGAGTAAATACTATTCGGATTTCTTGAAAGAGACAGTTAGAGAAGAAGACCGTAAAGGTTTTGAAAAAGCTGATGTCAAGAGACAAGAGCGCAAAGAAGAACAATTGACCACCAACTCAACAGTGGAGCGGGCGGTAAAAGCTGATAATCACGTTGAAGAAAGCAAGAGAATTGATGAAACGTCGGCAACTAACGTTCAAACAATAGAATCAGCGGATATTCAATCGTTACCGTCGGAAACGCACGTATCATTGGCAGATACTTCGCTTGAAGTAAAGTTGGATTTTGCTGACAAACAGGAAGAATATGTATATACAAATGTGGTAAAGATTATTACTCCCGATGGAACGTATGCAGGTCCTTTATCTTGGCGTGAATGTTATAGTTTAATAGTTAAGAATTTGCAAAATAGACATCACGAGTTGAAATTCATATTGAGAGAGGACGATGTAATCAGCGGTGTAAAAATCAACTATTCGGAAACGGAAGCGTCGCTTCGTTCTCCGCTCAAAATGGACGATGGTTTTTATCTTGAAGGCAATCACAGTGCAAAAGCGATTGTTAATAGATTAGGTGTTCTGATTAAGCTTTGCGGGGAACCATATAGCGCTTATGAAATATATTATTTGCAAAAGACAGCAACAGCGCGTAGCGATTCAGACGTGAGTGGATCGGAAAGGGATAGTTTTATTCCTCGTCGAATCCCCGATAACAACACCATTATACAATTCAGAGAATGGCTCGGAAATGGACAGGGTATGGCAATGGCAACGGTGAGGGGCTATGCTTCTGCTGTCAAAACGATAAACGAGTGGGCGATGGTCAACGGTATTTTTGCTGACTCGATTTTTGATTTGTCTGCAACAGACGCAAGAAAAGCCATTGCTATTTTGGTGGCAAACAATCAATTTACAAAGTTTAACACGGAAAGACATAATCAGTTTA
>CAZLNZ010000042.1:0-3378 GCA_964561145.1 uncultured Christensenellaceae bacterium
AAAAAACACGTGCTACGGTGTAAATGTCCTTGAGACAAAAATTTAATAAAACCCGATCGTTAAGGAAAGCCGTTGAGAGATCAGCGGTTTTTCTTTTTGTCGAGAACTTTTAATTGACAAATTGATCCACCTTGTGTATCTTTGAACTAACGACGGGGGGCTCTATGGAACTCATAGGCGTAGTTTTCGAACCTTGAAAAGCAAATATTTAAATCAAATTTAAACAGGCTTGAAAGCACTTGCACGCTTGAAGGTCTGTTTTTTGTGTGTAAAAATATACAAAATTTACCACATATATTATATATAATTACTATTGACATTTATTATAATATATACTACGTCTATAGATTCTATATCCCCCCTGAGTTGATTAATATAATATATATATATTATAGTGTCAATATTTCGCAAAAAAGTAATTGACAAGTACAAGATCTTGTGTTAAAGTTTGAAGCAATTAAAACCAAGCCGAATCCCGCCAGCTATTGGCAAGTTCGCCAGATCGCCGTTGATGGGTAAATGAACCGGAAAGGATAGGACGCACAAAGAGCAAGGACGGCGAATAACTCAATGATACACGCTCACAGATCAGATCTAGTTAAATGGGTCTTTTCTGTGGGCGTTTTTTATTTGCCAAAATGGAGGTGAGAAAACATGACGATTATCGATAGCAACAATGCTGTATACGACAATATGATAGAAGCATACTTCCATGAATATTTTGATAATCGAGGTATAGATATATCTGGTGATGCCTATAAAAAAGTTGATAACAGTGTTTTTGAAGCTGCATTTAGGTATGTTTACAAGATGTTATTTAAACCGGATAAAACAACTGTAAGATATAATAACAAAAATACAAAGATCAATTTAAGAGATATCGATGAGTTAAACGTTATCGCAGATGCTTATATAGATCTTATTAAAGATTATTCAATTATACCGTTTGACAAGTTTTTTTTAGAATTAACTGGGATTCATCCAGACACTTGGAATAGCTGGAAAAATGGAGAGTATAGCCACGGAGGTTTAAGCTCTCTATACTCCGACTTAGTGCAAAAGGTCAAAGCGCTTCCGAAAGAGCAAGCCATGAACCGGATGACGGGAACGCCTGTTAGCTTGATCGCGCTAGCTAATAACGAGCCGGAGCTACGAATGGAGTACAACAGCAAGCGACAGCTGGAGGAGGAGACCACAAGACGACTGTCGGACGCGGATATAAGGGCAATGCTGACCGCCAGAAACGGACAAAATGATGTCAAAACGATAGACGCACAAGATGTTGTAGATGGCACAGAGTAACACACAAGATCTTGACACCAACTTTTCGCGAAATGCGTATTTTGCGAATAGTTGAACCGTGGGCGGATCTGGAGACACCCACCCCCGCCCCTCTGGATGAGATCCGCGAAACGCCCAACTAAGCCACTCAACCAACCGAAAAATCAAAAAGGGTATTTAGTGTATTAAATATATACACACTTACCACACAATATTATTTACTTGAAAAAATAGGAGGAACACATAATGTTTACACAAATCGTAGTTTTGTATATTTGCTACCTACTAAACTTACCTACATGGTGTAGGGTGTTAATGTATGCGGGGATTATGGTTAATCTTGTACAGTTTGGATTTGGACTGTGTGATGGTTTGAGAAAAAAAGATAATGCAGATAGCTGATTTCAAAAATTTTTCAAAAAACAAAAAGAGCATTGATGGAGGATATGAAAATGACATTTGATGAATACCAAAAAGGGGTTATGCGGACTGCATCTGGTGTTTGCGTGGCAACGAAAGACAATATGCTGTTGAATGGTATCATGGGCGCTGCGGGTGAAGCGGGAGAACTTGTTGACTTGCTCAAGAAAGAATTGTTTCATGGTCATCCGTTTGATCGGGAACATTTTATCAAAGAATGTGGTGACGTGCTTTACTACTTGGCATTGATTGCTGAATCCCTTGATACTACGCTTGAGGAAGTGGCGATTACGAATAACAAAAAGCTGTGGGAAAGATATTCAGATGGATTTTCAGTCGACAAATCACTTCACAGAAAAGAGGGGGATATTTAATGGCTGATAACGTAAATCATCCCTCGCATTATGAGACAGGCAATTTTGAGTGCATAGACGTAATGTTGGAAACACAAGGGCTAGAAGCGGTCGAGTCGTTTTGTGTGTGCAATGCGTTCAAATACCTTTTCCATCACAACGGGAAGAATGGTTTAGAGGATATACGAAAAGCAAAGTGGTATCTGGACAAATACATAGAACTGGAAGAGGGAATCGGAAATGCGGATAGCCGGGAAAGAAATTCACGATGAGTGTATTGAATGTGGGGAGATGTTGCAATGCGAACTATTCCGGAAAGGACACGGGATCAAAGGGAAACGAGAAGATGTCTCTGAAATGGTCAAATGCCAGATGAAGCATCAAGAGAAACGGACAAAATAATAAAAATGGGCTATCGCCAAACGGTAAGGCACCGGACTTTGACTCCGGCAAGAGTATGTTTCAGTACTCGAATGTTGGTTCGAATCCAACTAGCCCAGTTTGTTGTTAATCTGCCACTCCCGGCGATAGCGAGAGTGCAAACTAGTTGCAGTTTATCAACAGCGATTGCATAGAACTTGTGCAGAAACCAATTCGCGGAAAGGCAAACAGAAACTAGCGTCTATGCAATTTGAATTGTCAGAGAAGACATGAAAATCTTGCACAGTCCTTGCAAACATAAAGTGGACAACCGCTCAACCGAACGCGGTATATAAAGACATGAGCGAAGCGACTTCGCGGTTTCTCTGCATACGTTGCAGAATATATAGCAGAGAGTAAAAATATTCAGCAAACATAAAGCATAAATCCTGTAACAAGCTGTATCTTCCACCCAAAGTATTTGCGAAAAAATTCTTGCAAAGAGCAAATACAAAAAACTTGTCTGTGGTGATAAGACTACACCGTGATTGCAATAGTCGGTGGGTAACAGATAGCATACTGGAAGTAATTGATTTGCCGTCAAGCTGACGGTGGGTGGTTTATAAGGTGTGCGCATTATGCGTTTTGTTGTGATAGCAACGCACAAATCTTTTGCTGGTAAAGATAATGAATCGCAACAGTGCTTCTAGTGAAGCACTCAGGACTCTTAGTTCAGACGGTTAGAACATTCGCCTCATAAGCGGGGAGTCATCGGTTCGAGTCCGATAGAGTCCACGAGGTCGGGTAGCGCCCGGATATGCAGGAGTTACGGTATGCCCTGCTGAAATAATTAAAATGCTTGCATTGGTTGGCTCGTAAAAGTTAGCGAGAGATGTAATGACGTACTGCAATCGTTCCAATGCAAGAAACCGTCCAAGCAGATGTGGCGTAACGGTATCGCAGA
>CAZLNZ010000043.1:0-2785 GCA_964561145.1 uncultured Christensenellaceae bacterium
TAAAACATCGCCACACACTCAATGAGGTTGGCGATGTCGCGGAAGGTCGGTATGACTGGAAGATTGATAGAGGACGAGGGGTACAGTTATAATTGTACCACTTGGATTGGATTACTTTTATTTTTTGTCGGGGTTCCCCGTCGTAAAGATAAGAGTAATACAGCCCTATATAACCAGTTTTAGGTACATTTTATGCTCTTTCGGAAGAAAGGCACGAAGTATAATGGTGTCTTTTGTGCGCTCAATGATTGTCCAGTTGCCAACAATGGCGCCATTGAAAGTAATCATATCCCCGTCGATGTTGTATGTGAAATGACCGTCTCCTGTTGGATTGCCGTTTTCATCGACAAATATATATTTACCTTCGCTTTCAGTTAGGAATGTTACAATGAATGGTACGGATTCTATTTCTTTACCATCTTCATAACACACATCAGTACCCGACCATGTTGTATGTATAAGATCTTTGCTCCCGAATGTCGGTTCATCATCATTGCTACACGATGCTGATAGCAGTCCGACAATGACTGTAATCAATAAAAACAGTTTATTCATATTATAATGTTTATTAAGTTACTTGGTATGCTGATAATAGTAATTAGCCTTTCATTCATGGATTATCTCTACTTTTTGCATTTGTCCATTGAGCATGAAAGTCAGATAACAGTTCTCAAAGGTCTTGAATTTCTTAAAACCAGCCGAAATGGTTAATTTCTCACCGGCAAGAGTTGTTTTCAGTTCTTTACATTCATAGGCTTTCCCTGAGTTGTGAAATACAACATCTTGAAGATGCGGCATTGCAGATACTGAGTCGACTTCGACAATCACGGTTGTTTTGTTGCGAAAATTATCCAGCGACTTAAACACAGTCGTAGCATTAGCCATAATGATAATGCCAATCACCAAAAGAATTGTTAGAACAAATCTTTTCATATTTTCATGAAATCTCCACTGGCTCAAAGGAGACATTAGTTATAGTGAAGAAAACGTGAGCCAACTATGCCACGTCTTAAGTGAAGGTCGTAGGAAACCATTTGAGCAGATGTAACAATAGTAGCCCACGCTATATGCGTGAGAACCACTATGCTATCCTTGCTCGGTCGAAAATTTCCTACGTTTTCACTTACAAGATAAGCATAACGCTTCTTATTATTTCAAAATGTCGTGGAAAGAGTTGCCTCAATCCATATGCAAAGATAATACAAATCCTGTAAAGAGCTCTCGTTGACAGGTAAAAATCTGCGTTTCAAGGCTCATTTTCCCTATTTTTGTACCTCTATTGTTTCCTAATGCGTCCAAAAGCCTGTTTTATAATGGCAAAAGATAATTCCTTGACAAGTATCTACGGCATTATGCACCGCAATTTCACTCAATAATTCAATCAGAATATAATCAGTTCTTTGGTGGAATTTTTGAACATCATTTTGTGCGAACTTAGAAATGGATAGCCAAGCAATCCATCTATGCCAAGATTCAAATGGCTTATGTCGCCCACAACAAATGGCTGTTCCTCAAAGGCAACGCCTCCAGTTGTAAAGTTCAGGTTGCCAAATTCCTGTTGGGTAACATCCCCAGAAATTCCCGTAAGATTGGTCGTTTCAAATTTCACTCCGTCAGGTAAAGCTGATTTATGAATTAGATTCGCTCCGGCTCCGCAGTCTATGCCTAATTCAACTTCCTTACCGTCCATGTTTATTTTTATACATGGCAGATAATCCGATGCGAACTGACTGTATGGTATTGTAGCAATCGGATTACCCTGCAGACGAATCTGCACACTGGAATCAATTAAGGTCAGTTTTTGTGCGTTGTAATCATAAATAATGTCATAGCCTCCCAATATATCCATACCTATCAATCCGGCTATCGGCAATTCTTCTGCGTTTGCCTCCAGATGTCTCAGACTCCGTGTTAGGAATGAGGCGTTCTCTGTCGTTATGCCGGAGAGATTGAGATTGATACTGTCCGCGACTGCGACACCTGCGGTAGTACGAGCATTTACTCCGCCAATATTTGCAGTTCCACTTTTTGAACTCAATGCGGCGATATAATCAGAATTCAGGACAGAACGCTTCGCTCCCGAATCCCATATCAAATTACAATCCACGCCATTGATTTTTCCTTTAAGTATCACCAAGTGATTGGAATCCAAAATAAAAGGAATCTGCACCATCGGCATTGCCGCTTTCTTTGCAGATATTTTCTTTACAGTCTGCGATTTTGCCCCGGAAAGATAATCCAGCTGTATAATCTTCCCTTTCTCATTGAAGCCGAAACAAGCATCTTTCTCTCCGAGAACCGAATATTTTATCTTATAAGTCAAAATCATGCCTCCGTTGTCGGTATGCTCTGAATTTACGAGAACCATGTCTTCAATGGTATTGTTTGCGAGTGTCCCGAACACAGCTTTAAGCGAGGGCTGGAGCAAATTACCGGAATTGCCTAATATGGTGCAATCTTCCGATAACAGACTATCCAACAATGATGCGTCCTTCGTATTGAGTGCTTCCTTGATTACATTCAGTTGATTCTGATACAGTCCTTCTTGCGCGAAAGAAGCCGACGCACAAATTATGCTTATTGCAATGATTAACAAAATCTTTTTCATAACTCAATTTTTTGATGCCATTCTAAGGGTTTCTATCTGGCATTATTACTATTAGCCTGCAAAGTTACACAATTTCGCTGACATACAGCGTACTCCGATGTAAATTTGTGCCTTTTTCGCTCTTGAAAGATTCCAATAAGAAGTGCAACGGCCCTTTCCTCACTCCTCCTCAGGGGA
>CAZLNZ010000044.1:0-859 GCA_964561145.1 uncultured Christensenellaceae bacterium
CTTAAAATGGAAAGACAACCATATCAAAACCGCTTGGGAAAACGATATGGTGCGTAATTACAGAAACAAAAACTAAATTTACTACATAATAATCACCTTGTAGGTTACAATACCCACGAGGTGATTTTTATGACCAAGCAAGAATATCAACACATTCGCAATCTTTCGTGGGATTTGCTCATAGATGCAAACATCACAAGTTTGCCTACTAACATCATATCAATAGCAAAGATATACAATTGCCAAAACGAAATATTAGATAATCATCCTCTATTTGATAACACATTATCCGTATCAAAATGCATTCTTGCCATCTTTGGTTATCATACTTCTGTTGAATACCAAAAATGCCTTGCAGTCCGAATTTTAGCACCATCGATTGTTCTCAAGGAATTAAGAGTCAAGACTGCAAGTGAAGTTATACAATATACGCTTTTACCACCGATTGAGGCGGTCAAACGGTTCGAGCGATTACAAGAACTTATTAAGCGCAATAAGTTTGGAATGTCAAATATGGAAGTGAGAACGTTGAAACAATTCCAACCTTGGATAGCTACTCAACTAATGTAGTAGTGTTTATTCGGCTTTCTGCAATATTAAAATATTGCTCATCAATTTCAATACCGACAAACTTTCTATGCAACTGTTTCGCAGCAACACCGGTACTGCCGATACCCATAAACGGGTCAATAATAATATCACCATTTTGTGACGAATTGCCAATCAAAACTTTCATAAGTTCGACTGGTTTTTCTGTATCGTGTAAATTATTACCACTCTCATCTTTACTCTTGTTGTTGGCAATTCGAAGAATATCGCTTGTCCCACAATTATTTATTTTAATTCCCTTCCCTTTGCG
>CAZLNZ010000044.1:872-2706 GCA_964561145.1 uncultured Christensenellaceae bacterium
ATTGCCTTTATCCCAAATCAATGATTTAATAAAGTGAAAGCCATAAGGTTTTACGCCCTCCGCTTTTTCTTCGGCTGTGCGTATATCGGTAAATGATTCAAGCATATGTAATAGGTTGACGTGGTTGGTCATAATGTAACAATGGCTACCATCTTTAAGTATTCTATAAAATTCTCTCGCATACTGTTCGCAATCGATGTTGTTATGTTGGAATACTTTTCCCTGCTTGTTTATACTTTTCTTTAACATCCCGCCACTATTACCATTACAACCTCTTGCAGTTACACGGTATGGCGGGTCTGTTACTAATAGGTCTATACTATTGTCTGGTATCTTATCTAATATTGTTAAGCAATCGTCGCAATAAAGCCACGATTCGGGGGAGTTCTAATATCATCTTTTATCATATCTTCCTTTGGTTTTAATAAACATACATTCGATTCTTAGTTTAATATATCATAAAGCTCATTACTCAATATAGGGTAAGGTCATATAAATGTCGGATGGGATATTATCCTTCCAGACATAATTGTTCTTTAAAATATAGTTATTATATGAACTTGCAGTCTTATTGGCTCTTATTTTCGCTTGTTCTGCCCAAGACTGCTTTTCTTCATTATCCGAATCCTTATACTGTTCATAAATAAGTTTATCGGAATTATAAGAGGCAATCATAGAGCGGCAAGTATCCTCTACCTTTTTCAAAGTTTTATAATTTGTATCATCGTCCGCTTCTTGCACTTTGTGAAACCAATTATTCCAAGTTGCTACTCCCACAGGAGTATAGGTAAAGAAAATCGGCAATCCAATCAATAGCACAATCAAAAGTATGGCAAGGCAAGCAATACCAAAATTGCGCATTAGTTACCACCTCCAACATTGAGGATAGGAGAATCTACCTCAAATGGAATATCAGAATAGAGATATGTTCCAGTCCACTCAATATACTTACCATCGGGTGTAAAGAAGAAAATACCATTATCATTAGAACCATAAGAACCATCTACATCCGCGAGCCAATTGTTCCTATAATAACCGGTGGCAGTACCGTTATATTCGTAATACTCACTATCAGGAGTTAGAAAACTATTAAGACTTGACACCTTACCATCGACAACAAAATTACCAATAACCACATTACCGCTAAATAATACAACATATCCGAGCGGCTTTTCCACTTCACACGGAAGTGCATTCGCCTTTTCACGCTGACCATTTACCCAATATGCTCTACGGATAAGATTATATCTTTCCAGAGAATATGAAATATCCGTGGGTGTAGGCTGATTGCTTTGAATATTGTTTGCCGAATAAATAGTGTTGTTTATATCTTTCTTCGACCCAACCATACTGTCATCACTCAAATCACACCCTGCAAATGTAGTACACACCACGCACATTATCATCATAGCCAAAATAATACTCAAAAACTTCTTCCTCTTCAAATCCTTTTCCTCCTTATTTGTTAATAGCAATCAATGCGTTCCCGCAAGTAATCCTATCGCTATCTTCCTCTTTGCTTGGGACAAACACGATAACATCCCAACCTTCAGCGAGTAACGGCTGTTCAAATTTTCTATAAACATCATAGTCGGTATAAGATGTAGTAACGTCAAAACCATTGCTTACAGCGGAATTAGTTTCGTGAATAGGCGTAATCTTTACAATGAACTTATTCTTGTCAAACAGTTCGGAAAGGCGTTTTGCATCGAGGATTGTATGGGCAGTAACGGCAAAATTCAAAGTGTACTTTCTACCATTTGGTATAGGCAACTTTGTCGCAAGTGCGGAAATCTCATCAAGGCTCAAACTCATACCATTGAATTGGTCATTT
>CAZLNZ010000045.1:0-2594 GCA_964561145.1 uncultured Christensenellaceae bacterium
TCAATATTGCCAAGGTTACCTCGGTCCTCGGCAAGGGATTCAAACCCGATAACGAGTAACCTCTAAGAGCTTGGCTAAAACTTGTTAGTGGCGGACTTCTTTAATAATTTTTAACGTATAAGTTGACATTTGTAATATTTGTGTTACAATACAAATGAGAAAACTTACATACAAAGGTTTTAAGTGTCGCATTTCAAAGTAATAATATAGATAAAAGGTAGTATATGAACATAGATGAACCGTTGAAAAAATTATGTGTGGCCAATAGAATTTCGCTTTCGGAATTGGCTCGTCGATTAAACAAATCGCCACAAGCGCTCAGTCAAAAAATAGCAAGAGGTACCTTTTCTCTTTCCGATCTCGACGATATAGCCATGGTAACCGGTTGCAGGTTGGAATGCAACTTTGTTTTGTTTAACGGAGAAAATATAAAGATCAATAACTAAAAGAGGTGTCGACATGATTGAGTACATAGAAGGAAATATTTTCGATAGCCCGGCACAAGTGATTGTGAACACCGTCAATACAGTTGGTGTTATGGGCAAGGGTATTGCTTTGGAATTTAAAAACAGATATCCGCAAATGTTTGAAAAATATAAGATTGCGTGCGAAAAACACACGTTGACAATTGGAAAACTAATGCTTGTGTCTGCTCCCGACCATATGTTACTGTTATTTCCGACTAAGGAAAACTGGAGATATCCGTCAAGACTTTCTTATATAGAGCAAGGGCTAAAGCGTTTTTGCGATAATTATGCACAGAGAGGCATTACGTCCATTGCATTTCCTAAGCTCGGTTGCGGTAACGGAGATCTCGACTGGGACGAGGTTCGTCCTCTTATGGAATACTATCTGAAAGATCTCCCTATAGACGTTTATATTTATCTCGGTAAAGGACGGCAAGAGGCGCCCGAGCATAAGAATCCGAAAGAAATGCAAGATTGGTTGCGTAAAAACGCCAAAGATTTATCGTTTGTTGGAGTGGCGGACGACATTCGCAGTCAATGCGTGTTGCTTCCATATGAGTTTTCGATAAACGAAGAACAAGCAAGCGCTGTTTATCGTAGCGACGAGTTGGTGTTTGAATATCGCGGAGAAGATATTTCCGTTCCCGAGCATGATTTCTTTATAATTTGGGACGAAATGCGCAATCGTTCGCTTTTTACTATTGAAAATATAGACCGAGAGCGCTTATTGGTTTACTATTTACTGTTTTCACTCGGGTACTTGTCTAAAATAAAGAAATTAGATAAAGCCGGGAATATGGTTGACGGATTCCAGCTGAACGAAGGGCTCGGCAGAGCATATGCAATGACGGAGGTGGTATGATGAGTTTCGCCGATATTATCAAGAACAATTGCAATTTAAGTTCTGTCAAGTGGTGGCCGAAGTTTGCCTATCACTATACGGATATTTCAAATGCGATTAGCATAATTCAATCCGAAACGCTATTTAGCCGTTTATATGCCCAAGAAGAGCAATTGATGAAGAACGATAATGCCAGCTTTCAGGTGATAGATATGACCGGTTCAAATGCGCAATCGTTTGTTAGGTTCTATTTTCGCCCGCTCACGCCTACTCAATATTATAACGAGGGATATAAACATCCGGCTTTGCGCTATGCTTCCGACACTAACGCAAACGTCCCCGTACCCATCTTTTTTGCTTTTAATCTCGAAAAAATGTTGGGCGACCCGAATGTTATGTTTTCCGAGTCCAGCCAAGCGGGGCGTGGTGCTGTTATACAGTCCGGCGAAGATCACTTAAAAAAACTTCCTTTCGATAAAATTTACAGTAGCGGACCAGCGGAAGACGGAATAATAAAATATCGACAAGCGGAATTACTGTATCCGACAGCTTATAAAATAGCCGATTCTCTCGAAGCGATTTTGTGTCGCAACGAGTTAGAACAATCGATGTTGTTGTCTATGCTTAAAAAAGCAAACGAAAAGATGTTTTACAAATACAAATCCCTTATAAAGGTGTGCAAGGAAAACATGTTCGAGAAAAACGGCTTGTTTCTTCAAGACATACATTACGACAGCGGAAAAATAAGCTTTTCTTTTGCCAATACATACAAGAAGCTACAATATACTTCCGCAATGATGCAAAAAAACAAGATTAAAGGAGTGTTGGCTCCCGTGAAAGCAGTTTTTACATTTGAATGGCGCAATAGCAAGCAAACATTGAAAAAAACTTATGTTGAATCATTTGTGGATTATCAAAAAACAGATGGGATGGTGTTTACGCTTCTGCCTGTTGAGCGCGCGACTGTTTTATCGGTTGAGGTGTCGTTTTTCGGCGATATCATAGGCTATAAAGAATTTATCCTTACGGATATTATTTAGTTTACACCTAAGCAGTAAGGACATATACAGGCAAGCTCCGGCAAAGACAATGCGGGTGACGTACTTTCCGTATCACACCATGAGCGTGGAACTTGCCATTGACAGACTTAAAGAGTCTTACGCGCTAAAAAAGAAGAAACGGTGAATATTATTTGATAATTTGTTTCTTTTTATAACCAACAGAGGGAAATCACTTGCATTATTGTGAGTTTTAATGCAAAATTATAGTGTATAATGTTATACTCT
>CAZLNZ010000046.1:0-2521 GCA_964561145.1 uncultured Christensenellaceae bacterium
ATTGTATAACTTTGACCTCGGTAGTGTTGCACTATCAAGTTGAATTCAGCTTTTAATATCTTCGTTGGAGGCTGCTTCGTTGGTAGGAACTCTGTCTAATAATGATAATCTTGGTCAAGCACGCAGCTCTATCGCTGACGGTAGTGTGATTATCAATGAGCAGTATAGTATACGGGAGGTTTCCGTTACAGACTTAAATGGTGAAGTTCATACTGTCAGCAATGTGGTTGCAACTGTTGTTGATAACATTGATGCTGACGTTCTCGTTGGAAATACTGTCATAGATCAATTAGCTTCTACATCGTATACAATTGATCTTGCTAATAGCATTATTAGGTTTCAGTAAATATGGATTCACTGGTTTATTTCTTTGGACAGGATAAAGATACATATTACCAATATCCTACTGACTATACCAAAGATTATTTTACGAGAGAGCTTACCTATGCTAGAAACAAAGCACAAATTGCCATTCATAGGGATGGCAATTTGTTGTTCTACAGTTATATTCGCCAGTTGGATAGTAAAGAATCTCTTATAGGTATTTCCTTTGCGACAGACTGTATCCTTTTGGACTATAAAGATTTGTTTTCATCTTTAGAGTCTTTCTTTTCGATTCTTGCGGATTCCGGAACTATTATTATGTATAATGGTAATGGTCAGGTTGTTATAAATCCTCATCCATTTTCGGATGACAAGGTATATCTGGAAGAATTATCCAGCAAGATAAAAACATTCATTGCAGAAATCCCGAAGAGCAAGAAGAAGATACTGCCTGCACAGGATTTTTCTGTTTCTAAGGATGATTGTAAGAAACTTAGTTTGGAGGATGGGAACAAAGAAATTGCATTGGCTTTAAACAGTTATTCCAATGTATATATTAGCACGACTAAACAGGAAATAGAGTCTGTTACAAGTGTTGGTGCGCAGATTCGAGAGAAGACGGAGCGTATCCAACAACTTGAAATTGAGAATGAAAAGATAAAGAAGCAAAAAAAACAGTACCGGCTGGTCTTGTTACTCGGATTAGTACTGATGGGATGTGTTGTAGGCTTGATTGCTTTTAATTACAATGTTGGAAGCCTTAAGAGCGAGTTAGAAGATAAAACAAGTACAATCTCATCTCTTCGCTCGGATATCAATGATAAGAATAGTACTATTGATGGTCTTAATTCAACAATTTCCTCAAAAAATTCAACTATATCAAGCTTACGGTCCGATATAACAAATCTGCAATCTCAGATTGAGGAACTTAAAGAGGATAAACAAACTCTCATTCAATCAATGGCAAAATTACCTCCGTTGCTTATAACAGATTTGAAAATGGGCATTGTTTATAAAAATGGAGATGTTTATGTTGAGCACGGTAAAACACTATATAGTTCCAGCACTATGTATTTGTCCCCATTGATTTCATATTATGGTATACGCTCTGAATCAGTTACATTGAAGATGAAACTCTTTACGCCTAATGGCTCATTGAGTTATAATTCTGATATATCACCATCAGGCTTTACAAACAAGACAGAGTTGTACACTGGGCTTGGAAATAATGAATACCGTTTGACAGGATGGGGTAATGAAACTAAGGGGCACTGGCGTTCCGGTGATTATCGTATAGAAATATGGTATAATTCTTCCTGCATTTATTCTAAAGCATTTACAATCTGTTAGGCGAATAAGTCAGTCATCGTTCATTGACCAAGCAATACGAATGTAGGAATAGAGCCACGCAGGTCCATCAGTGTATGCATCTTGAAGGCGCCCTTCCCATGATGAAACTCCGCCCACGGACACAACTTCAGGTACAACTCGATTGTGCTGCTGTCGAACGCGTATATCATCTCTTCAAGACCAACCCTCAACTTCTCGTCCTTGTAAAGCGCAGTGGCTTCCTCGACCAAAGTCATCGCAAAGTCTTGATAGATACGCCAATCCTTCTTCTCGTTGGCCTCCGCGAGCGTGGACCGAGGCATCACCTTGATTCCCGAACGGTAAAGGTCTCCGCAGAGGTTAAGTGTAGTCTCAATGTCTCTCAATCCGGCTCTGTCGGTGAATTGTGCAAAACTCATCACCATGAACTGGTCGCGGCAACTGTACTTGATGGCGTGACGGTCGCCCTTGTAGCGGTCGACACACTTCCCAAATTGATATTCGTTGAAGAGAGACATAATTTGAGCGAAGATTGTTTTTCCTTTGTTCATGGCTAGCGGATGGCTTCTTAGGGTGCCTCCGCAAAGCTACTCGGTTCTAATCGAAAAATTTATTAAGCCTTGTAAGTAATTGATGTTAAACAGTTAAAAAACTATCGGAGAATTTTTCTCCGGACAGTAGTGGTAAAGGGAATATGTATACAAGACTTGGAGGTACATACGAAGACTTATGTAAAATATTCAAATAAAAAGTTTTTCGTTCCTCTGTCAAAAATGTAAAGGAACAAGCCAAGTAAAACCTGTTCTACAAAGTCATAATCCAAACGAATGCCTTGGTATATTTTCACTATATGGAGTTGGAGATAAAA
>CAZLNZ010000047.1:0-2482 GCA_964561145.1 uncultured Christensenellaceae bacterium
GGCAACGGCGGCATTCTGGTGGAACGGCTCCCCGAGGATGATAAAGAACTGGTGGAAATAATGAAAAAGGCTGTAATTTGGACAAATGAACAGAAGCCACACAAAATTTGAACAAAACGCATTATTTTTAACAAAAAATTAACAAATGGCGAAGGAAAATGGTGTAAAATAATCGAGGGGGAATATCAATGAAAATTGTTGCATTGAAACTCCGTAGATTGATCAGAAGGGTGCAGCACAAAGCAAGCATATAAATCTTGCCACTATGATATGGGCTGTGTAGCACAAACGATTAGTTGAAAGGAGTTATGTTATGAAGAAATTATTATCGATTTCTTTAGCTTTTGTTATGCTATTATGTGTTGGGACTTTTCCGACAACAAAAGCAGATGCCGCTATAAACCTATATTCCATTTATTTGTGCGGCATTATTGATTCGGACGGTGCAAATAGAACCGGGTGGCAAGAAAAAGCGTCAACAGCATTAGCTAATATTTCAGATGCTGTAATTAACAAAAAAACAGCGTTTAATTCAGATGAACTTGAACGATATTTAAAAGCATCTAAAATATTTGTGGTGCATACACATGGTTCTGCGGTGTCGCTCAGAGCAGTAGATGAAAATGGCGAGATATCACGTCTTTATAAGTCCGATATAGATTCGTTTGCAAGCGGGGCGCTGTCTGGTGTTAAACTAGCGTACCTCGGGGCTTGTGAAGTGGGAGCCGGTCAAAGTAATATTGTCAAATCAGTCTATAGCAAGGGTGCGGCGTGTGTCATTGGATATACGGAAAGCGTATACACAAATGCAAACTATATTATGATTGAAAATTTCTGCGTGGGTATTGGCGGCGGATATTCGATTCTAGAATCGTTGGCTTATGCAGATGCAAAAGTGTTGGCAGGTTATTCATCTTCGGGCAATACCGATCAGAGATTAGTACTCGGCGATACAAGTCAAATTTTCCCCGATAGGATTTTGTTACAGTCGATAGATGTCAATGATGAAAAGGAAATTGTGTATTTTAGAAACCAAGATGATGCGATTGTAGGTTTCTTTGATCCCAACAAACTTAGCGAATCTGGACAAGAAACATATAGAATAAGTCAGGTTGATGAAATTGACTATAATACTACGGCTAATGAGTATCTTAGAAGTCTATGTGATAATTCGTCGCGCTATACTTTGGAGAAATCCTATTACACAGCGGATACAGGATTGACTACCTATATCTATAGTGTTAAAGTGTCGAATATTGTAACAGCAGACATTCTATTTGTTTCGATGAATGAAAATGGCGAACTGGTCACTTATGGTAAGCCATACGAAGGGATTTTTGATAATCTAAATCTGTCCGAAGACCAAATTAACACAGCGTTGCAGAATTTAGAAAATCTTATGGCCGAAAAGGGAGTTACTGAATATACTATTGAAGAGCAACGAGTTGTTTTTTATAATGGTGAGTATACGATTCGCTATTCTTGCAAGTGTATTGATGAATCGCGCTTGAGCTTTGATGATTTCTATATTGCCTTGGCCTAATAGGAGGTATGATTATGCGTAACTTTATGAGGAAAGTAGCACCAATCGTTCTTTTGCTCCTGATCCTGTGCGCTTGCACACCGGGACAAGAGACAACCGGCACGACCACGACAGCACCTTCTAAGTCGGATGTTTTATCCGGCCGGACAGTAGAGTTGACGGTATCGATTGCCGATAAAATTGCTCAAAGTGAAGCCGTTTCTATCCTTTACCGCGAGGAAGAAATTTACACATCATCAGATCGGAATGAGATACAGGCGTTTGCCGAAGCGTTTGCCCAATGGGATCCGAAAGAAAACAAAACGGAATGTATGGATACCGATTGTGCGGTAGCGGTTATTTTTGACGGCGTCAGAATAAACTGCAACGTTACGGGCGACCGTTACGGCGTGATTTTTCTGTCGGAGCCGTCCTACTACAATTTGCCCCAAGCTTTCTTGGATCTGGTGGGCGAATATGTTGAGAAGAAAACGGTCGATATCGCCGATGTGATTTCCCGGAGTGAAACCGTTTCTGTTCTTTACCGCGAGGAAGAAATTTACACATCGTCAGATCAAAATGAGATACAGGCGTTTGCCGAAGCGTTTGCCCAATGGGATCCGAAAGAAAACAAAACGGAATGTATGGATACCGATTGTGCGGTAGCGGTTATTTTTGACGGCGTCAGAATAAACTGCAACGTTACGGGCGACCGTTACGGCGTGATTTTTCTGTCGGAGCCGTCCTACTACAATTTGCCCCAAGCTTTCTTGGATCTGGTGGGCGAATATGTAGAATGCCATACCTAAAAATCTGATTATCCCATAAGGATATATTGACAAATTTCAGAAATTGTGGTATCTTTTACCCAGATTAAATGCGAGGAAAGGGAGTTTTCCCAGTTTGCCTTTTCAGAGAGAGGTCGGCCGGTGCAAGACCTTATGGGCGGTTGGGGATTGT
>CAZLNZ010000048.1:0-2016 GCA_964561145.1 uncultured Christensenellaceae bacterium
TGACTTGTTTTACGAGTTTATCCATATAAAGTATTATACAAGCAAAAACCGAGCCGTGCAAGAGTTTTTTATGTTAGATGTGTTAAATGTAAATTCCCAAAATCTATTAAAAATGTGTTGACATATCACGATACCGTGATATAATATAAGTAAAAGAGCACTGAAAGGAGAGCAACCATGCCGGTAATATCAAGATTCTATGGAATAGTCATTCGTATGTATTTTCTGCAAAAAGAACACAATCCACCTCATATTCACGCCATTTATAATGAAGATGTGGCAGCTATCGACTTTATGACCGGCGAAGTTATCGAAGGTTATTTGCCAAACAAAGCTATAGCGATGGTTAAAGAATGGATTGCAATGTACAAAGACACATTGATGGAGATGTGGAATACACAGGATATCAAACAATTACCGCCATTGGAATGATTGGAGGGAGATAAATGTTTCATAAGGTAAAAAATGTATTTCCGCTTCCCGAATTCAAACTTAGTGTACAGTTTTCCGAAGGTGCAACCAAGATATATGATGTAAAGCCTTTGTTCGATAAGTTCCCAATGTTTGCTGAACTGAAAAACAATCCTCAGGAGTTCTCTTGCGTGACTGTTGATGTCGGTGGATACGGAATAGTTTGGAACGATGATCTCGATTTGTCTTGTGATGAACTTTGGGAAAACGGAGTAAAGGTAGAAACCCCTTTCGACGGGCTCATAGCCTTTAGTGATGCTACAGAGTTATGGGGACTCAATGAAAGTACCCTACGCAAAGCAATCTCATATGGAAAACTTATAAACGGTGTCGACGTATGCAAGTTCGGTAAGCAATGGGTTATTTCTATTGATGCTATGCAAAGAGAATATGGAAGCAGACTTGAAAATCGCAATACGATTGAATGATTAAACATGAACACAAAGAAAAGCCGAACTTGAAATTCGAGTCCGGTTTTTCTTTGCTTACTGCGTATCAAATTTTGATTTCGGATTTAATTTCAAAACGGCATTGACAACCGCTTGAAAAAGAATTACAATACAACACCCGCAAAAGAAAGAATTGACTATTCTCTGTTTTTGGCTACTTTATTTATCGGCGCTTTCGTCGGGGGTATCGTTATGGGTTATGGTAATATGCGCTTTCTTTTTGAGAGGTTCGACGCTGATGTGATAAACGGGGATAAGGAAGAAGAGCGCCCAATAAGGATGCCAGAGTCCCCATTGAAGTCCGAGTAGTAAATATACGCCGGTAACTATTATAGCAACGGGAACACACTGCGGGTTGCGTTTTTCGACGGCATCCCAAATTCCGTAATAAACCGGTATAATTAAAAATACTAACCAGCCCGGATGCCAAAGCCCGGCTAAGAATCCCAAAAGCAGGTATGCGAGTACCGAAACTATTGTTATCGGAACATCCTTAGCGACTTTAACCCACTTAGGACGAGAGTCGGATATAACGATACCGCCTGTATTATCAATGGTAATATGTTTTTTTGCGATGTCGGGATTAGAGCTTGTGACATTGACTTTGGCGACATTGTCCGTTATCTTGTCTTTAATGAACTTGCCGAGATTACCGCTGATATTGACCTCGGCACCCTCGGACGAACGCACGTGTATATGGTTATCGGAAATGTCTACGCGGTTGCCTTTATCGTCCGAATACAATATGTCGTCGGTAGGATGATTGTCGGCGGGATTGACGTTGGGCATGGCTCTATCGCAATTTACTAAATCGTCGAGCCCTACTCCGTATAATTTTGCAAGAGCTATAAGATTATCTGTATCGGGCGAAGCTTCTCCACGCTCCCACTTGGAAACGGCTTGGCGACTGACGCCTATTTTGTCCGCAAGTTCATCCTGTGAGTACCCTGCCTTTTTGCGAAGGGCTAATAATCTGTCTGCTATTTTGATATCCATTCGAGTATCTCCTTGAGGTTTGATACTACAATTTTAGCAAGTTGCGGTGAAGTTGCGCCACCTAATCTGTTTGTCAAATGCGCAACTATTGGTTGCATTT
>CAZLNZ010000049.1:0-1862 GCA_964561145.1 uncultured Christensenellaceae bacterium
GTACGTTCAGTTCCCCTAACCTTGCTGTGAAGCCATCTTTTTGCCTTTTCCATATTTCTTGTCAAAACGATAGGATATCTGTTTTTTATATCTTGATACAATTCACCGGCATCCGGGTTAAAGGTAAGCAAGGAATGCACAAATGCAGATAGTTTTTCGGCTCTGTAAGAACGCAGAGAAACACCTAAGTGCAGACTTTCGGAATACTCTACATTATTGTTTTTAGCGAGCAATTCATTAACTTTCCCTTCAGCGTACTCCGGCTCCGTGAGTTTAGGCGAAATATATACCTTCCAATGAGGGAACTTGTCGTTCAAAGCATTTATCCATTCAGATATACCTGCTTCTCCGGTGTTAATCTCCTGTCCCCCTCCAACAAGGCAAACAATGGTGGCCCAATCCTCACGTTGATCAAGCGACCAAATCAAGAATGCAGCCTCCGACATTGGAAAATTCGGAACTTTAAGCTTATTTCCGTATGTTCCGCCTCTCTTTAAGTAGTCGGCAATTCTTTTATGTGTCCATGAGCGCTGTGCTTCGTCAAAAATCGCAACATGTTCAACCTCGCCATATCCCGATTCCTCCAATTTAACGGCCTTTTCAGGATCAATTTCCAGCACTCCGTTTTCAACGGGATTCTTTATTTTCGCTAACATATTATCGCGGTAACGATGGATAATCTGAATAAACTTTCCAACCTCGCGACGAGAATCTGTTAGGTTTTTTCTTTCGTTTCTATCACGACATTTCTGATAATTATCTTTTGCAAGAGCTTCCGTCAGCACAGCAACCAACGGGCCGTTTCCGGAAAGGTATACTGCGCCCTCATCTTCAACAGGTTTATTACTTCCTTGATAAGTTTGCTTTACAGCTACATCCAGGCCGACAAGTGTTTTACCTGCGCCGGGCACACCTGTTACAAAGCAGATACTTTTCTCGCCGTTTGCTTTGCTCTTCTGTATCACATCAAGGATATATTTAATCGTTGTATCAGTAGAAACCTTGTCTGCTTCGTGACGAGTGATATTCTCTACAGAATGGCTTTCGTAAAGTGTTTTGGCAGCCTCAATAATAGTCGGTGTTGGAGCATAAGGACTAATAACCCAATCCTTATGAACAGGAGCTTCATTTGAAAATTTGCTAACCACATTTTGTATCAACGCAAAAATTCCAGTCTCTCCTGTCACAAGAGGATTGATGACCTTGTCATCGTAAACCGACATTTGTATGGCTGTACTCCTATTTGAGTAATTTGTAGCAACCAAAATCGGAGCAATTACTTTATCTTCACTGAACTTGTGAAAGTTTTTCAAATCCAAAGCATAGTCTAAAACTTGGTCAATATTAGTTTCTAATATTTTCGACTCCCCAACCTTAAATTCGAGGCAAAAGACAATACCACGATATAAAAGAACAACGTCAATTCTCTTACCAAGACGAGGAATATCGTATTCAAAAATGATTTGACCATCGGCATTACTCAGTGAAGAAATGACGTTCTTCATAATATCGATCTCCGCTTTCCACGCATCTCTTGTTGTAGTCAGTGCTTCGCCATGGTAATTGTCATCTAATATTCTGTATATCGAAGCCGAATCTGTATATAAAAATGTTGCAAAATCGCTGTTATATAAACAACGCGACATACGCTCCACCTCTTTTCAAAGATTATCGTTATTTGCTATTCGGAATAAATTCCATTATATCTTCAACGTTACACTCAAGAACCTTACATATTTTGCCCAAGGTATCTGTGGTGACATTTTCGCCCTTACTCATTTTTGTAATCGTATAACTGCTCACATCGGCGAGCTCGGCAAGGTCTTTCTTCTTCATGTCTTTGTCGATAAGCATCTTCCAAA
>CAZLNZ010000050.1:0-1828 GCA_964561145.1 uncultured Christensenellaceae bacterium
GCGAAAAGAATTTAATAAATCTATTGTTGCCGCTACCAAGCCATATTTTATGACCTATGTATATCCGAACTTAAAAAAACAGAACAATCTATACGAAAAGAATAATAATCAAGGCGTTGCAAGACGATTCTGGGAATATGGCATTTACACTATTCAAGACCTTGAGGCATATCAAGATAAGACGGATGAAATGATTGAGTATTTGGATTACTATTACAAACTCAAGCCTGTCGGAACAAATGCTTGCATTGTGAATAGAATATGCTGGCTCTTTGAACGAATATTCAATGGCTACTTATCAAAGAAGTTTGAGCAACCAGCATTCGATTGTTCTATCTTAAAAAGTAATGCCGAATATAGCAAAAATGATTTTAACAAAATCTACACCGTATACAAGGAATACTTGCAAAAGCTCAAACTTTTTAATGAAAAGACCGAAGCGCAAAAAGTCGATGCGTATGACCTTTGGATGGAGAGAGATATATGTATGAAATGGTTCAAGGGTGAATGTGAGAAGATATGTTCCAACGAAGATGAGTTATGCAATATTGTTATTGATATGTTATATCATACTGAAAACTCGAAACAATTTGCTTGGGATGTATGTGGCAATGTCATCATCAAAAACTTGCTTAAAAATTCAAACAAACAGATACACTTTCCAGAACAAACCAAAGAGGACGGAATTTTTCAGTATTGCGGAACAAATTTCGTTATGAGGACAAAAACAATAGGAGGTGAGATTGATGATTATTCTTAACGAAAAAGAATTTGCCGAAAGTTGTATAAACAATAGGCAAATTGTAGGAAAGCCATTTTTCACACTTTCGATTTTGGCAAAATATTATTATCATCACCTTGGATATAGAAAGAAGAAAATAACTTCCCTGCTGATTGATTTTATGGCACAGAACTATCCACACTATGAAAACAATAAACTCGATTGGAACTCCAATATTGAGCGTATTGCGAATAATGCGGGTAAGTATACATTGCACGAAATAGATGGTGTATGGATTACACAGTCTGAAATCGATACGATAACCAATATACATAACAAGGTACTTGAGCGTCTGATGTTTACATTCTTGTGCCTTGCCAAGCTCAACAATATAAAGAACGACCAGAATAATGGCTGGGTCAATGTTGGTGACAAAGAAATTTTCACACTTGCTCGTATTACTTGTAATATCAAAGATAGGGATATTAAAATTGGCAAGCTCCGAAAACTTGGGCTATTGGAATTACCAAAACGAAATGATAATTTGAGTTGCAGAGTTACCTTTGTGAATGATGAGAGCGAAAAAGTTTTGCAAGTGTGCGATTTCCGTGAACTCGGATATGAGTATTTGAAGTATAGAGGTGAGAATTATATTCGATGCAGCGAGTGCGGAATCTTAACCAAAGGAAATAAGAATGGCACAAAGAAGTATTGTTCTTCGTGCGCACAGTATTCCCCGCAGGAAACAAAGAAAATTATTTGTGAAGATTGCGGAATTGAAATCGAAGTTGCTGGTTGTAACAAAAGGACATATCGATGTCCTACGTGTCAACATAATAAACAGCTTGAATATCAGAGAAGTGCTATGAGTAAAAAACGAATGTGAAGTTTTATTTTTTGAGATGAATTTTATTTTGCCCCTCGTTAGCCACGAAACTTTCGAGGCTTAAAACTAAATCTGAAAAACTTGATTTTTCGTATAATAGAGGGATATATACCCTCTGCTCTCATTTCTTTATCTTTCTCTTTTCTGTGGTGCGCTGGCACAGCGCTCGCTGTGCCAGTTGCAAATCTCACCGCACTTAAATTAGAGGAAATATGCGGCTA
>CAZLNZ010000051.1:0-1746 GCA_964561145.1 uncultured Christensenellaceae bacterium
TTCCTTTCGATTTGAAATAAAAAAGAGCCTCTCGTGTGAGAAGCTCTTATGTAAAGTATATTCAAATAAAAATATGACTTAAATGCAATTTAAGTTTTGTTGATTTAGTATTTTCCACGAACAATCCAAAGAAACCATATAATAACGAAGGGCATATTTAATGCCAGCATCCACGAAGGGGCAAACGGACTTGCCAAGCTGTATCCAGCAATAAGAACTCCTGCCAAAACACCGCACACCTTAACGACTTTATTATCAGTTGTCAAAGTCGAAGAAATAAACCATATTCCTTCAAAGCAATGTGCGGCAAGTCGTATTGCCAAACACAGCGTAATCTCTGTTTGAATAGCTATTCCAAGCTCTTCATTACCAACGATTGAATAGAAATTGTTTATATACAGTATTCCACTTAATATATCAAGTACAATCCAAAATGTCCCCGCTGTTTTGCCCCATTTTGGCGTATTCAACTTATTTATAAAAAAGAACATCGAGAAGTGCCAAACCAAGCCTACATATTCTCTAATATATTCACCTATTCCGCCACTAAATGCAAAAAGCGGAGCAGAGCATATAAGCAGTAAAAAAGATATGACAGATAGCGTTTTTAACGGTGGTAAATAATCTTCTTCCAGTTTAAACCACTTTTTTATCTTTTCACTCATATAGCACCACCTGATAAATTGCTTTCTATAACCGCCATAATTTCATTCAGACGACTTTCTCCAACACCTTTGATTTCTCCGATTTCCTTACGGAGCTTATCCATATCAAGAGAAACAGCATTATTTTCAGCTACATCTTCGGCAGCATTGGCATAAATATCAGCCAAGAACTGCTCCATTTGATTTCGGTCGAAACCTTTTATCTTCTTATATGTTGCACGGTCAAGTGTGAGTCTGTCGCTCATTTTCTATTCTCCTCTAATCATTATAACACTCTAATTATACCATATCATCATTGAAAAAGCAATATGTACCAAGCCTGATTGCTCAGGCTTGAGAGGATTATTCCTCATCGTCGTCGGAAGTTTCCTCGTCAACGGTATCTTCGTTTACGGTTTCTTCCTCATATTCCTCCTCGTCCTCATCGTAAAGGGACTGCTTCGGAGCTTTCGGCTTTGCCTTGTAAACCTTAAAGTAGTAGAAAGCACCGCCGCCTGCAAGAGCAAGAACACCTACGAGAATAAGAAGCGTGTTATTTCCACCGCCTTCGCCCTCGTTCTTTTCGGTTTTATCGCCCTTTTCTCCCTCCGAGGTATCGTCGGGATTTTCAATTACATTGCCCTCTGCGTCTGTAACAGGCTCGACCTGTTCACCGTCAGGAGTTTCAATAGTTACACCTTCGGGAAAATCCTCTGCAAAAGCCATCATATCGTATTCATCAACCAAGTTCATAAAGTACACATTTTCCTTGCCCTTGCTGTCCTTGTCGATTACGATATAGAATGTGTTGCCGTTCTTACTCTGAATAGCGATAAACTGACGGTCAACAACATCTGCCGACACATCTTCGATAATGGTAGCGTTTCCTTCGGGAAGTCCAAGCGTAGGAGCTTCACTTTCCTGTCTGATAGTTGTTTCAGCGTTATCTTCGGAAGCATCCTGTTCGGGAATAGTTATCTCAGGCTTGGGATATTCGATAACCATATTCTCAGAAATAACGGGAAGTTCACCGCTTTCGATAACCTTTGACGATACAACGGTTGTAACCGCTTCTTCCATCTCTATCGGCTCATCAATTAGA
>CAZLNZ010000052.1:0-1622 GCA_964561145.1 uncultured Christensenellaceae bacterium
TAAACTTTCGTTCTCCCAATGAGGTTTTATCTGACTATCTTGCCATTATGTAAGGCTGATAAGGGCAAAAGCAAGGCTTTGCTTTCGCCCAAATTCCATTATATCCTTGGTGCCTTGTCAAGGTAGTATTGTAAACTTTTCGTTTCCGAAAACTTTACAATCTCCACCTTGACAAGTATTTCTGAAAAATGTGTCACCTATCATTGACAATTCAACATTGTATTGTTCATCATCAATTTTTGAAAGATCAACGCCCTCTAAATCATAATACTTTATTTCTTCTGCAGTAAAAACGTCCTCTAAATTTAAGTCGTAAAAATAGTTTTCAGAGGCAATATCTTCTATGTGGTTAGAACGAATCTCGTCTTTTTCCTTATCAAAAACATTCACCTGAAAACTACCGGGAATACACCATTTTTCCAAATAGCCTTGAGGGACATAATGTTCTTTTTTCTTCTTCGGCATGAAATTTACACTCCTAACACTCAATGCATATCTGTTTTATGCAATCGTAAATCCACGCGGTGACAGTCTTGGCTTCGGTCAGCATTTTGCTTTTTTCTTCTGCCGTTAAGACACGTTGCAATTGTGCGATGACTGTGTTATCAATATACTCTTTGCCGAGGGCTTTGAGGGCTTGTACCACCAACGCGGTTTTATAGGTCAGCTTCGCCAAGTCGCGGTTCGTTGTCCTCTTAAACTGAATCGTGGTGTTATTTACCTTATATTCCTTATATGCGCCATCACTTGCGTATGCATATACTGCCGGCACTTGCGTGGAAAGACCAAGCATATTCAAGGCGGTATCTCCCGAAGGAACGATAGTCCAACCGTAATTACGCGCAATCGCCTGAGCCACTTTATCCGTATCGGGCGCAACATACTCTTGCAAGAGTTCGTTGTAGTTGGGCTTATAATACACACCTCGGAGAACTCGACGCAATACACCTTCTTCTGCGAGAACGGCTAAATAGGCGTTAATATTGGTTTTATCAGATATATTCACAAAATCAACGGCAACATAAACTGTGCCGGGCAGTGCTTTCTTAATTCTGTTCCTGATAACCGTCAGGTTCGATGGTTTGTCCATGTCATCACCTCTCACTAAATATTATACACCTTTTCTAATAGTTGCACAAGAGATTTCGACAAGATTATTGTAAATTTTTATGCTAACTGTCACGAAAAACATATTGTTCCTGTGATGAGCAGAAGGAAAGTTAATTTTATTGTCAAGTTATTATAAAGTTTTTATCAAGTTTATATCAAGTTCTTATACACTTTTCAACGATCGGAAGAAAAAATACAGCTCCAAAGTGTCAAATTGATACTTTGGAGCTTTGGCGTGATACTTTGGAATTTTTAAATCCGTAATTCTTTCTGCCGTAATCAGTCTTGAACTATCGGCTACTTTGTGGTATAATGGTGTCAACGAATATTCTTTTATACCCCTTTGCAAAAGGGTATAATGGGGGTATAATTGATTTTGACTATAATCCGTTGCGGCGGATTTGGCGCTTATAACGTGGCTTGCCACGGGGGAGATTAGGGCGGATTTATCTAAAAGTTTTTCTAAAAAAGTTTTAGAAATTGTTTTAGATACGGAAATTCTTGCACCGTCT
>CAZLNZ010000053.1:0-1565 GCA_964561145.1 uncultured Christensenellaceae bacterium
CAAACTGCGCACTGACTCCCATATAGCTTACCGTTATCCACTGCTTTTCGCAGGGTTCGGAGCTGTCGAATCCCGAAAATTCAAGCTGCTTAGGATCGGTGATATACGTGCTATTGCCGTTTTTTGCCATAACTTGCATTTTTATTCCCGATGCATCAAATGTCTCGCCAACATAATAGGAGCGTTTAGTAGGATATACCGAGAAATCAATGAATGACATTTCCTTGCCCAACTCATTATCGACCACATTGTAAACGATAAGTCCGATTCCGACGGCGAGAGCGATTGCAACCAGAACGATTGCAATCACTGTCAACGCCTTTGACCTTTTGTTTCTTTTAGTCTTAAGCTTCATCAGTCTTTATACTCCAACTTGTAATTGCCATCCTTACCAATATTATCGGGATGGTACTTAGAAGCTTCTTTAATAAGATTTTCAATGCTAAATTCGAAGCCGTATTGAGCTTTAAATGCAGCTTTAACTTCAGATTTATCCATTTCAGTATTATCAAAAGTTGCAACGCTTACAGCAAGGTCTCCGTCTGGATACATGTTGGAATTTTTGCCATAACCATTGGGCAATGCCAAACTACCATCTACTTTGATATTCAAGGATGTTCCAGTGCTTTTAGAACCCGTTTTAAGAGCAAGCACACCGGCATTAAAATATGTTTTAGAATCATAGGTAAATTTGAAATTTTGCAAAAGTGATTGATATGTTGAATTGATTCCACTTGCAATGTCTTGAATGCTGATTTTTCCCTCATCAATTATATGTTTTACCTCATCACTATTATTACTCATAAGATTAAACTGCATTAATCCCTTCTTTCCTGTAATATACAGCGGAGAACCTCCTTCTTTTGCGTTAGCGAAAATAACGCCACCGCCGAAGAGCTTGGCATTTATTGTCTTACCATCCACAATGTATTGATACTGATTAACAGTAACAACGTTTTCTATATTTACTTTTGTAGCATTTTGAATATCGAGATTACCATATGCTCCGCCAAAGAGAACCGTATCCTTAATAGTTGTTTCTGCCACTTCAACTCTAACCGCCGCACGAGCACCCGAAATATAACAATTATCAATAGTCGATTTGGTCCCGTATACTCTTACAGCTGCCGCACTATATTCTTTATCATATATATGAGCTTTGTATTTTTCATCCACTGTAAGATCTCCAAATTTTTTCCACCAAGGATCGTTTGTAGTTTCATACTCTTTTGCTTTAACTATCGTATCCTTCATAGTAGATCCAACAAGCTCTATAATACCCGTGGAATTATTTCTACCCTTAGTTACATCAAGAGTAAAAAGGTTTCCGTAAAGCGTACTGTTCTTTAATGTAAGATATTGACGATCGGTCAGTTTGTAATCTTCAAGAAGAACAAGATTCTTTTCAGTCGTTACATGTGCCCCGTTAGTACTATCTTGGCAATTCTCCTTGCTGTGCGAATGGTTATCGTCAACTTTGGTAAACGAATCCTGCTTAAATACAGTCTCACCTGTCGTGGTATTAATCACGGGATTGTCACCGTTCACAAGGTTTAATGCGTGCA